>NZ_JARWOJ010000052.1 GCF_029868625.1 Nocardia neocaledoniensis | reverse complement strand
CCCCCCCCCCCCCCCCCCCCCCCCCCCCCCTCCCCCCCCCCCCCCCCCCCCGGGGGGGGGGGGGGGGCCCCCCCCCCCCCCCCCCCCGCTGCCCACTCGCCGTCCCGGATAAACGCGTGGCGGGTTGTGGATGGTGGGAAGATCGGCGGATGAGCGAGAAGGCGGAGGACGCCGAGGTCGCGGGAGCTGAGACCTTCCTCGTGATCGGCGGCGCCCGGATCATCTTGACCCTGGCCTACATTCGCACCAAGAACCTCGCGGTCTCGGCGGGCGCGCACATCATCAACGACTGGACGTTGTTCGGGCAAGCGGTGGCGGTCAACTCGGCGCTCGCGCTGTTCTGACCGCGTGTCAGACCTTGTCGGCCTCGTCGATGAGGTGCTCGAACGCGCGCAGGTTCTTGAGGGATTCGCCCCGCGAGACCCGCCACTTCCATTCCTTGCGGATGGATTCGGCGAAGCCGAGTTCGAGCAGCACGTTGAAGTCGGTGTCGACGGCCTCGAGGATCTGGCCGAAGAGGCGGTCGAGTTCGTCGGGGGTCACCGACTCGATGGACGTGCGGCCGACGAGGTAGATGTCGCCGACATTGTCGAGCGTGTAGGCCACGCCGTACAGGCGCCGGTTGCGGCGCAGCAGGTATTTGTAGACGCCCTCGAAGTTCTCGTCGGGCTTGCGGCAGACGAACGATTCGATGCGCAGCCCGTGCTTGCCGACGGTCAGCATCACCGTGGTCTTGAGCTTGCGCTCGCCGGGCAGCACCACGATGAAGGTGTCCTCGGCGTGGCGGGTGTATTCGATCTCCCGATCGCGCAGGGTCTCGTCGATGAGCTGCGATACGGCGTTCACCTGCGTACTCCTGTCCGGCGCCGCCACAGCGCCCGCGATCTGGCCTGACTGGTCTCCCCCGCGAGCAGGGCGATCCGGCCGCGTTCGGCACGGAACCCGGCCATCGCGGCAGCGTAGCTGTCGAGCAGTCCCTCGGCGGTGTGCGCCCAGGAGAACCGGCTCGCGTGCTCGACCGCGGTGGCGCCCATCCGGGCCAGCCGGGCCGGGTCGTCGAGGAGCGCGGCGAGCGCGTCGGCCCAGTCGGGGGTGCGGTGGCCCGGCACCAGCAGACCGGATTCGCGGTGCCGCACGGCCGTGCCGAGACCGCCGACATCGGCGGCGAGGACCGGGGTGCCGCTGGCCTGCGCCTCGATGGCGACCAGGCCGAAGGATTCGTTGTAGCTGGGCACGGCGACCACATCGGCCGCGCGGTACACCTGGACCAATCGGTCGGCGGGCTGCGGCGGCAGGAAGGTGACCTGCTCGGTGATCCCGAGGGCGGCGGCCAGTTCGATGAGCGCGTCGGGCCTGGCCAGGCCGGTACCGGAAGGCCCACCGACGATCAGGACACGCAGCTTGCGGCTCGGGTCACGGCGCAGCAGTTCGGCGGCGGCGCGGACGAGCACGTCGGGGGCCTTGAGCGGCTGGATACGGCCGACGAACGCGACGACCTGCTCGTCCGGCCGCAGGCCGAGTTCGGCGCGGGCCGCGAGCTTGTCGCCGGGGCGGTAGCGGGTCAGGTCGGCGCCGGGCGGCACCACGTCGATGCGCTCGGGCGCTGCACCGTAGAGGTCGACGAGCTGGCGGGCCTCGTCACCGGTGTTGGCGACGAGCCGGTCGGCTTCGACGATCACCTGCTTCTCCCCGATCACCCTGGTCTCGGGTTCGGGAGCGTCGCCCTCGGCCAGCGCGGCGTTCTTCACCGCGGCCAGCGTGTGCGCCGTGTGCACCAGCGGCACCCGCCAGCGGTCGCGGGCCAGCCAGCCGACCTGGCCGGAGAGCCAGTAGTGCGAGTGCACGAGGTCGTAGTGGCCGGGCAGGTGACGGGCCTCCTGGCGCAGCACCTCGGCGGTGAACGGACACAGCTGGGTGGGCAGGTCGTTCTTGTCCAGCCCCTCGAACGGTCCGGCGACGACGTGGCGGACCAGCACACCGGGTCCGGCCTCGGCCACCGGCGGCAGATCCGAGGAGGTCGCGCGGGTGAAGATCTCCACCTCGGTGCCGCGTTTGGCCAGCTCGAGCGCGGTCTGCAGCACGTAGACGTTCATGCCGCCCGCGTCGCCGGTTCCGGGCTGCGCCAGCGGCGAGGTGTGCACCGACAGCACCGCGATGCGGTGGGGCAGGATTTCCGGGCGACGCTGACTCACACACTCCAGTGTGCACGCCGCGACGCCGCCGCCGACATCCCTACCGGGATCGGTGACGGTCGTCACACGGTATTCGTGAGTGAGTTCACGACGAGCCTGCCGGACCGCGACCACCCGCGCCAGCGAATTTCGGACATCACGATCCCTGCTCGTCGCGTGCCAGGGCGGCCTCGAACATCGGCCACGACTTGTGCAGATCCTGCTCCCAGTAGCCCCACGAGTGGGTGCCGTTGGGTCGCAGATCCACCGTCGCCGGGATGCCGAGCGACTGCAGCCGGTCGCTGAGCTGACGGGTGCACAGCCCGGTGACGGCCTCGAGCGAGGCACCGAACAGCAGCTGGGTGGTCAGCTGCACCGGATCGCCCTGCGCGGCGACGAGATTGTCGTACGGCCCGGGAATCCCATTGCCGGACGACACGTACACCTCGGTGCCGCGGAACGCCTCGGCGTGCAGGTACGGGTCGTGCGCCGACCACGCCGGATCGCTCGGCGGCCCCCACATGTTGGCCACGTTGCCGAGTCTGCTGCCAACGACCGCGCTCACGATCGCTTGTCCGCGTGGGTCACTCGTGCGCACGCAGCCGCTGTAGGAACCGATCGCCCGGTACATGCCCGGCGCGGCGAGCGCGAGCTGGAACACCGAGGTGCCCGCCATCGACAACCCCGCGATGGCGTTCGCCCCGGTGCCGCCGAACTCGGCGTCGATCACCGGCGGCAGTTCCTCGGTGAGGAAGGTGGTCCAGCGCTGCTTGCCGAGCACCGGGTCGACCGCCCGCCAGTCGGCGAAGTAGCTACCGGCGCCGCCGAACGGGATCACCACGTTCACCTGCTTGTTCTTGAAGAATTCGACGACATCGGTGCGGTCCAGCCAATTCCCGTCGCTACCGCCGCCGACCCCGTTCAGCAGATACAGCGTGGGGGCAGGTGAATCGGGATCGGCGGCCCGCAGCACTCGTACCCGGGTGACGATATCCATGGCGGGCGAATACACGCCGACATCAATGGTGCGATCCGGTTCGACCCGCTGATCCTCGATCCTGGCGTGTTCGGCGCTCGCCGACGGCGCGCCCACCACCGCACCCACCAGCAGCGCGACTGCCAGGAACACGATCCGAACGCCACCTGCCCGACCGAACATCATCGAACTCCACTCTCGACGCCGAACCCACTTCCCTTCGCATCAAACGGCATTCCCGCACGCTACACACGTATTCACGAAATGTTTGTGACAATTACCAGAAGATTTTCCGCCGCCCTGTGCGAAATGCGCTCGTTGCTCCCGAGAACAATCACAGTCATATCACATCGGCTTCGGCGACTAATTGTTCTCTGATTCGCGCCGAAAGCGACCGGTCGTTTTCGGCGCGAAAGCGCAGCTCAGTCCAGCGCGTCGAGGAAGGCGCTCACCTCGGCGACGAACCGGGGCCGGTCCTCGATGAAGAGGCCGTGCTGGGCGCCTTCCCAGTAGGAGGCGCGGGCGCCGGGCACGTTGTCGACGATGTAGCGACCGTTCTCGACGGGAACCACCGGATCCGCCGTGCCGTGCAGGACCAGCACCGGAATGTCGAGGGCGCGCAGGGTTTCGGTGTTGTCGACGGTGCGATAGAACAGCGCCTTGCGCACCGAGGGCGCGGTGGCGAGGCTACCGCCAAACAGGCGCTGGGCATCGGGGCCCTTGTCCTCGCCGGGGCCGGTGTTGGCATTGCCGAACACGGCGAACGCGCGGACCGCGCGGCCTGCCGCCTCGTCGAACACACCGGGGATGGCCTTCGCCATGGCGGGACCGGGCTCCGCGCCCGGCACATCCCGGCCGATATGGGCGGGCGCGCCACAGTAGACGACGCCCGCGATCGCCGCGGTGCCCTCGGTCGCGAGGTAGTCGGTGGCGACGATGCCGCCGTAGGACCAGCCGAGCAGCACCGCGCCGGATTCGATGCGCTCGGCGGCGAGCACGGCCGCGACGTCGGCGGCCCAGGCCTTGGGGTCGTCGTAGCCGGCGCCGGGATCATCGGAGTAGCCGTGACCGCGCAGATCGACCGCGAGGACGCGGTAGCGCTGGGCCAACTCGTCCTCGGCGGCGCCCCAGCACCGCAGGTTCCCGGCCCAGCCGTGCAGCAGCACCAGCGGCCGCCCGTCCTCCGGTCCGGTCACCCGGTAGACGATCCTGGTTCCATCAGCGCTGACCGCGTCACGAATAGCCATGCCGACAGGCTAGCGCCGGCCGGATTCACGATGATCCGAGCCGTGGCGAGGCGAAATCGGCGGCGAATAGGATCGGTGCACATGAGCACTCGCATCGCCGTCGTCACCGGAGCCAGCTCGGGCATCGGGGAAGCCACCGCCAGGGAACTCGCGAAGCAGGGGTACCACGTGTACGTGGGCGCCCGGCGGTTCGACCGCGTCCAGCGCCTGGCCGCGGAGATCGGCGGCACCGCGGTGGAACTGGACGTGACCTCCGAGGAGTCGGTGGCCGCGTTCACCGAGGGGCTCGAGCGGGTCGACGTGCTGGTGAACAACGCGGGCGGGGCCAAGGGCCTGGCCACGGTCGCCGAGGCCGACCTCGCCGACTGGCGCTGGATGTGGGAGACCAACGTGCTCGGCACGCTGCGGCTCACCAAGGCGCTGCTGCCGAAGCTGATCGCCTCCGGTGACGGCCTCATCGTCACCATCACCTCCATCGCCGCCATGCACGCCTATCCCAACGGCTCCGGCTACACCTCGGCCAAGCACGCCCAGGCGGTGCTGCACCGCACCCTGCGCGACGAGCTGCTCGGCCAGCCGGTCCGCCTCACCGAGATCGCGCCGGGCGCGGTGGAGACGGAATTCTCGCTGGTCCGCTTCGACGGTGACGCCGACCGCGCCGCCAAGGTGTACGAGGGCATCGATCCGCTCTACGCCGCCGACATCGCCGAGATCGTCGGGTTCGTCGCGAGCCGCCCGCCGCACGTGAACCTCGACACGATCGTCGTGAAGCCTCGCGACCAGGCCGGACCGGGCAGCTTCGCGCGCCGGTCCTGACCCGCGCCGATCAATCCCAGGATCGGGCAACCGAATCCGGGGCGCCGGAACCGTCCGAGTGGCGCTCGGCGCGCCCGGAATTGATACTGCCGGAGGCCGGTTCACACCTCCTAGTGCGGTAGCCACAGATTCGCTACCCGGCGAGACGGCCGATAACATCACCGCGTTTGCCAATAGCCAGTCTCAGGAGTGCTTCACTGATGCGCAGTATCAAGTCCGTGTTCGGCGGGTTCAAGGATTTCCTCATGCGGGGCAACGTCGTCGACCTCGCGGTCGCCGTGGTGATCGGCACCGCGTTCACCGCCGTCGTCAGCTCGTTCACCAAGGGGCTCATCGACCCGCTGCTCGCGGTGTTCGGCTCGACCAACGAACTGGGCCTCGGCGTCCAGCTGATCGCCGACAAGCCGGCGACCTTCATCCAGATCGGCCCGATCATCACCGCGTTCATCAACTTCTTCATGGTGGCGGCGGTCCTGTACTTCGTGCTGATGCTGCCGATGAAGTCGCTGAAGAACAAGTTCGGCACCACCAAGGCCGCCGAGCCCACCGAGACCGAACTGCTCATCGAGATCCGCGATCTGCTGGCCAAGCAGCAGGGGCTGAGCACCGAGCAGACCGAGACGCTGAGCAAGGAACGCGCCGCCGAGTCCGTCTAGCGGATACTGGCCCCATGAGCACACCTCCCGACGGCCTGCCGATCTATCGCGTGCTGACCGGCCCGGACGACGAGACGTTCTGCCGGCGCGTGAGCGCCGCGCTGGCCCTCGGCTACACCCTGCACGAGGGCCCGGCCGTCACGTTCAACGGCGAGAACGTCATCGTCGCCCAGGCCTTGCTCTGGCCTACCGCCGCGGCAACAGCAGCGCCGGGATCATCGCCAGCGCGATCATGACCGGCGCGATCAGATAGGTGTGCTGGAAGGCCTCGGCCAGGGCCGGGGCCAGCGCCGCACGCTGCGCCTGGTCCATGCCGTGCAGGGCTTGCAGCCCGCCGGTCACCGGGAGCAGCGCGCCCAGCGTCACCGAACTCACCGCCGTACCGATCGCCATGGCGGTGGTGCTGATCATGTTCAGCACCGTCGACCCGGCAGGCTGTTGCTCCCGGCTCAGCGGCCTTGTCGCGGTGGTGATCACCGGCATCATCGTGCCGCCGCCGCCCGCGCCCATCAGCACCATGGTCAGGCACAGCGCCCAGTACGGCGCGTCGGCGTCGAGCTGGATCGCGAACAACACGAAACCGGTGAGCGCCACCGTGATCGAGACCGGCAGGTAGCGGCCGGGCGGGATCCGGTCGATGAGTCGGCCCGCCACCTGCATCGTCGCACCGGAGGCCAGCGCGAACGGAATGCCGAGTGCGCCTGCCAGCAGGGCGGATTCACCCCGCACCACCTGGAAGTACAACGGCAGCAACAGCATCGAGCCGAAGTAGCCGCTCGCGAACAGCGCGAGCAGGCCCGCCGAGATTCCCGTCGTCCGGTTGCCGAGCACCCGCAGATCCAGCAGCGGCACCGGGGTGCTCAGCGAGCGCACCACGAAGGCGACGATCAGCCCGACGCCGGCCAGCAGCGGCACCAGCACCGACGGCGTCGCGAATCCCGCGCTCTCCCCCGCCGCCGTCACGCCGTAGATCACCAGCGCCAGGCCCGGTGACATCAACAGCAGGCCGATGACGTCGAGCGGTCGCGGCGGTTCGGGCGCGTCATCGGGCACCACCCTGGCGGCGAGCACCAGCACCAGCGCGCCGAGCGGCAGGTTCAGGAAGAACATCCACCGCCACGACACCTCGTCGATGAGGTAGCCGCCGATCACCGGGCCGAGCAGCGGGCCCACCAGGATCGCCAGCCCGAGCGTGCTCATCAACCGGCCGAGCCGTTCCGGGCCCGCCGCACGCAGCAGGATGGTCATGGCGACCGGCATCAGCAGGCCGCCGCTGGCGCCCTGCACCAGGCGAAAAGCGATGAGCGACTCGATGTTCCAGGCCAGACCGGCCAGCACCGAGCCGAACGCGAACGCCGTGATCGCGGCGAGGTACAGCCGCTTCGCGCCGAAGCGGCCGACCAGCCACGCCGAGGTGGGCACGACCGCGCCGAGGGCGAGCGAGTAGCCGGTGGCGACCCACTGGATCGTGCTCAGTCCGGCGTCGAATTCGACGGAGAGTTTGTTGATGGCGACGTTCACGATCGTCTGATCGAGGGTCGCCATGATCATGCCGACCACCAGGACCAGCGCGATGCGCATCGGATTGCGGGTGGCGACCGGTGCGGTCTGCGTCTGCGTGAGCACGGCGGTCACTTTCCGTACGGGCGGATCGCGCGGGCGGTGCGCAGGGCCTCGCCCCACCAGATCAGCTGGTCGAGCAGGGCCGCGGCGGCGGTGTCGGCGGAGTCGTCGCGCAGACGGCCCGCGTCGTCGAACCTGCCCCACGGGTTGGGCAGGGCCACGCAGTCGCGCACCGTCACCGCGTGCAGTTCGGCGAAGACCGGGCGCAGGTGTTCCACCGCGCGCAGCCCGCCGGAGATGCCGCCGTAGGAGACGAAGCCGACCGGTTTGGCCTGCCATTCGGTGTGGTGGCTGTCGACGAGGTTCTTGAGCGCGCCCGGGTAGCTGTGGTTGTACTCGGGCGTCACGATGACGAATGCGTCCGCGGCGGCGAGTTTTTCGGTGATCTCGGCCGCGGCCGGGGCGGCGGCGCCGAACGTGTGCGGCAGCTCGGCCGCGCCGGTGTCGACGATGTCGACGGTGAGCGCGTCGCGCGGTGTCGCCTGGCGGATGAACCAGTCGGCGACGGTCGGACCGAAACGGCCTTCCCTGGTGCTGCCGATGACGACGGCGACCCGCAGCGGACGGACCTCGGTGTTCAGGTGCTCGACCGTGGCGCTCATGTGCTTCCCCTTGCTTCGGTGGCGACCCTCGGTCACCGCTGCGCACCACGGTGCTACCTCAACCATTCTTCAGGTCAAGTCGGCGATCCAGAACCCCTTGACTGGAATACCCCCTATGGGTATATGGTTGCATCAGTACGCAGATAAGCGATCACGCATGAAAGAGCACGCAGCCTCAGGAGGGCCGACACCATGACCACCTCACTGTTCGCCCACCGCGACTACCGGTTGCTGTTCACGGCCCAGGTCGCGGCCCTGTTCGGCACCGGCCTCACCACCGTCGCGCTGGGGCTGCTCGCCTACGAGCTGGCCGGTGGGAACGCGGCCATCGTGCTCGGCACCGCGCTGACGCTGAAGATGGTCGCCTACGTGACGGTCGCCCCGATCGCGGGCGCCTACGCCGGACGGCTGCCGCGCAGGCAGTTCCTGATGGCGCTGAACGGGATACGCGGCGCGATCGTGCTCGCGCTGCCCTTCGTCGACCAGATCTGGCAGATCTACGTGCTGATCACCCTGCTGCAGATCGCCTCGGCCGCCTACACCCCCACCTACCAGGCCGTCCTGCCCGACATCCTGCCCGACGAGCGCGACTACACCAAGGCGCTCTCGGCCGCGCAGCTGGCCGCGACCATGGAGACGCTGCTGAGCCCGATGCTGGCGGCGCTCGCGCTGAGCGTGCTCAGCTTCCACTGGCTCTTCGTCGGCACCGGCCTCGGCTTCGCGGTCTCGGTCGGCCTGGTGCTGGCCGCGCGCATCCCGGACGCGGTGGTGGGCGACGGTGCGATCGGTGAGCGTCTGGTCGCCGGGTTGCGCCTGTTCGCCGCCACGCCGCGACTGCGTGGACTGCTCGGGTTGAACCTGGTGGTCGCCGCCGCCGGCTCGGTGGTCATGGTCAACACCGTCAACTACGCGCGGGACGTGCTGGGCGGCGACCAGTCCGGCGTCGCCGTGCTGCTGGCCGCGAACGGTCTCGGCACCATGCTCATCGCGCTGACCCTGCCCAAGATCCTGGACCGGCGCGACGAACGCTCGGTGATGCTCACCGGCGCCGCCGTCCTGGTGACCGGGCTCGCCGCGGCGATCGCGCTGTCGACCGCGCCGACCGGGGCCTGGAGCTGGCCCGCCGCCCTCACCACCTGGGCCACCATCGGCGCAGGCACCGCCATGGTGCTCACCCCCACCGGGCGGGTGCTGCGCCGCTCGGCCCGCGCCGAGGACCGGCCCGCCCTGTTCGCCGCCCAGTTCTCGCTCTCGCACGTGGCCTGGCTGCTCACCTACCCGATCACCGGCTGGCTGGCCACGGCCGCGGGGTTCACCACCACCTGGGTCACGCTGGCCGTCCTCGCCGCTCTCGGCGCCGTCGCGGCGGTGCGGCTGTGGCCACGCCGGGATCCGGCCGAGATCACCCACGTCCACGAGCTCGGCACCGTCGACCCGGCCATCCTCGTCGACGCGATCCAGGTGGGCCCGCGCCACTTCCAGCACACCCACGCCTACGTCATCGACCGCGACCACCCGCGCTGGCCGAGCCGGACACCCGCGCTGGTCTGATCGGCGACCTCGGACGCCCCACACGTCGACACGTGTGGGGCGTCGCGCTGTCCCGCCCGAGGCTTCGCGTCCGGCGCCGGGACGCGCTCCCCGGTGCGCCCCACGCCGGGATGTGCTCCGACTCGCACGGCGCGGGACGCCGGATGCCTCGTGCGCCGACCGGGGCATCCGCCGCGGTCGTCCGGGCGATCGGCGCACGCTCTCCTAGCGCGGACCGGCGGCCGCGCCGGACGGTGTCGTCGCCGCGGACAGTGCCGACATGGACTGCCAGGTGGGCCAGTCCAGGGCCCAGTCGTAGATGTCGCCGTCGGCCTGGGACAACTCGATGGAGGTGCCGGTGACCTCGACCGGGTCGCCGTACAGCGCGGTCGGGAAGTAGGCCTGGGCATCGGACGGCGAGAGATTGATGCACCCGTTGGTGACATTGGACGCGCCCTGCGCGGCCAGGGATTCCGGGTTGGCATGGATGAATTCGCCGTTGTTGGAGATGCGCACGGCCCAGCGCTCGCGAACATTGGTGTAGTACGGCGGATTCGACATCATGAAGTCCTCGTACTTCTCGGTGACCACGTGCACGCCCGAGCGGGTGACATTGCGCGGCTCGTTGCCCTCGCCGTAGGAGACGGCGAAATCGAAGATGGTCGCCCCGTCCCGCACGACCTGCATCCGGTGACTCGGGGCGTTCGCGACGACGACCTGGCTGCGGCCGATGCTGAAATCGGAAGTGAGGTCGGAGTCGCCGTAGGCGCCGCCGCCCAGGTCGACGCCGTACAGCGGGGCCGAGACATGCACCGTGGTCCCGGGCGTCCAGTAGTTCTTCGGGCGCCAGTGCACCCGTGAACCGCCGTCGTCGGGCAGCCACGCCCACGAACCCTCGGTGGGCGGGTCGGTGGTGACGGTGAGCGCCTTCTCCACCGCCGCCTTGTTCGCCACCGGTCCGGTGAACTTCAGGATGATCGGCGCCGCGATGCCGACCTCTTGGCCGTCACCGATGTTGAGCGTCGCCGGAGTCGTCGATGCCGGGCGCAGGGTCGTGAAGGTCCCGTCGATCGGCACGGGCTTGCCGTCGGTGCCGATCGCGGTGCCGGTCCAGGTGTAGGAGGCGTCGTAGCCGAGCGGCTCGGTGATCTTGTAGGTCGCGCGATCGGGGCTGAACTCGCCGGTGACCTGCTTGCCGTTGGCGTTGGTGAGCGCGATCTGCTCGATCCGGCCGTCGCTCACCGTCACCGAGACGGGAGCGCGGGGCTCGACCGCGGTCGCGTCCGGCGCCGGGGTGATGGCCACGCGCGCCACCGGGCCCGCGGGTTCGCCGGCGCCACCGGGGCGGTCGATCGTGCATCCGGTCAGCACGACGAGCACCGCCAGCAAGATCACCGCAACCGCGGGCCTGCCGCGCCGAAAGCCGACGCCACGCCCGTCGGCAGCTGCTCGCCGCCGCGCAGCTCCCACCGCCGCTCCGCGCGCACGCAACGAGGCGGTTACCGAAAGTTTGCTCACGGCATCGAATGTACGCCGGGCTACCGACCGGCCCCAGGCAGCGCCCAGCTCAGCGAGCGAGATCACTCGCCGAGGGTCAGCCGGTCGAACTCACAGGGTCAGGCCGACGGTCACCGGTTCCGGTTCGAGGCGCACGCCGAACCGCTCCTCCACCCCGGCGCGCACCGTGCGGGCCAGCTCGACGATGTCGCTCGCGCGCGCGGCGCCGCGATTGGTGAGGGCCAGGGTGTGTTTGGTCGACAGCCGCGCGGCCGCCTGCTCGCCGGGGAACCCCTTCGCGAACCCCGCCCGCTCGATCAACCACCCCGCCGACAGCTTCGTGCCGTCGGGCGCGGGATAGGTCGGCACCGACACCTCGCCGAGGTGCGCGGTGATCGCGGCGAGCACCCCGGGCAGCCGCTCCGCGCTCACCACGGGGTTGGTGAAGAACGATCCGGCGCTCCAGGTGTCGTGATCGGCCGGGTCGAGCACCATGCCCTTGCCCGCACGCAGCCGCAGCACCTCGGTCCGCACCGCGGCGGCCGGGCGGGTCGCGCCGTCGGCCGCGTCGAGCACCCTGGCCAGCTCGCCGTAGCGCAGCGGGGCGCTCTGTCCCGACGGATCGAGCGCGAACTCGACCGCGAGCACCACCGCGGCGTCGCTGTGCTTGAGCACGCTGGTCCTGTAGCCGAAGCCGAGTTCGGCCGGTTCGGCCCAGCGCACCTCGCCGCTCGCACGATCGAGCAGCCGCACCCGGCTCAGCAGCGTCGCCACCTCGACGCCGTACGCGCCGACGTTCTGCACCGGCGTCGCCCCCGCCGATCCGGGGATGCCGGACAGGCACTCGAGCCCGCCCAGACCGGCGGCGACGGTCGCCGCGACCACCTCGTCCCAGTTGGCGCCCGCCTCGGCGAGCACGCTGTCGGCGCCGATCTCGACGCCCGTGTTCCCCACCCGCACGACCACACCGTCGAACCCGGCATCGTCGATGAGCAGGTTCGATCCGCCCGCGACCAGCAGCACCCGCACATCGGCCGCGTCCAGCGCCGATACCGTGGCGATCAGCGCCTCGGTGCTCCCGCATTCGGCGACCAGCGCGGGCCCGCCGACCCGCAGGGTCGTCAGTTCGGCCAGACGCACCGATTCCCGCACCACCGCGCCGGTCCCGGCGAGGAGGTCACGCAGCTGATCGGAGGACACCACCCGTGTTGTACGCACGGGTAGAGACGGTAGCGTGTCGCCCATGGCTACACCTCTGGCGTTCACGGCGCGCTACTCCCATTCGGTCGAGGCCGTGCGTGCGGCGTTCGCCGACGAGCAGTACTGGAAGGCTCGCATCGAAGAGGTCGGTGGCCCCGGCGCCAGGCTCGATTCCTTCGCCGCCGACGCCGCCTCGGTGCGCGTGCAGATGGTGCAGTCCATCCCCGCCGATCAGCTGCCGCCCGCCATCACCGCCGTCCGCCCCGGTGACCTGATCATTCCGCGCACCGAGACCTACAGCGGCACCACCGGCACCGTCGAGGCGCACGTCGACGGCGCTCCGGCCAAGGTCACCGCCACCGCCACCATGACCGACGAGGGCACCGGCTCGGTGCTCACCGTCAGCGGCACCATCGAGGTGAAGATCCCGCTGTTCGGCGGCAAGATCGAGGCCGCCATCTCCGAGCACCTGCTCGAGCTGCTCGGCAACGAGGCCACCTTCACCGAGCAGTGGCTCGCCACCCACTGAATCCCGATTCCCGACCCCGCACCCGCGACCTCGAGGAGCGGCGGCCACGCAGCGGCCGGTGGGGGGGCCCCGGCGGGGCGCCCGGGGCGGGGGGGGCGGCGGGGGGTGGCCAAACGACACCCCCCCCCCGCCGCGCGCCTGTGCCGCCACCGCGGCGGCCGTGTGCCCCACTATATGGGGGGGCCCCGCGCCCACCCCCCAGGCCGCCACCTCGTGAT
>NZ_JARWOJ010000051.1 GCF_029868625.1 Nocardia neocaledoniensis | reverse complement strand
CAGAACGGCGTCAACGGCTCACCCCAGGACGGCCTGGTCTCCCCCTGAGCCCGGCCCTGAACGCCAGCGCTCCGACAACCCAGCCCCGCACGACCCGACCTCGAGGAGGGTCCGCCGACGCAGTCGGCGGGTCGCGGCCGTGGGCGCCCGCCCCCCCCCGCGGGCCCCGCGCCGGGGCACCATGGGGCCGCGACCTCGAGCGCGCCAGCGCTCCAACAACTCAGCTCAGGACGCAGGCTCCGGTGGGGACGGGGGCGCTGCTCGTGGTCGCGGCCGCCAGCTCCGGGCCGACCTCGTTCAGGGTCAGCACGTAGCCGGTGTCGTCGTCGGTGACGGCGGCGCCGAAGACCACGCCGAGCACTTGGCCCTCGGTGTCGACCAGCGGGCCGCCCGAGTTGCCGGCGCGGACCTGGCCGCGGACCGTGTACACCTCGCGTTCGACGGTGCCGTCGCGGTGGATGGTCGGGCCGGTGAGGTCGAGGGTCTCGCGCACGCGCGCGGCGCTGGCCGTGTAGGGCCCACCGCCCGGGTAGCCGAGCACGATCGCGCTCTCGCCGGAGCTCGCCGCTTCGGGCGCCTGCGGGATGACCGGCGCCGTCAGGCCCGGCACCGCGAGCACGGCGATGTCCTTGGACGGGTCGAACAGCACCACGCTGGCCTCCAGCGCACCGCGCGCGGTGTCGACGGACACGGCGTTGGTGCCTGCGACGACGTGCGCGTTGGTCATCACGCGTTCCGGCGCGATGACGAAGCCGGAGCCCTCCAGCGCGCGCTGGCAGCTGGGCGCGACGCCACGAATCCGCAGCACGCTCTGCTGCAGCGACGCGGCGACAGGACTGGCGAGCACGCTGGCGTCCGGCGGTTCGACCGCGGCGATCGGCGCGCGCCCGAACGGCCCGATGACATCCGGCAGACCGGAGGTGTTGAGCAGTTTGGAGAACTCGTTGGGCAGCTTGCGCAGCCAGCTCGGCGCCACCTCGTTGACGTCGGCGAGCACCTTGGACCCGTTGATGGCCGCCGCGACGTTCGGCTGGGAGGCCGTGGCCAGCGGTAGCGCGAGCAGCCAGGCCGCGACCAGCACCGTCACCGCCTGCAGCACGGCGCCGGTGACGCTGTCCACGCTGCGCGCGATCGGGTTGCGGATGCCGCTGCGCGCGGCGCGGCCGAGCACCATGCCCGCCACTTCGCCGACGATCACCAGCAGCACGATCAGCAGGATGCCGCCGAGGACCCGGCTGCGCCCCTCACTCAGGTGCTTGAGGATGTGCGGTGCGATCAGGATGCCCGCGACCGCACCGAGCGCGACGCCGAAGAAGGCGAGCGCCGAGGCCACCGCGCCCTGCCGCCACCCGGTCGACGCCGCGACCAAAGCGATCAACACCACCGCGATGTCGAGCCATACCGACGCGCTCATGCCTCCGCCTCGCTAGCGCTCGGCTCGTTCCGCGCGCTCACAGGGTCATTCCGACCGCAGCCAGCGAGCTCTCCAAGTCACGCACGTCGCCCCGATCCCAGTCTCGTTCCCAGCCAGCTGTTTTGATGATGCCGGCGAGGATACCGCCGGTGAGACCCCAGACCAGCATGCCGTCGACCTGGAATGCGGGACTCTGGTAGCCGAGACTGCCACGGACCATGAATCTGTGTGCCGGATCGAGCAATTCGGTCAGCGGAACCCGGACCACACGCTCGGTTTCGGCCTGGTCGACCACGCCGACCGGGCTGGGTGCCCGCCAGTAGCCGAGCACCGGAGTGACGTCGAACTTGGACGGCGGCACGAACAGTTTCGGCAGCACGGCGAACGGCTGCACGCCAGCGGGGTCGAGGCCGGTCTCCTCGGCGGCCTCGCGCAGCGCGGTACCGACCGGGCCGTCGTCGCCGGGGTCCTCCGCCCCACCGGGGAAGGCGACCTGTCCGCGGTGCTGACGCATGGTGGACGCGCGCTGGGTGAGCAGGACGTCGGCGTCGGTGGGCAGGCCACCCGGCGTCGAGGGGTCGGGTTCCGCCGAGCCGCCGAACAGGACGAGGACCGCGGCCTGGCGCGGCTTGCCGGTGATCGACATGGCCCGGCGCAGCGCGCGCGAGGCGGCCATGGTGTCGTCGGCGTCGGGCCCCGCGTGCCGGATGGCCGCGTGCAGCCAGGACGGGAGGCCGGAATCGTCCAGCCGCATCACACCGTTCATCACAACGTCCTTCGTCATACCGCGATCCGAACGCCGAGTTTTTCGGCCACCGTGTCGGCGATGTCGGCGACATCGGCGAACGTGCGTACCTCGACACTCGCAATGGTGCCGTCCGCGCGGACGAGCACCGACACCGGGAGTACCGCGGGCGCCCCGGCGGCCGTGCGCACGCTCGCCGCCGGATCCTCGACGCCGGGCAGCGTGATGCCGAGGCCGCTCAGCCTGGCCAGCGCCTTCGCTTCGTCGGGATCGCTGTGCACGGTCAGCACGGTGAGTTCCGGGCCCGCACGCCGCGCGAATTCCTGCAGGTGGGGTAGTTCGACGGCGCAGGGGCCACACCAGTAGGCCCAGAGATTGAGCAGCGCGGGCTTGCCCGCCAGCGCGGCGGCGAGGTCGACGGGGGCGCCGTCGGCCAGGCAGGTCAGGGTGATGCCGGCCAGTGGTCCGGCGCCGGGGCCGGTGGACATCGGGCAGGGCGCGAGCCCGGCGGCCGCGCGTTCGTCGGCCGAGACCGCCGCGGGTTGCCGCGTGGCCTGCGTTCCGGGATTCGTGGGGCCGGAGTCTTCGCGCGGCCACAGCGCGACCGCGGCCGCGATCACCAGGATCAGCGCGGCCAGCGCCCAGCGCAGTGCGGGCCGCCGGAGCCACGACGGTTCGGCGGATTCACTCACAGTCCGACCATATCGAGCAGGTGCTCGCGCTCCGGCCCCTTGATCAGTTCGGCCGCGACGGCGGGATCGGTGGGTCCCGCCCCGAAGGACGGGCAGTCGTTGGCGAGCACGCAGGCGCCGCACGCGGGTTTGCGCGCATGACACACCCGGCGGCCGTGGAAGATCACCCGGTGCGAGAGCATCGTCCAGTCCTTGCGCTCGATCAGCGCGCCGACCGCGTGCTCGACCTTGACCGGGTCGTCCTCCTCGGTCCACTTCCAGCGGCGCACCAATCGGCCGAAATGGGTGTCGACGGTGATACCCGGCACATCGAAGGCGTTGCCGAGGATGACGTTGGCCGTCTTACGTCCGATGCCCGGCAATTTCACCAATTCGGCCAGGGTGTGAGGCAATTCACCGTCGAAATCGGTTTCCAGCGCCTGGCCGAGGCCGATGAGGGAGCTGGTCTTGTTCCGGTAGAAGCCGGTCGGCCGGATGTATTCCTCCAGCTCGGCCCGGTTGGCCTGGGCGTAGTCGCGCGCGCTGCGATACTTCGCGAACAGGGCCGGAGTGGTGAGGTTCACGCGGACGTCGGTGCACTGGGCCGAGAGGATGGTCGCCACCGCCAATTCCAGCGGAGTGGTGAAGTCCAGCTCGCAGTGCGCGTCGGGGAACGCGGCGGCCAGGGTGCGGTTCATCCGGCGGGCCCTGCGGACCAATCCGGTCCGCGTTTCCGCCGCTAGCGCGCGGTTCTTGCGCTTTCGCGCCGCGGACAGACCGGCGGGCGCCGCAGCGGTTCCGGCATCGCTTGCCGCCGCGGTGGAGGGGGAAACGGGCACCGGTCCACCATACGGAACCGCTACGACAACATTGGGGGCCGAGTTGGCCCGCTGTGTTCCATCTGAGACCTGGAACGTGTTTACTGCCTGTCATGCAAGGACTCGCTGTGGTGCTCTTCCCAGTGCTGTTGATGCTGTTCGCACTGGGGATGGAGCGGGTCGAGAACCGGCTCCGGAAGCTTCTCGAACCCGACGAAGAGGTTCAGCAGTACCTGGACAGTGCCAGCAACGCCGAAGTGAAAGAGCTGACGAAGCTCGGCCTGCCCGCCGCGGTCGGACGGGTGCGCAAGCGCCGTTCCCGCACCGCCGAACTCGACGTGGCCCGCGCCAGCTGAACCCCGTCATGGCGTGCGCGACCGTGCGCTATCCACTCTTTACGTGGTGTCTGTCACTGTGCTGCCGTGATGCCGCGTAGACTGCGCTGTTGGTCGATTCGCTCGACCAGGTTCGCAAGCCATATCCCATAAGGAGCACATTCGTGGACGAGGCCCTCGCCAGAGCAGGCATCTTCCAAGGCGTCGAGCCCACCGCGGTGGCCGCGCTCGCCAAGCAGCTGCAGCCCGTAGATTTTCCGCGCGGCCACGTCATCTTCAACGAGGGCGAACCCGGCGATCGGCTGTACATCATCACGACGGGCAAGGTGAAGATCGGCCGCCGTTCCCCCGACGGCCGGGAAAACCTGCTGACCATCATGGGTCCGTCCGACATGTTCGGTGAACTGTCGATCTTCGACCCGGGCCCGCGTACCTCGACCGCCACCACGGTCACCGAGGTCCGCGCCGTCACGATGGACCGCGACGCACTCAAGTCGTGGATCGATCAGCGCCCCGAGATCGCTGAGCAGCTGCTGCGCGTGCTGGCCCGACGCCTTCGCCGCACCAACAACAACCTCGCCGACCTCATCTTCACCGACGTGCCCGGCCGCGTCGCCAAGGCGCTGCTGCAGCTCGCACAGCGCTTCGGCACCCAGGAAGCGGGCGCGCTGCGCGTGACCCACGACCTGACCCAGGAGGAGATCGCCCAGCTGGTCGGCGCTTCCCGGGAAACCGTCAACAAGGCACTGGCCGACTTCGCGCATCGCGGGTGGCTGCGCCTCGAGGGCAAGAGCGTGCTGATCTCGGATTCCGAGCGGCTCGCCCGTCGCGCTCGCTGACGCGATAGTTCAACCGGCACGCCGGAACCACCGATGCGGCTCCGCAGGAAGAGGGCCTCGTCCGCACCACCGTGGTTCCGGCGTTCCGCGTGCCCGGGCTAGGACTCGCGTTGTGCCCGGAGATATTCCAGTTGTGCCTTCACCGAACTGCGCGCGGCGGGCCACAATCGCTTGTCCACATCGGCGTACACCTTGCGGACGACCTCGAATGCGCCCGCGTCCTGACCCAATTCGGACAGCGCCGCGCGGATCTGATCGAGGCGTTCGCGGCGGTGGTCCAGGTAGTACCGCACCACCGGCGCCGCGTCGGGATGGTCGGGACCGTGCGCGGGTAGCAGCGCCTTGCCCGCGCCGCGCTCGAGCAGCAGCTCCAGCGAGGACAGGAAGTCGGCCAGCGCGCCCGAGGTCGACTCGAGCACGGTCGTGCCCTGGCCGAGCACCGTGTCGCCGGTGACGATCGCGTCGTCGAGCAGGAAACTCACCGAGTCGGTGGTGTGGCCCGGCGTGGCGAGCACGGTGATCCGCAGGCCCGCCGCCTCGATCACCTCACCGTCCGCGAGCACCGTGTCGGCGCCGCGCAGATACTTCGGATCCACCGCGCGCACCGACGTCCCGGTGGCCTTCACCAGGTGATCGATGCCGCCGGTGTGATCGGGGTGATGGTGGGTGATCAGCGTCAGCGCGATCCGCCCGCCGGTGGCCGCGACGATGTCGGCCGTGTGTTTCTTGTCCTTCGGGCCCGGGTCGACGACGACGTAGTCATCGCTGCCGGGCCCGCGTAGCAGCCAGGTGTTGGTGCCGTCGAGCGTCATCTGCGACGGATTGTCGGCGAGCAATACCGATGCCGTCGGGGTGACCGCCCGAACCCGGCCGTACGCGGGGTGTTCCAGTGCCATGACGGCTGCCTATCCGACCTCGACGATCAATTCCACCTCGACGGGCGTGTTCTTCGGCAGCTCCGAGACGCCCACCGCCGAGCGCGCGTGCACGCCCGCGTCACCGAACACCTCGCCGAGGAACTCCGACGCGCCGTTGATCACGATCGGCTGATCGCTGAATCCCGGTGCGGAGGCGACGAATCCGACGACCTTCACCACGCGCACCACCTGGTCGAGCCCGACCAGATCGTGCACGGCTGCCAGCGCGTTCAGCGCGCACAGCCGCGCGGCCTCCTTGGCCTGCTCCACATCGACCTCGGCCCCGACCTTGCCGACCGCCGACAGCTCACCGTCGACGAAGGGCAGCTGGCCGGAGGTGTACACCAGCGAACCGGTGCGCACGGCCGGGATGTAGGCGGCGACAGGGGCGGCGACCGGCGGCAGGGTGACCCCGAGCCGATCGAGCGCGTCCTTCCACGCGGTGGCCACGATTACTTCCGCCGCTTCAGGTAGGCGACGTGCTGTTCGCCGGTCGGTCCGGGCAGCACCGTGACCAGCTCCCAGCCGTCGGCGCCCCACTGATCGAGGATCTGCTTGGTCGCGTGCGTCAACAGCGGCACGGTGGCGTACTCCCACAGGGTGACTTCACTCATGGTGTGAGTTTAGGGCTCACCCCGACCACCGATGAGAAACGGGTTATAGGCTCGGCCACGTGGGAGCACCAACAGCAGAGCCGGTTTCGTCGGTTCCGGAACCGTCGACCGGATGGCCACAGCGCGCGGCCGAGGCCCGCTTGCACTACGTGACCGGCAAGGGAGGCACCGGGAAGTCGACCGTTTCGGCCGCACTGGCCCTCGCGCTCGCCGCGGGTGGCCGCAAAGTGCTGTTGGTCGAGGTGGAGAGCCGCCAGTCGATCGCGCAGCTGTTCGACCGGCCGCCGCTGCCACCCACCGAGACCAGGATCGCCAGCGCCGACGGCGGCGGTGAGGTGTTCGCCCTCGCCCTCGATATCGAGCACGCGTTCCTCGAATACCTCGACATGTTCTACAACCTGGGCTTCGCGGGCCGGGCGATGCGCCGGATGGGCGCCATCGAGTTCGTCACCACCATCGCGCCCGGCCTGCGCGACGTGATCCTCACCGGCAAGATCAAGGAATGCGCGGTGCGCGTCGACAAGGACGGCAAGCCCGCCTACGACGACATCGTCGTCGACGCGCCGCCGACCGGCCGGATCGCCAGCTTCCTCGACGTCACCCAGGCGATGGCCGAGATCGCCAAGGGCGGCCCGATCGCCTCGCAGGCCGAGGGCGTGTCCAAGCTGCTGCACTCGGATCAGACGATGATCCACCTGGTGACGCTGCTCGAGGCGCTGCCGGTGCAGGAGACCGCCGACGCCGTCGCAGAGCTCACCGCCAACGATCTGCGGATCGGCACGGTGATCGTCAACCGGGCGGCCACCGCGCAGTTCGGCGCCGCCGAGCGCGAGCTGGCCGTGCGCGGCGAGCTCGACACCACCGAGATCGCGGCGAATCTGGCCAAGGCCGGGATCACCCTGTCCGACGAGGATTTCGCCGGTTTGCTCACCGAGAGCGTCGACCACGCCGTCATGTTGACCGCGCAGGACGAGAGCGCCGCCGAACTGGCCGGCGTCGACGTGCCCCAGTTGCACCTGCCCGCCCTCGACGAGGGCGTCGACCTGGGCGGACTCTACGAACTGGCCGAACAGCTATCCGCGCAGGGAGTGCGATGAGTGAGCAAGTGACGACGACCCGCCTGGATGTCTCGGGGATCATCGCCGATCCCACGGCCCGCGTGATCGTCTGCTGCGGTTCCGGCGGCGTCGGCAAGACCACCACCGCGGCCGCGATCGCCTTGCGGGCGGCCGAGGCGGGACGCAAGGTCGTGGTGCTGACGATCGATCCGGCGCGGCGTCTGGCCCAGTCGCTGGGTGTCGCCGATCTGGACAACACCCCGCAGCGGGTCGAGCTCGGCCCCGAAGTGCCTGGTCAGCTGCACGCGATGATGCTCAACATGCGCCGCACCTTCGACGACATGGTGCTCGAGCACACCAGTCCGGAGAAGGCCGAGCAGATCTTCGCCAACCCGATCTATCAGACGGTCGCCTCCTCGTTCGGCGGGACGCAGGAGTACATGGCGATGGAGAAGCTCGGTCAGCTGGCCGGGCGCAAGGAGTGGGACCTGATCGTGGTCGACACTCCCCCCTCGCGCAACGCGCTGGACTTCCTCGACGCGCCCAAGCGGCTCGGCACCTTCCTCAACGGCAAGATGATCCGGCTGATCATGGCGCCCGGGCGCGGCGTCGGCCGGTTCGTCACCGGGGCGATGAGCCTGGCGATGCGCGGTGTGTCGACCATCGTCGGCGGGCAGATGCTCAAGGACGCCTCGACGTTCCTCCAGTCGCTGGAGTCGCTGTTCGGCGGCTTCCAGGAGCGGGCCGAGCGCACCTTCGCGATGCTGTCCAAGCCGGGCACGCATTTCCTCGTCGTCGCTGCCGCCGAGCCCGACGCGCTGCGGGAGGCGTCGTTCTTCGTCGACCGGCTCTCCACCGAGCGCATGCCGCTGGCCGGTCTCGTGCTGAACCGGACGCACCCCGCGCTGTCGGGGCTGTCCGGCGATCACGCGCTGACCGCCGCCGATCAGCTGCGTGAGACGGATCCGCTCACCGCGTCGGTGCTGCGCGTCCACGCTGAGCGGGTGGCGACCGCGAAGCGGGAGCAGCGGTTGCTGCATCGCTTCACGGGCGCCCATCCGCGGGTTCCGATCGTTTCGGTCACCGCGTTGCCGTTCGAGGTCTCCGACCTGGACGCCCTGCGCGCGGTCGGTAACCAGCTGGCGGGCGAGCCCGCCGCGGTCTGATTCAGTCGAATCGGCTATAGCTAACAAACTTGTAACACCGGCCGACGGCGCCGATTCCGCAAACCCCGCGGTCTCGGCGCCGTGTGTGATATCGGCCTGGTCTCGCCCCCTAGATGGCCACCTGATGCTGTCGCTGGGCCTGGAAGAAGTCCGCCCACGACGTCACATCGGGATGCTGCTTGAGCAGTGCGCGCCGCTGCCGCTCCGTCATCCCGCCCCACACTCCGAACTCCACCCGGTTGTCCAGCGCGTCGGCACCACACTGCATCAGCACCGGGCAATGACGGCAGATCGTTGCCGCCTTGCGCTGCGCCGCACCACGAACGAACAGCTGATCAGGGTCCACTTCCTTGCATCGCGCCTGGGCAACCCAAGCGATCCTTGCCTCGGCCTGCTCTACATCCAGTCGAGCGATGGGGGTTGTGATGTGCATTTTGATGTGCCCCTTTGCAGTCCGAACACCGTTGTGCGGCGCTCCAGAATCGCGAGCGCGGATCACAGCAACCCAACTACCGCTGCGGTCCGCACCACATTCCACTTTGAGTGTTAGCTCTATCACACTGGGTTCTCAATCTAGGTAAAGGTATGGCGCTTGCGCAAGACCGACCCCCGATTTTTTGGTACGGGCGTCCATTCAAATCGCGGTCGCGCCGGGTAGTCGCGCTGATCACCGGCGTGGCCGGGCGCGACACGCCGATGTGATCATTTTGTTGACACGCCCGAGCAACCCCCCTGGCACCGACCGGACATCCCCGGTCGAGCAGCACAGCAGTGAACACCGACACCCCACCCTTTAGGCTGGGCTGGTGCCGATCACTCAAACGCTCGCGAGGCTGGCCGGCAGCTGCGCGCTGGCCGCCGTGCTAGTCGCCGGGCTGTTGTTCCCCCTGGCCGGTGGTTTCGGGTTCATCTCCAACCGAGCCGCCGACGCCGTCGACAACGTGTCCGCCGAGCTGGTGGAGGGCACCGTCCCGGCCGTCTCGACCATGGTCGACGCGGGCGGCGCCCCCATCGCGTGGCTGTACGAGCAACGGCGCTTCGAGGTGCCCAGCGACAAGATCTCCAACAACATGAAGCTGGCGATCGTGTCCATCGAGGACAAGCGCTTCGCCGACCACAAGGGCGTCGACTGGCAGGGCACGCTGCGCGCGTTCCTCACCAACACCTCCTCCGGTGAGGTGCAGCAGGGCGCCTCGACGCTCGACCAGCAGTACGTGAAGAACTTCAACCTGCTCGTCGTCGCCAAGACCGACGCCGAGCGCCGCGCCGCGATCGAGACCACCCCCGCGCGCAAGCTGCGCGAGATCCGGATGGCGCTCACGCTGGACCGCGAGCTCAGCAAGGACGAGATCCTCACCCGCTACCTGAACTTGGTGCCCTTCGGCAATGGCTCCTACGGCATCCAGGACGCGGCGCAGACCTACTTCGGCGTCGACGCCGCCGACCTGACCATCACCCAGTCGGCGATGCTGGCCGGCATGGTGCAGTCCAGCTCGAAGCTGAACCCGTACACCAACGTCCAGGGCGTCACCGACCGGCGCAACACCGTGCTCGACACGCTCATCCAGAACATCCCGCACCGCGCCGAGGAGTTCCGCAAGGCCAAGACCGAACCGCTCGGCGTGCTGCCCGAGCCGAAGGGTCTGCCGCGCGGCTGCATCGCGGCCCAGGACAAGGGCTTCTTCTGCGATTACGCGCTGCAGTACCTGGAGGACGCCGGAATCAGCCGAGAGCAGGTCGACAAGGGCGGCTACCTGATCAGGACGACCCTCGATCCGGTGCTGCAGGAGTCGGTGAAGCGGTCGGTGAACGAACAGGCCGACCCCAACCTCGACAACATCGCCGAGGTCATGTCGGTGGTCGCGCCAGGTCAGGATTCGCACCCCGTGCTGGCGATGGCGTCGAGCCGGACCTACGGCCTCAACCGCGACGCCAACGAAACCCTGCTCGGCCAGCCGTACACGCTGGTCGGTGACGGCGCCGGCTCGATCTTCAAGCTGTTCACCACCGCCGCCGCGATGGAGAAGGGCCTCGGCATCGCCGCCCAGGTGGACGTGCCGGGCACCTACGCCGCCAGGGGCATGGGCTACTCGAACTCGCCCGGCTGCCCGGCCGACTCGTGGTGTGTCAAGAACGCGGGCAACTACCCGGGCTCGATGTCGGTGACCGACGCGCTGGCGACCTCACCCAACACCACGTTCGTGAAGATGATCCAGGACGTCGGCGTCGAGGCCGCGGTGGACATGGCCGTGCGCCTCGGCATGCGCGCCTACACCCAGCCGGGCACCTCGGGCCACGGCAACACCAGCCTGGCCGACCACATCAAGAACAACAACATGGGTTCGTTCACCCTCGGCCCGTTCGCGATCAACCCGCTGGAACTGACGAACGTGGCCGCCACGCTCGGCTCGGGCGGCAAGTGGTGCCCGCCCTCGCCGATCAAGGAGGTCATCGACCGCTCCGGCAAGACCGTCCCGCTCACCCAGCAGGCGTGCGAGCAGGTGGTCGAGCCCGGCCTGGCCAACACCCTCGCCAACGCGATGAGCAAGGACGATGTCAGCGGTACCGCCGCCGGTGCGGCACGGGCCGCGGGCTGGGCGGCGCCGATGTCGGGCAAGACGGGTACCACCGAGAGCCACCGGTCCTCGGCGTTCCTGGGCTTCACCAACTCGCTGGCCTCGTCGGTGTACATCTACGGCGACAGCCCGACGCCCGGCGAGATCTGCTCGTTCCCGCTGCGCAACTGTGGCGCCAGCAACGCCTCCGGCCTCTTCGGCGGTAACGAACCTGCCCGCACCTGGTTCAACGCGATCAAGCCGGTGCTCGACCGCTTCCCGCCGCCGGGCCTGCCCCCGGTGGACGACAAGTACGTCCGCGGCGCGAACAACTCCCAGGTCCCCGACGTGGCGGGCAAGTCGCAGGGCGAGGCCACGTCGATGCTGTCGGCCGCCGGCTTCCAGGTGTCGGCGGTGACCAGCGCCGGCTCCCAGGCCAAGGGCACGGTGATGGGCAGTTCGCCGAACGGCTCCGCCATCCCCGGCTCGGTCGTCACGATCTACATCAGTGACGGCTCGGTCCGCGTGCCGACACCGACCACGCCGCCGCCCGCGGCACCGGCGCCGGTGATCCCTGGTCTCCCGCAGATTCCGCGACTGCCACCGATCCCCATCCCGGTGCCGAGGTAACAGCTGAATGCGAAGGGGGGGGGGGGCCGCGCCCCCCCGCAGCCCCGGCGCCCAGCGGGAAGGAAAGCAGGTCGGAGGTGTCGGTGACGAGGTCCTTGTCCTGGAACGTGGCCAGCTTCAGCTTGTCCAGTGCGTCGGAAGCGTTCGAGATCAGCTCCCGCAGGAACGTGTCTTTGTTGGAGTAGACCGAGTGGATCATCAGCTCCAGGA
>NZ_JARWOJ010000050.1 GCF_029868625.1 Nocardia neocaledoniensis | reverse complement strand
CCCGCCCCGCGTGGCGGCCCGTTCCCCCCCCCGCCCCCCCCCACCCCCCCCCCGGTCAAACGGGCCCCGGCCTAACCGCAACCCCCCCCCCCACCCCCCTACCCCCCCCCCCCCCCCGTAAACCATTCCGGGGGCGGCGTTTTTCGGTGCGCCCGGACCAGCCGGTCAGCCCAGCAGGGCAAGGGCGAACATCAGCAGGAAGACCAGTCCGAGTGCCGCGAACGGCAGCAGCATGAACAACATGCCGGGCGTCTTCTGGGGCTCCGGCCCGATCGCACCCTTCAGGAAGATCACGGCGGGCGGCTTGTAATAGACCTTGCTTCCCGAGCCGGGCTGGACCGGCACCTGCATCTCCGCGGGCCCCATCTCCGTCAGCCACGGCGTCACCACGCGGACGTGATACATGCCCGGCCCGACCGGAACATGAGTCTGTCCCCACCGCGCGTGCGGCACCGGCTGACCATTGACGAAGATCTTGGGCGTGACCAGCGACAACATGAACGAGATCGCGGGATACGACGAATCCACCGTGATCCCAGGCGGATTCACGCCTTGCGGCCCGGCCTGCGGCTGACTCGGCTGCGGCCCACTGCTCGCCGCCGCGAATCCGTCGAACGATCGCGTCCCCACCTCGGGTGGCCGCGGCGGAAACCCCGGCGCACTCCGCAACGGCTGCCCGAACCCCGGCGGCGGCGTAGGCGCCTGCCCCACCAGCGGATTGTCGGGCGGCCCGAACCCACCCCCGTGCGGCGGCAGATTCAACCCCGGCGACGACACCTGCCCGATCCCGGGCGACGACTGCGCGGCACCCGCCCCTGCATGCGGTTGCCCGAGACCGACACCCGGCGACGACACCGGCGGATACCCGCCGGCCGTCCCCGGCTGGACGATCCCGATGCCGGGACTGCTCAGCGCGGACGAGCCCGCACCAGATCCCGACGGCGGCTGACCGAAGCCGGGAGCAGGTGCACCCGGTCCCAGTGGTGCTGCCCCGAAGCCGAGCACCGGCGGTGGGTGTCCGAAACCTGGCGCGGGGTTCCCGGGTACCGATGGTGCGTGTCCGAAACCTGGTGCGGGGTTCCCGGGTACCGATGGCGCGTGTCCGAAACCTGGTGCGGGGCTACCCGGCCCCGACGGCTGCCCGAACCCGGGCGCTGGAGTATCAGGCGATACCGGCGGCTGCCCGAAACCGGGAGCGGCGCCACCCACTGCCGGCTGGCCGAATCCGGCGATCGGGTGATTCGGTGATAGCGGTTGACCGAACCCACCGAATGCTGGTCCGTCCTGCCCGAACCCGGGAGCTGGACCGCTGCCAGGTGCGGGTGGTTCACCGAAGCCCGCGGGCGGCGGCCCGAACCCCGATGTCGACCCGACCGGGGCGGGAGGCGGCGGGTCGAATCCGGGCGCGGGCACGGGCGGCTGGTCGAGACCGGCGATCGGATGATCCGGCCCTGACGGTGCTTGCCCGAACCCTGGCATCGGCGCACCAGGACCAGCCGGCGTCGGCTGTACCGGGACCAACGGAGGGTGACCGAATCCCGAAGGGGGAGAACCATGTCCGGGGGGTGCCACGAATCCCGGAGGCGGCGCGCCCGGAGCGGGCGGTGTCCCGAATCCCGGGGCCGCAGCTCTCGCATCGTCGCGCGCCGGGTCGCTCGGCGGTGTGCCGACGTTGGATACCGCGCTATCCGCTTCGACGGCAGGTTGGCCGATGGTCGGGGCGGCGGCCCCTGCGAGGTCGAGCGCCGGGTCGCTCGGCGGTGTGCCGAGGCTGGGCGTCGGGCCGCTTGATGTCGATGGCGAATCGCCGAACCGCAGTGTGGCGTTGGTGGGTGATTGGGCGCGGTTCGATGGCGGTGTGGTGCCCGCGAGGCCGGAGCCGTTCGGCGGCGCTGATGGTCGGCCGAAATCGGGGGTGAAGGGTTGGTCGAGTGGTGGTGGAGGGGAGCCGGGGGAGGCAAGGCCTGGTTCCGGGGGCGTGTGATCGGCCCCGGCGGGGGGAGGACTCGAGTCCGCCGCGCGGGTGAGGCTTGGTGGCGGTGTGCCAAGCGAGCCGCGGGTGGGCAGGGGCGGGGCCACGCGGTCGCCCATACCGGAAAGTGTTGGCGCACTTCCTGATTCGCGGGAGCCGGGGACTGCGGGCTGGGGTGGTGGCGGAGAGAAATCGCCGGGGTTACTCATCAAGCCTCCGGATAGCGAACCGTGCGCCCGAACCCTACCGCGCGATCGGCCTCGCCTCCCGCCGAGTTCGGCTCCGCCCGAAATACCCGGATCGCCCCGACCCGAAACAAGATCACCCGCGCGGACCGCGCGGGGGTGCTGGTCGAGCACCGCCCGCGCGGCGGGCGATTTCAGCGTCGACCGCGTTCGCGGTACTCGCG
Organism: Nocardia neocaledoniensis; assembly: GCF_029868625.1. Classification (GTDB taxonomy): domain Bacteria; phylum Actinomycetota; class Actinomycetes; order Mycobacteriales; family Mycobacteriaceae; genus Nocardia; species Nocardia neocaledoniensis_A. Next base: position 8,260 of record NZ_JARWOJ010000050.1, on the reverse strand, counting down.
GCGCTGCTGTTTGGCGATGGAGCGCCAAGCCTGGGCGCGTTCGGCGGCCAGGCGTTTGTCGGTGCGCGCGGCCATCCACTCGTTCTCCTTGGCCAGCTTGCGGTAGCTCGCGAGGCGGCGTTCGGGGAGGGTGCCGTCGGCCAGCGCGGCCAGGACCGCGCAGCCGGGTTCGGTCTGGTGGACGCAGTCGGCGAAGCGGCAGTCGGCGGCCAGTGACTCGATGTCGCTGAACGTCTTGCCGATGCCATCGGCCGCGTCGTAGAGGCCGATCCCGCGCAGGCCGGGGGTGTCGATAAGGGTGCCGCCGCCGGGCAGCGGCCGCAACTCTCGATGCACCGTGGTGTGTCTGCCCTTGCCGTCCACCGCGCGGACCGCGTTGGTGGCGAACACCTCCGCGCCGAGCAGCGCGTTGGCCAGAGTCGATTTGCCCGCGCCGGAGGGCCCGATCAACGCGACCGTTCCGGTGAGCAGCGCCGTGAGCACATCCAGCCCGATCCCGGCCGACGCGCTCACCGCGAGCACACTCGCCCCCGGCGCGACGGCACGCACGGCATCGAGCGGAATGTCCATCGCCGCATCCGCTTTGGTGAGCACGACGATCGGCTGCGCGTTGCTCTCCCAGGCCAGGGCGAGCATCCGTTCGATCCGTCCCAGGTCGACGTCACCGTCGGCGGCGGAACAGATCAGCACGGTATCGACATTGGTGGCCAGCACCTGGGCGACCGAGCGCCCCGACACCGACGAGCGCATGATCGTCGAGCGCCGCGGCAACAGCTGCCGCACCGTGCCCTCGGTGTCGATGCCGACCCAGTCGCCGGTGCACAGCCCGGTGATCTCCCGTGGACAACCGGCGCGTGCCGGTCCGGTGGGAGTCACCACATCGCATTCGCTGCGATCCATCCGGATGATGCGCGCCGGAACCAGACCCTCGGCGAGCACGGAAAGGTATTCGGAAGCTACGGCTTCGGTCCAGCCGTAAGGGACGAGACGGTCGTAGTCGACCATGTGAGATCCTTCGTCGGGTGCCGAACCCGACCAGGGTTCAGCGAGTAGAGGTGATGTCCGAAACAGTCGGGGCCGCCGCGTACTCGCGGGCCCCGGGCACAGCAATCCGCACGTGTGTTCTCACGGACATCCACCTCCTCTCCAACGTCACCCCGAACTCTGCCCCACTTCCCCGAACGCGGCAACCGATTTTCCGCACGCCCGCGAACGGCACAAGATTTCGGCAGTCGCCGCCGCGCACCATGATCATGTCGAACAAACCCGGAGGGGGAACACATGAGGAAAGCAATCGTCGCGACCATGATCGCCGCGATCGGTCTGCTCGGGGCGGGCGTTGCGTCCGCGGAGGTGCTAGAGAAGGATATTCCGGGCACGGTGGGCGGTGGCCTCGAGTCGGGGCGGCCCGGCTGCGGGTACGAATGGTCGTGCAAGGATCCCCGCCCGAACCAATCGGGACAGGATCGGGTCGGGAACAGGGCGGGCTAGCCTCGGCTCCCGGTAGTGACTGAGGGTGGGGCGCCCGGGGGGGCCGGCGGCGGCCCCCCCGGGGGGGGCGGCCCGGGGGGGGGGGGGGGGGCGGGCCGCGGGCGCGGGGGGGCGCCCCCCCCCCCGCGCCCGAGATCACGGCCACCACGGTCACCTTCCGCAGCGACGCGCAGGCCAGGGCGATCAGGGCGGCGATGGCGCGCCGTCAGCTCACCAACTACCAGCTCGTTCCCGAGGCCGTCGCCGCGGTGCACTTCGCGCACGCCACCACCGATATGCGCGAGGTCTCGGCTCTGGCCGTCTACGACCTGGGCAGTTCTGGTCTCACGGTGAGCGTGGTGAACGCCCGCACCAGCGACGTCTATCAGTGCGAGCGGATCAGCGACATCAGCGGCGACTACCTCGATTCGCTGATCAGGGAACAGCAGATCGCCTCGGGCCGGATCGCGCACCCGGCCGACCCGGTGGGGCTCGCCGAGCTGGACGCGCTCTGCCGCGCGGCCAAGGAGCAGCTGTCCAGCAGCAACGCGGTGGCGCTGCCAAGCGAGCAGGGCCTGGTGCTGCTCACGCAGGAGAATTTCGAAGCCCTGATGATGCTGGCGATCGAGTCGTCGGCACGGATGACGCGCGATGTCATCATCCGCGGGCAGCATCCAGTGCAGGCGGTGCTGGTGATCGGCGGCGGTGGCCGGATTCCGCTGATCGCCCGCGTGCTGGAACGCACGATCGGCGTGCCGGTGCTGGTGCCGCCGGAGCCGGAGACGGCACTGGCGCGCGGCGCCGCGCTGCTGGCCCGCCCCGCGCAGGTCCAGCAGGCTCCGGCCGCGCCCGCGACGGCACCGGTGGGTGAGGCCGACGACGCCACCCCCGCATGGCTGACGGCGCCGGCGCGCCGTCGTCCGCTGAGCGCGCTGACCAGCCGGTCCGGGCACAATCGCCGCGAACTGAACGGCGCCGTGCTCACGGTCAGCGCACTGGCCGTCGTCTCCGCGATCGGCCTCGGCCTCGGCTACGGCCCGGAGGTCCTCGAGCGCGGCAATTCCAGCGACGGGTCACAAGCGGTCCCCGAGTCGTCGGCGCCGCGCCCGACGCTGGCCGGCCCGTCCTCGGCGGCGCCCCCGACCACCGACGCCATCCACGCCACGGTGGCGGCACCGCCGGCCACCCAGCAGAACTCCGGGCCGACGACCGAGACCCCGCCGCCGCCCGGCCCGAACACCTTCACCGTGGTGCCCGGCCTGCCCCCGATCGTCGTCCCGACGCTGCCGCCGGTGGTGTTGCCCGGGTTCCCGCCGCCGGGCGGCTAGGTCAGTTCCTGGCGTGCCTGGCCCGGCGCGGTGCCGGGGCGGGCCCGGCGGCGCCGAACGGCCGCGCGAGCAGCACGGCGATCGCCGTGGTGAGCGGCACCGAGAGGGCCAGCGCGATACCGCCGACGGCCGAACGAGCGATCTCGATGGCGACCGCGTCCCCGGTGAGCACGTCGGTGATGGAACGACCGGCGACGCTGAAGATCAACAGCAGCGGCAGCGCGCCACCGGCGTAGGCGAGCACCAGCGTGTAGACGGTGCTGGCGATGTGGTCGCGGCCCACGCGCATGGTGGCGGTGAAGATCTCGCGCCGGGAGGCGCCCTCGTCGAGCGCGGCGAGCTCGAAGGCGGCCGAGGCCTGGGTGATAGTCACGTCGTTGAGCACACCGAGCGAGCCGATGATGAAGCCGGCCAGTAGCAGTCCGGTGATGCTGACGTGCTCGAGATAGGTGGCCACATTGGTGTTCTGCTCTTCGGACAGCCCGGTGAGGTTGGTGACCTCGAGCGTCAACCAGGACAGGAACGCCGCGAGCAGCATCGAGGCGAGCGTCCCGAGCAGCGCCGAACTGGTCCGCAGGTTCAGGCCGTGCGCGAGATAGAGCACCACGTAGAGGATCAGCGCGCCCGACACCAGCGCGACCGGGATCGCGGGCTTGCCGTCGAGCAACGCGGGCAGCAGGAACATGACGACGACGGCGAACGCGAACAGCAGCCCCAGCAGCGCCCTGAACCCGCGCCAGCGCGCGACCACACAGATCACCACCACGAACGCGAGCACGATCAGCAGCAGCGGCAGCCCGCGCGAGTAGTCCTCGAACGCGTACATGGTGATGCCGCTGGGATCGGCGGCCCGCACGATCCTGATCTCGTCACCGGCTCGCAGATCCGGCTGACCGGGCCCCGGCGCGATCTCGAACAGGGTCTTCGACCCCTTGTCCGGCCCCGAGTCGATGCGGATGACACTGCGCTGACAGGTATAGGCGGCATTGCGCGGCGCGGCGGGCTGGTCGGTGAACACCCGTCCGAGCGAGGTGCTGCCACAGGCCCCCACATCCTGCAGGACGACCGTGCCCGCCTCGGTCTGCACGGCGCCGCCGGTGGCGGTCTGCATCGGCAAGGGAATCTCGACTTGCTGCGCGCCGGGCCAGAGCAGCACCGTCGCGATCAGCACCACCGCCCCGATCACGCTGAGCAGCCCGACGACGACCTTCGCGGCGGTAGCCCCGATGGCAATCGGACCCGAATGGTCGTGGTGGTGGTGATGATGATCGCTCACGGCCAAAACCTTAAGCGATATCGTTTTCAAGAACGACTCGAGGCGATCACGCTCCCGAGGTACAGGCGGCGGAGAGCAGGGGGATGTCTCCGCCGCCTGGTGGCCGGCGCCCAGGGGGGTAGGCGCTCGTACCTAGGGCTCTCGGTTGTCCAGGGGGGGTAGACAACCGGGCCGGGCGCCGAAGCGCCGAGGACTACTGTACACAAAACTCGGACTTTTGCACTAGTGCATCTTCAAAAAGTCCAAGATTCCAGACCTGGGGTCTGTTTCAACCCGTTACTGACGGTAGCTGGCCAGGAAGTTTCCGAACCGCTCGATCGCCACCGCGAGATCCCGCGCCCACGGCAGAGTGACGATCCGCAGGTGATCGGTGTCGGGCCAGTTGAATCCGGTGCCCTGCACCATCAGGATCTTCTCCTGCAGCAGCAGGTCGAGAACCAGCTTCGCGTCGTCGTGGATCTCGTGCACGTTCGGGTCGAGGCGCGGGAACGCGTACAGCGCGCCCCTCGGCTTCACACACGAGACGCCGGGGATCATATTGAGCCGCTCCCAGGCCACATCCCGCTGCTCGAGCAGGCGCCCACCGGGCAGGATCAGATCCTCGATGCTCTGATGTCCGCCGAGCGCCACCTGGATGGCGTGCTGTGCGGGCACGTTCGGGCACAACCGCGACGAGGCGAGCAGATCTATCCCCTCGAGGAACCCGGCCGCGTGCTCCTTGGGCCCGGTGATCGCGAGCCAGCCCGCGCGGTATCCGGCCACCCGGTACGCCTTCGACAGGCCGTTGAAGGTCAGGCACAGCAGGTCGGGCGCGAGCGAGGCCAGCGAGATGTGCTTGGCGTCGTCGTAGAGGATCTTGTCGTAGATCTCGTCGGCCAGCAGCAACAGCCGGTGCTTGCGCGCCAGGTCGACGATCTGCTGCAACACCTCCGCCGAGTACACCGCACCCGTCGGGTTGTTGGGGTTGATCACCAGCAGGGCCTTGGTCTTGTCGGTGATCTTCGATTCGATATCGGCGATATCGGGCTGCCAGCCGTTCGCCTCGTCACACAGGTAGTGCACGGGGGTACCACCGGCGAGGCTGGTCATGGCCGTCCACAGTGGGTAGTCGGGCGCCGGGATCAGCACCTCGTCGCCGTTGTCGAGCAGCGCCTGCATGGTGACGGTGATCAGCTCGGACACGCCGTTGCCCAGGTAGACGTCGTCAACGTCCAGCTCCGGGAAGCCCGGCACCAGCTCGTACCTGGTGACGATCGCGCGCCGCGCCGACAGGATGCCCTTGGACTCGGAGTACCCCTGGGCGTACGGCAGGGCGGCGATCATGTCGCGCATGATCACATCGGGCGCCTCGAACCCGAACGGGGCCGGGTTGCCGATGTTGAGCTTGAGGATGCGATGCCCCTCGGCCTCCAGCCGTGCCGCGTGTGCGTGTACCGGCCCACGGATCTCGTAGACCACGTTCTGCAGCTTCTTCGACTGCTCGAGAACGCGCGGAGGCACATGCGGCGACTGATTCGGACTCACCCGACCATGGTGCCATCCGGCCGCAAACGAATTAGGGATGCCCTAGGTGGGACGGCTGCTGAGCGCGGCGGTCGCGACGCAGAACTCCTCGATGCGCTCGTCGAGTCCGCGCGCCTCCACCGCGTCGCGGTAGGTGGGAGCGGCGATACGCCGACGCAGGCCGACCAGGCGTTCGCCGAGCTGCGCGATGCGCAGGTCCTCGGGCAGACCGAGGACGGGGCGCAGGGCGTCGGCCGCGCCGTCGATGCTGCCGTTGATGAGATGCGCGGCGGCGTTGTCGACCCTGGCCAGCGATTCGGCGCCGTAGGAGCGTTGCCGGGCGGGGCCGCCGCTGTAGAGGGCGATGGCCCGTTCGGTGGCGGCCAGCGCCTGTTCGGCGCGGCCGAGCTGGATGCAGGTGGCGCCCGCGTAGTAGGCCGCCTTGGGTTCGGGGAAGCCGAACACGCCGCCGATCTCGTCGTGCAGTTCGTCGCGCACCTCACCGCCCGAGGTCTCCGCCGCGCGCAGGCAGCGATCGGTCTCGGTGTCGCTGCCGAGCCGCGCCCACACCCGCGCCTCGATGTTCAGCAACCGCACCCGGGCGATGCCGGCGCCGGCGAATTCCTGGCCGCTGCGCGCCAATTGGACCGCGTTGCGCGGCCGGTCCGACCAGTTCTCGATCAGCGCGTGCATGCCCCTCGTCCACGCGCGCAGGCCGTTGTGCCCGCTCAGTTCCGCGTAAGCCCATGCGGCTCTGATCTGTTCGCCCGCGGCGTCGAGATAGCCGAGGTCGGTGCTCGCGTTGGCCATCAGGCCCGACAGCGTTCCGGCCAGCAGGTACAGGTGACTGGTGTCGCCCGGCTTCTGCTGCCCGTCGAGTAGTCGGTACACCCGGCGCCGCACCCGCAGCATCTCGACCATCATCGGCGCCGGTGCGGCGTGCACGTATTCGTTCGCGATCCGCCGGACATCGGCGTCGAGCTGGGCCAGCGTGGTCGCGCCGACATTCGTGCTCTCCGCGGCGGCCGCGTGCTCGCTCGCCTCGTGCGCAGCCGCCATGATCAACTCCCTCTCCGACATCACCTCGGGCACAGCGCCTTTGCTCGCCCCGGCGTCGACGAAAGCGAGCAGGTCGACGTCACCTCCCGCGGGCGCGAGCAGCGTCGTGAAACGTGCGCGGACCACGTCGTCGGAACGCGCGAGCGACGTGTCGAGCGCGGCCTGATTCACCGGCCGTGGGCGCACACGCGCGCCGCCGGCCTCCCATTTCGACACCAGTCGTTCGTGCACGCCGAGATGAGCCGCGAACTCCCGGATGCTCATTCGTTTGGCATCACGAAGTGCTCTGGCTTCTCTTCCCGTCCACTCCCCGACCACAGCGTCACCTCATCCGACGGACAACTTCCTCCAGAGTACGAGGGAGACAGTGAGACACACCACAATCTTGACCGAATCGGTTGCCTGAGGCAGTGAAAGGGCGGTGCGGGGCAGTGGCCGCGGACGTGCGAAAAGGGAGATCCTGGACAGGTGGAAGCCAGGACTGTCGATGACTGGGTGTCTTGCTACCAGCGCGAATTCGGGCTACCCGTTCGCGAGCGCGGTGGCTTCGTGATGCTGCCGATCACCGATCGGCTGTGTGTGGTGCATCTGCCGACCACGCGGGCCGAACTGGTGCTCGCGGCCCTACGGGAGCAGCACCGGGAGGGACCCGTGCTGGCCAGGCAGATCCGCTGGAGTCTGCTCGCCGAACCCGATGCCAGACCGCCGGCCGAGGTGGCCACCGAGCTGGCCGGACTCGATATCGATATCCCCGGCGTCGGCAGCGCGGTCATGCTGCCGACCAGCCTGGGCCGCTGGAGCAGGGAGGGCTGTCACTGGGTGCGTCCGCCCGTCGCCAGGGATGTGTTACCGCCCCTGTCGCTGGTGCTGCACCTGGCGCTGTCGGTGACCGGTCAGCGGGTTTCGACGGCGTTGAGCGAGGCGGGCGGCAGCGGGAAGTTGAGGTACGACCGCGACGGCGTCGGCCCGCGCTGCCCCTGATACTTCGAGCCGGCCGCTGCGCTGCCGTACGGGTGCTCGGCCGGGCTGCTCAGCCGGATCAGGCACAGCTGGCCGATCTTCATCCCCGGCCACAGCGTGATCGGCAGGTTGGCGACGTTCGACAACTCCAGAGTGATATGCCCGCTGAAGCCGGGGTCGATGAATCCCGCGGTCGAGTGCGTGAGCAGGCCCAATCGGCCCAGGCTCGACTTGCCCTCCAGGCGGCCCGCCAGGTCGTCGGGCAGCGAGCACACCTCGAGCGTCGAGCCGAGCACGAACTCGCCGGGGTGCAGCACGAACGGCTCGCCCGGTTTGGGTTCGACGAGGCTGGTGAGCTCGTCCTGCTGCAGGGACGGGTCGATGTGGGTGTAGCGGCTGTTGTCGAACACCCGGAACAGCCCGTCGAGGCGTACGTCGATGCTCGACGGCTGCACCATCGACTCCAACATCGGTTCGACACCGAGACGCCCAGCGGCGATCTCGGCCCGGATATCGCGATCGGAGAGCAGCACGCGCCCAGTGTAAGCAGGGCGATGCCGCAGGTAGACCGGCCCCACCCCGGGAGGCGGGGCGAGGGGGGGGGGGGGGGGGGGGGGGGGCCCCCCGCCCCCCCCGGGGGGGGGGGCCCCCCGGGGGCGGGGCC
>NZ_JARWOJ010000049.1 GCF_029868625.1 Nocardia neocaledoniensis | reverse complement strand
AACTGCTGCTGAAGGTCGGTCTGGAGACGGCCCAGAACTCGTTACATTGAGCGCTGGCGCGCTCGAGTCGCGGCCCGTCCCGTCGATCAGGCGCCGTTTCGCAAGCGACGAAGGAGCGAGAAACGGTGACTGATCGGCGGGACACCAGGGGGCCGCGACTCGAGCGCGCCAGCGCTCAATGTAACGAGTTCTGGGCCGTCTCCAGACCGACCTTCAGCAGCAGTTCCACCGCGTCGGCGGCCTGCTCGACGATCACCGGCACCTCTTTGCGCTCCGGCGCCGCGAACGGCTTGAGCACGTAGTCGGCCGGGTCCTGGCGACCGGGCGGACGGCCGATGCCGATGCGGGTGCGCAAGTAGTCCTTGGTGGTCAGCGCCTGCGAGATCGAGCGCAGCCCGTTGTGGCCGCCCTCGCCGCCGCCCTGCTTGAGCCGGATCGTGCCGAAGGGCAGGTCGAGCTCGTCGTGCACGACGATCACCTGGTCGGCGGGCACCGAGAAGAACTTGGCCAGCGCGGCCACCGGCCGACCGGACAGGTTCATGTAGGTGCGCGGCTTCGCGATCAGGATCTGCCTGCCGTCCAGGCGCGCCTGCAGCAGGTCGGCGCCCGACTTCTTGTGTACGGCGAAACGGCCGCCGACGCGCTCGGCGAGCACGTCGGCGACCAGAAAGCCCACATTGTGGCGGGTGCGCTCGTATTCGGGGCCGGGGTTGCCCAGCCCGATCACGAGTGCGGGCCCGATGGATTCGGTCATCGGCCGAATCGTAGTGCGGGAGTCTTACTCGGACTCTTCGGCGGCCTCGGCCTCGGCGGCGGCGCCTTCGCCCTCTTCGTCCAGGGAGGCGGCGGACGGCGCGGTGATGACGTTGACGATCAGCGCCTCCGCGTCACCGGCCAGGGTGACACCGGCGGGCAGCGCGATGCCGCCGGCCAGGATCTGGGTGCCGGCCTCGACGCCCTCGACCGAGACCTCGATCGACTCGGGCAGCTTCAGCGCGTCGGCCTCGATGGACAGGGTGTTGGCTTCCTGGGTGACCAGGGTGCCCGCGGCGGCATCGCCGGTGACGACGACGTTGACGTCGGTGACGACGCGCTCGCCGCGCTTGACGATCAGCAGGTCGGCGTGCTCGATGTAGCGGCGGATCGGGTGGACCACGACCGACTTGGTCATCGCGAGCTGCTGCTTGCCGTCGACGACGAGGTTCAGGATGGCGTTGGTGCCATGGGTACGCAGGATCGCGGCGAAGGCCTTGGCGTTCAGGCTCAGGTGCTGCGGCTCGGCCTGGTGGCCGTACAGCACGGCGGGCACGTTGCCGTCGCGACGGGTACGGCGAGCGGCGCCCTTACCGAATTCGGTGCGGACGGCGGCTTCGATCTGGTTCACGTCGGACATGACTGAATGCGCTCCTACGGCTCTTCCGGGCTGGTCATTTGGGGCGACCCATCGAGGGGGTCAATGTCTACTCGTCGGACGAAGAACGAACGAGGACGGCCGGAAAGCCGAGCCGCGTCGATCACGGTGAGCGCACAGTGGCGCACACCCTCGCCGAGACAACCCGACAACCATACCGCATGGACCACCTCACCCCGAAAACCCACCCCGCGCCGGTCAGTGATACAACAAGCTCAGACAAAGGGCGCAACGACCGCACCCTCCCCCCAGCCCCGCACGACCCGACCTCGAGGAGGGTCCGCCGACGCAGTCGGCGGGTGGGGGGCGGGGGGGGGGGGGGGGGGGGGGGGGGGGGGGGGGGGGGGGGGGGGGGGGGGGGGGGGGG
>NZ_JARWOJ010000048.1 GCF_029868625.1 Nocardia neocaledoniensis | reverse complement strand
CCAGTCTGCCAGTGTTGGTTGGAGCGCTGGCGCGCTCGAGGTTCGCGGCCCCTTCTGTCCCGGGGGGGGGGGGGGGGGGGGGGGGGGGGGGGGGGGGGGGGGGGGCGGCGGCGCGGGGGGGGGGGGGGGGGGCGCCGCCCGGGGGGGGGGGGCGGGCCGCCTCTCCCTCCCGCCCCCCGCCGCGGGCCGCGGCGCGCCCGGGACAGAAGGGGCCGCGAACCTCGAGCGCGCCAGCGCTCCAACCAACACTGGCAGACTGGGACCGTGAGAGAAAAGCCCGCGGTTCTCCCCCGCGGACCACTACGCCCCATCGAGCTGGCCACCGGCGCTGTCATGGCCGGGCTGACCGTCGGCCTGATCACCATCGGTTCCCTCGTGCCGATGGCCGCGGCCCTGCAGCTGGTCGCGGCGGTTCCGCTGGGATTGCTGGCCCACCGCTACCGGCTGCGCGCGCTGGTCACCGCGACCATCGCCGCCGGACTGGTCACGTTCGTCGCCGCGGGCATCATGCCCGCGCTCGGGGTGTTCGGCGCCGCCACGATCGCGGGCATCATCGGCATCGTGAAGCGGCGCGGCGGCGGGCTGCTCACGGTGCTGGCGCTCTCGGTCGTGGCCGGGGTCGCGTGGGGTCTGTTCTCGGTCGGCATGCTGCTGGTCTTCGCCAACACGCGGGAGCTGTTCTTCAAGGCGATCCGCAGTACCGCCGAGGGCATCCAGAACCTGGCCGCGCGGCAGGCCGCGCTGGAACCGCTCGGCCGGGCCGCCGCCGAGCTCACCGAGGCGTTCCTGCGCTGGTGGTGGGTCTACCTGGGCGGCTCGGTGGCGCTCGGCGTCGTCGCGAGCGGCCTGGTGTCCTGGTTCGTGCTCGGCTCGGTGCTCGATCGGCTCGCCTGGCTACCCGGCAGTGATCGGCTCGACGCGCCGGCCGACGATCGTCCGGTCGGCCCGCTGCCGGTCACCCTGCACGGCGTGGGCTACCGGTACGAGGGTGCTGGCACCGACGCGCTGTCCGGCATCGATCTGACCATCCGGCCCGGCGAGTTCGTGGCCGTGGTCGGGCACAACGGCTCGGGCAAATCGACCCTGACCCGGGTGCTGGCCGGCCGCCCGCCGACGACGGGCGCGGTCAGCAGGCCGGGATCGGCCGGGCTCGGCGAGGTGGGCGGTACCGCACTGGTACTGCAACGGCCGGAGAGTCAGACCCTCGGTGTCTCCGTCGCCGACGATGTCGTCTGGGGGCTGGCGGCGGAGCGGGCCGCCGCGGTCGACGTCGACGCGCTGCTGGCCGAGGTCGGTCTCGACGGCATGGGCCGGTTCGAGACCGCGACCCTGTCCGGCGGGCAGCAGCAGCGCCTCGCGGTGGCGGCCGCGCTGGCCCGGCGGCCCGCGCTGCTCATCGCCGACGAGGCGACCTCGATGATCGATCCCGACGGCCGCCGCGACCTGGTCGCCCTGCTGGCCGAGCTGCCGCGCAAGCACGGGACCGCGGTGGTCCTGGTGACCCACCACGAGGCCGACGCCGACGCCGCCGACCGGGTGATCCACCTGGCCGATGGCCGCGTCGTCGACCACCTGGCGAGCTGGCCGCAGCCGGCGCGCGATCCGCGCCGCCGTCCGATGGGCCCCCCGATCCTGGAACTGACCGACGTGCGCCACACGTACAACCGCGGCACGCCGTGGGAGGCGCCCGCCCTGCACGGCGTCGACCTGTCGGTGCGCCACGGCGAGGCGCTGCTGATCGTCGGCGGTAACGGCTCGGGCAAGTCGACGCTGGCCTGGATCATGGCCGGGCTCATCGCGCCCAGCTCCGGGCGCTGTGACCTGCGCGGCGACCCGGTCGGCAAGCAGATCGGCCGGGTCGCGCTGGCCTTCCAGCACTCGCGGCTGCAGTTGCAGAAGCAGACCGTCGGCGCCGAGATCGCCGACTGGGGCGGACGCGCCACCGGCTCCGGCGCGGTCGGCCAGGCGCTGGACGCGGTCGGCCTGGACCGGCGGCTGGCGGCGCGCTCGATCGAGACGCTCAGCGGCGGGCAGGCCAAACGGGTCGTGCTCGCGGCCATGGTGGCCAGCCGTCCCCAGGTGGTCGTGCTGGACGAGCCGCTGGCCGGGCTCGACCCGCACGGACGCGCCGAGATCGTGGAACTGCTCGCCCGGCTGCGGGACTCGGGGCTGACCCTGATCGTCATCTCGCACGATGTCGCCGATATCGCCGCGGTGTGCGATCGCACGGTGCATCTGAACGCGGGCGTGCTCGAGGCGAGCGCGGTGCGCGGCGGCGTCCGGACGGAGCAGGCGCCGTTCGGGGCAGGCGCGCCACCGCGTCGACGCGGGTTCGGTGACGAAGGTCCGAACCCGGCGCCGGTGAGCCCGCTCGACCGCGTGATACCGGAAGGTGGTCGGTGATGAGCACCGTTGTGCTGCGTGAGGTCCCCGTCGACAGCGTCGTGCACCGCCTGTGGGCGGGCACCAAGATGATCGCCGCGTTCCTGATCAGCCTGCTGCTGATGTTCCTGCCGTCGTGGCCGGTGCTCGGCGTGATGATCGGCTTCCTCGTGGTGATCTGGGTGCTGGCCAGGCTGCCGCTGGGCGCGCTGCCGCGCCTGCCGTGGTGGTTCTGGGGCCTGGTGGTACTCGGCGGCCTGATCAACGCGCCGATCGGGACGAAGGCCGTGCTCGGCTACGCGCAGGTCTTCGTCTTCGGCATGGTGCTGGTGGCCGCGTCATTCCTGATCGCCTACACCACACCGATGGGTGAGGTGGCGCCCGCGCTGGCGAAGCTCGGTGCGCCACTGCGCAAACTGCGCCTGCCGGTGGACGAGTGGGCCGTGGTCGTCGCACTCACCCTGCGCGGGCTGCCGCTGCTGCTCGACGAGATCCGGGTGCTGCGGGCGGCCCGCAAGTTGCGACCGAAGGACGACCTGCTGCACCGCGCCGCCGACAACCCGCTCATCGACATCCTCACCGCCTGCATGGCGGTGTCGACCCGGCGCGCGGGCGAACTCGGCGAGGCGATCACCGCACGCGGCGGCACCGGCTTGCTCACGGCCCACCCCAGCGCTCCGACCAGGCGCGATGCGGTCGCGCTCGGCGTGGTGAGCGCAGTGTGCGCCGGCGCGATCGCCCTGAGTATCGCGCTGTGACAGCACACAGCGAACCATAGCGAATATCTCTCAAAAATTTTAGGTTTAAAATTCAAATTCACTGTTCGGCAACCCTCGAGGCGACTATGGTTCAACTCGGAAACCGAGCTGGACCGCTTCACGCGCCGCCGCAACGCTTCTCGGGGGAAGCCACACGATCATCGGCGCCTTCGTTTGGGCATGTCACACACCTGATGAATCAGATGGGAACGTTCACATGATCATCCGTAAGATCGCCGCCGCGGCGATCCCGATCCTCGCGGCAGCACTGGTCGGTACCGGAGTCGCGCACGCCGAGCCGGTCACTCCCGACGTCGAATTCCGCACCGAACTCATCGGCAACACCGTCGTCACCACGCTCACCAACGGCACCTTCACCCTCGACGGCGGCAAGGTCGATATCCGCGACCAGGCGGGTGCCACGCTGGTCTCGCTGCCGCTGTCGGTACGCGACGGCGCGCTGGAATACCCGCTCCCGCACAAGCTGCGCGAGGACAGCCGGGTGCTCGAACTGACCGCCGTCAAGGATGTCGCCGCGGCGCGGCCGAACCTGACCCCGGTCGCCTCCCCCGCCGAAAACTACGCGGCGCAGGCCAATTTCGCGTCCACCTTCGGGCTGGCCACCGCGATCGGCAGCTTCGTCGGCATGGCCATCGGCGCCGTGATCGGCCTGGTGGTCGGCGCCGCGGCGGGCGGCATCGGCGCCCTGCCCGGCTTCATCACCGGCGCCACCGTCGGCGGGATCATCGGCACCATCGTCGCGGGCGGACCCACCCTGGTCGTCGCCGGTATCGACCTGATCAACACCCTCGCCGCGCCGCCGGGCACCACCCGGTGGGCTCAGCAGACCAACTAGTCTGCGCGAGAACCGGATCGCCGTCGCACCGGCGCCTACACTGGCGCCGGTGCGACAAGGCAACGGACTCGACATCCCGGTAGAACTCGACGATCTGTGCGCCCCCGATCGGATGGCGCTGATCGTCTACGACATGCAGGTCGGTGTGCTCGGCCAGCTGACCGACGGGCAGGCGATCGTCGAACGGGTGGTGCGCGTCGTCGAAGCCGCCCGCGCCGCCGGGTATCCGATCATCTTCCTGCGCCACTTCTTCCCGCCGCGCCGCCTCTCCGGTGTGTACGCCATGCGGTTGCTGATGGGCTGGCAGCAGGCCGAATCCGTCGATGACGTGCAGTTCATCCTGCAACGCGATACCCCGCCCTTCGAGCTGGTCCCGGAACTGGCGCCGCGCGCGGACGAGCTGGTGCTGGACAAGATGACCATGTCGGCGTTCGAGGGCACTCCGCTGGCGGCGCTGCTGCGCGACATGAAGATCGGCGCCTATGCCATCGCCGGTGTCGCCCTGGAGATCGGGATCGCGCCGACCGTAGCGCATTCCACCGACCTCGGATTCGTGCCCGTCGTGATCAGCGACGCCTGTGGTGGCCGCGACGAGGAAGCGATCGCGCGGGCTTACGACGACTTCGCGTTCCAGGGCAACGCGCTGGTCACCGATATCGCGACGATCACCGGCCTGATGACCGGAAAATGACGGACGGGCAAATTCTCAGCGTGCCGATGCGGCGGGCCGGAGTCGACCGGCCCGCCGGGGCAACTCAAGCCTGATCGCGGACGGCCTTCTTCGCCGCTTCCTGCGCGGAGTCGACCTGTCCGGCGAACTTGCCGCCGGTCTTCTCGTCCACCACGTCACCGGCTTTCTCGATGACGTTGTCGACCTTGTCCGCGTGCTGGGCAGCCATGTCCATCGCCTTGCCCGCCAGGTTCTTGAAATCCACCGTGCACTCCTCGCTGATTCGAACCGCGTCCAACGCGATCACCCTAGCAACTGCGCAGCTTTCACGGGCGGGTCAGACCGTCCCACACCGGATGCCAGAGCCGTCCGGTGTCGGTCCACGCCTGGAAGCGCACGGTGCCGGTGAGCGTCGGGGTGACCCACTCGGCGTCGCGGCATTCCTCGGCGGTCATCTCGTTGACGAACGGCGAGGTCTCGCGGCGCAGGCGCCGCAGTTCCGTGGCGAGTCTGCGGGACTGCTCGGCATCGAAACCGGTGCCGACCCGGCCGACGTAGACGAGGCCGTTCTCGTGCGGGATGCCGAGCAGCAGCGACTTGAACTCGCGCTTGTCGCTGCGCCGCCACCCACCGAGCACGACCTCCCGTGAGCGCCAGTTGCGCTGCTTGAGCCAGGTCTGGGCGCGCTTGCCCGGCTGATACACCGAGTCCCTGCGCTTGGCGACGATCCCCTCCTGCTCCTGCTCGCGACTCACGCGCATGGCCTCCGCACCCGAACCCGCCAGCAGCGGAGCGACATTCATCGAAGGCGCCAGCCTGCCCAGCGCCTCGAGCACCGCACGCCGGTCGCTGTACTTCTTGCGCAGCAGCGAAGTGCCGTCCAGGTGCAGGACATCGAAGGCGATGAAGACCGCCCGCGCCGAATCCGCTTGCAGCGCCGAGATATCGGAGATCCCGCGGTCGTCGAAGACCACCGCCTCCCCGTCGAGCACCACCCGGTGCCCGGCCAGTTCGGCGCCGAGCGCGGCCAGCCGCGGGTACCTGGCCGTCACGGTGTTGCCCGCGCGGCTGCGCACCGTGACACCCTCGTCGTCGACTTCGACGATCACCCGGAAGCCGTCCCACTTGGTCTCGAAGGCCCACTCGTCGGCCGGCAGCGGCTCCACTTCGCCCGCGGTCGCCAGCATCGGCGACAGGCCGCGCGGCAGGGTGCCGGAACCTTTGTCCACCAACGGTTCCCGGCGCGTCTGGTCGCGCATGTAATGCATCAGCCACTGGTCCCCGTTGGTCCGGATGAACGCGTAGCGGCCGTGCAGTCGCTCACCGTCGAGTTCGACGATCACCTCGTCCTCGCGCCACTTCTCGGTGAGATAGGTGCCCGAATCCCAGATGGTCATCTCGCCCGCGCCGTACTCGCCCTTGGGGATGGTGCCGTGAAAGTCGAGATATTCCAGCGGATGGTCCTCGGTGCGCACGGCGAGCCGATTGTGTTTGGGCTCGGTCGGCGGCCCCTTCGGCACCGCCCACGAGGCGAGCACACCCTCGCGTTCGAGCCGCACGTCGTAGTGCAGGCGGCGGGCGTGATGTTCCTGGATGACGTAGCGGTCACCGGAGCCGGGTTCCGGCGACCCGGCGGGCACCGGCTCCGGGGTGCGCGCGGGATCGCGCATGCTGCGGTACTTGGTGAGCGCGTCGGGGCCGCTCGGCAGCGGCGGGTCGAGCTCTGCCAGCAGATCGCCGTCGGCCCGCCAGCGCGCGAGCACTTCGTCGAACCGCAACTGGCGCAAGGACTTCACGTCTTCGATCTCGGCCCAGGTGCGCGGTGCGGCGGCATTGGGTTCGGTGCGGCCGCGCAGCGAGTACGGGGCGATGGTGGTCTTGGCGGCGTTGTTCTGACTCCAGTCGAGGAAGACCTTGCCCTTGCGCACGGCCTTCGCCATGGTGGCGGTCACCAGATCCGGGTGCAGCGCTTCGAGATTCGTGGCCACCTGCTTGGCGACCGTCGAGGCGCCGCGCGAGCTCACCTCGCGATCCAGCGGCACGTAGAGGTGAATTCCCTTGCTACCGCTGGTCACCGGGAAGGCCCGCATCCCGATCTCGGCGACCATGTCACGCACGGCGAGAGCGACGCGTGCGCATTCCACGAGCCCGGCGCCGGGGCCGGGGTCGAGGTCGAAGACTATCCGGGTGGCGGGACCGCGCTGCTCACCGTCGAAACGCCATTGCGGCACATGGACTTCCAGCGCCGCCTGCTGTCCGAGCCAGGCCATCCCCGCCTCGGAATCGATCAGCGGATAGACCACTTTGCGGCTGGAATGTTCCATCGCGCGGCGCTGGATCCAGGCGGGGGCGTGCTCGGGCAGGTTCTTCTCGAAGAAGTCGGCGGCTTCGACGCCGTTGGGCCACCGCTTCCTGGTGACGGGGCGCCCCGCGATATGGGGCAGCATCGCCTGGGCGATCGCCGAATAGTAGGCGATCACCTCGCCCTTGGTCGTCCCGGTTTCCGGGTACAGCACCTTGTCGAGGTTGCTGAGCTCAACCTCGATCTCCGGCTCACCCGGCGGACCCCGGAACTCCCGGCGGACCATCGACGTGCTTCGGCGGCGGGGACCGATCAGCTCCGGCCCCCGCGCACCGAATCAGGCCTGCGGTCCCGGATCTGTCGGTGCCGCGCCACCCGGGGTGGTGCCCGGGTCGGTCTTCGGCGGCGTACCGCCGGTGCCCTGATCGGTGCCGGACTGCGGTGGCACGACCTTCTTGGCCGCGTCCTTGCCCTTCTCGATCTTGTCGCTGTACTTGCCGCCGGTCTTCTCGTCGATGAACGTCCCGGCCTTGTCGACCGCTTCGTTGATCTTGTCGGCGTTCTGTTCGACTGTTTCCTTGCCCTTACCGAGCAAGCCCTTCAAGGTGTCCACGAGACTCATCTGCCGATGTTCCTTTCCCGAGCTGGGTCAGTCACTCCACATCTTCCCACCACGAAACCCGTGGCGGGAGGTCATTCGGAACCACCCGCTCACCCGGCTTGGGGACAACCGTGGGCGTACCGGCCTCGGCCGCGGCCGCCACCAGCCGCCGCACGGGCTCGGACCAGCCGTGGAACGCGAGATTGAAGGTCGCCCAGTGGATCGGCACCAGCAGGCCGTAGCCGGCATCGCCGAGGCACAGGTCGGCGTGCGCGCGTACCGCTTCCTCGGGATTCATGTGCACATCGGTCCAGCGCTCGTCGTAGGCGCCGATGGGCAGCAGCGTGAGGTCGAAGGGCCCGAGGACGGCGCCGGCCTGGGCGAAGGCCTTGGTGTAGCCGGTATCGCCGCCGAAATACACCCGCTTGGTCGGCCCGGTCAGTGCCCACGACGCCCACAGTGTGGTGTTGCGGACCAGGCCGCGGCCGGAGAAATGCCTGGCCTCGGCGCAGGTGATGGTCAGGCCGCGATCGTCGTCGTCCTTGCCGAGGGAGACCGAGCCACCCCAGTCGAGCTCGATGATCCGGTCCTCGGGCACACCCCAGCGGCGCAGATGCGCGCCGATGCCGGTGGGCACCACGAAGGGCGCGCGCTGGTCGCGGACGAGCTGGTCGACGGTCGGCTTGTCGAGGTGGTCGTAGTGGTCGTGCGAGATGATCACCGCGTCGACGGCCGGCACCGCCGCCGGGTCGCCGGGCAGCGGGTGCAACCGCGCCGGACCGATCGCCGGGGAAGGCGAGACCCGCTCGCTCCACACCGGGTCGGCCAGCACGCGATAGCCGTCGAGTTCGACGAGCGCGCTCGCGTGCCCGTACCAGGTGACAGCCAGGGTCGCGGCCTGTTCCGGCGGCACCGGGGTCACCAGCGGTACCGGCCGCGAGGGCCTGCCGACCCGGCCCTTGGTGAGACCGGACCACAACAGCGACGGCGCGGCGCCCGCCGCGAGCATGCTGCTCGGCTCGGTGTTGTGGAAGCGGCCGTCGCGATACGACGACTTGCCGAGCGCGGTCGGCTCGATCTCCGCCGGTCCGGCACCGAGGGCGGTGGGCAGACCCCACACCGCGCGCGCCACCCAGGCGAGCCCGAGCGTGCTCGCCACCGACCCGGCCACGCGTGCGAGCCGCATCAGCGGCCCACGAATTTCGCGGCGCGCTTCTCCTGCCGGGCCAGGCGGGCCTCCTTGGCGTCCTCACTGGTCCAGGCCGCCTCGAGGGCGGCGCGCTGCTGGGCGCTCGCCGGGTCGCGGGTGCCGTCGTCGTTGAGCATGAGCTTCATCGCGCGCAGCGACAGCGGGGCCAGCGCGGCGATCGACTTCGCCCAGTCCTGCGCGTCGGCGAGGGTGCCGAGCTTGTTGGCGAAGCCGAAGGAGTAGGCGTCGGCGGCGCTCACCTGGTCGGCGGCGAGCAGGATCGTGCGGGCCGGGCCGCCACCGATCAGCGAGACCAGGCGCGAGATCGTCCACCGGTCCACCGAGATGCCGAGCTTGGCGGCCGGGATCGCGATGAACGCGTCGGGCTCGATCACCCGCAGGTCCGAGGCGAGCGCGAGCTGCACGCCGGCGCCGAGCGCGCCGCCGTTGATCGCCGAGATCACCGGCACCGGAAGGGATTCGATGGTGTGCAGCATGTCGAGCAGACCGTCGAGGAACGACTCCGAGTAGACCCCGGACAGGTCGGCGCCCGCACTGAAGATCGGGCCGCGGCCGGTGAGCACGATGACGCGCGCGCCCTGATCGACGGCATCGAGCATGGCGGCGCGCAGCTGACCGACCAGCTCCTCGTTGAGCGCGTTGCGCCGTTCCTCGCGTCGCATTTCGATGGTGATCACGTCACCATCGCGAGTCACGCCGAGCATGCATCCTCCCCAGAAGTACCGGACACCATGGATGTCTTCACTCTGCCACAGGCGGCCGGTAACGCCCGGCAAGGCGATACCATCGGCGGCTGTGGCGACCGACTTCGACATCGTGGTGATCGGCGCGGGGCAGTCGGGACTCTCGGCCGGTTACCACCTGCGCCGCCTCGGCCTGGTCCCCGAACGCGACTTCCTGATCGTCGACCACGCGCCCGGTCCCGGCGGCGCCTGGCAGTTCCGCTGGCCCTCGCTGACGCTCACGACGGTGAACCGCGTGCACGATCTGCCGGGGATGTCGTTCGCCGAGACGCTGCCGCCCGGCTCGGAGTCCGCGCCGGCCGCCACCGCGGTGCCGCACTACTACGAACTCTACGAGAAGCGCTTCGACCTGCGCGTTCACCGGCAGGTGACGGTGCAGGTGGTCTGCGATCGCACCGCGGACGGGCAGTCCTGCGACGGTCGCGGCGAGGTGCTGCACGTCGAGACCGAGGGCGCGGGGACCTTGCGCACGCGCGGATTGATCAACGGCACCGGCACCTGGGAGCACCCGTTCATCCCGGTCTATCCGGGCGCGGACACCTTCGCGGGCAGGCAGCTGCACACCCGCGACTACCGGTCGGCGGCGGAGTTCGCGGGCAAACACGTGGTCATCGTCGGCGGCGGCATCTCGGCGGTGCAGTTGCTCGACGAGATCTCCCAGGTGACGTCCACCACATGGGTCACCAGGCGTGAGCCCGTATTCCGCACCGAGCCCTTCGGGCCGGAGGACGGGCGGGCGGCGGTGGCGATCGTCGAGGACCGGGTCCGTCGCGGGTTGCCGCCCGGATCGGTGGTCTCGGTGACCGGCCTACCGCTCGACGCCCGCCTGCGCGCGGCCCGCGACCGGGGCGTGCTGGACCGGCAGCCGATGTTCGCGCGGATCGAGCCGACCGGGGTGCGCTGGGCCGACGGACGATTCCGAGCCGCCGACGTCATCCTGTGGGCCACCGGTTTCCGCAGCGCGCTCGACCATCTGGCTCCCCTGCGGCTGCGCGGACCTGGCGGCGGCATCACGATGACCGGTCGCCTGGCCACCCAGGTCGAGGTGGACCCCCGCGTGCACCTGATCGGCTACGGACCCTCGGCGAGCACGATCGGCGCGAACCGGGCGGGCCGGGCGGCGGCCGCGGAGTTGACCGAGTACCTGGGGATCAGTCCAGACCGACACTGAAGGTGGCCGGATCGCCGCCCACCCTGGTGCCGGTGTCGAGACGGCTGATCGCCTCCATCGCCGGCCCGTCGAGCTCGAACGAGAACACATCGAAGTTCTCGGCGATGCGCGAGGGGGTCACCGACTTCGGGATCACGATGTTGCCCAGCTGCAGATGCCACCGGATGATGACCTGAGCCGGCGTGCGGTCGAGTTCCTTGGCGACGGTGACGATCGTCGGGTTGTCCAGCAGCGTGCCCTGCCCGAGCGGGCTCCACGCCTCGGTCGCGATCGCGTGGTTGGCGTCGTATTGCCGCAGCTCACGCTGGCCCAGCGTGGGATGCAGTTCGATCTGGTTGACCGCCGGCGTCTCGCCCGCCTCCGCGATCAGGGTCTCCAGGTCGATCACCCGGAAGTTCGACACACCGATCGAACCGACGCGTCCCTGCGACTTGAGCGCCTGGAAGGCACGGAAGGTGTCGACGAAACGGCCCGCCGACGGCACCGGCCAGTGGATCAGGTACAGGTCGAGATAGTCCAGGCCGAGGCGCCGCATGCTGGCGTCGAAGGCGCGCAGCGTGCTGTCGTAGCCCTGCTCGGCGTTCCACAGTTTGGTGGTGACATAGATTTCGTCGCGGGGGATCCCCGAGGCCTTGATGGCGCGGCCCACGCCTTCCTCGTTGCCGTAGACCGCGGCCGTATCGATGCTGCGGTAGCCGACCTTCAACGCCTCGGCCACCACGGGCGTGACGTCGTCCTCCGGTACCTGGAAGACGCCGAAGCCGAGCTGTGGGATGACGTTCCCGTCGTTGAGCACGATGGTGGGAACAGGGCTGCCTGCGCTTCGGAAGGTCACCCTTCCGACGGTAGAAGTGCTTCGGCGTACCGTCAATGACGGCTCCCTAGCGTGTTTCCCCAGGTGCCGAATCGGGTAGGAACCGGGGCGCGGGTCAGGGAGCGACCCCTATCAGGCCGATTCGGCGGTATCTGGCGTGGCGCAGCACGCGCAGCTGCGCCGTCGGCGTGGCGCGCAGGGCGGCCAGTTCCTCGGTGACGGCCAGCACCATCCGGCGGGCGAACGCGACGGGTTCGTCGGCGGCGTCGGGATATTCCTCGACGATCCGGTCGACCACGCCGTCGGCGCGCAGGTCCTCGGCGCCGATGCGCTGTGCGGCGGCCAGTTCCGGCGCGTGCTCGGTATCGCGGAAGACGATGGCGCTCGCGCCCTCCGGCGGCAGCGGCGCCAGCCAGCCGTGCCTGGCGGCGAGCACCCGATCGGCGGGCAGCAGGGCCAGGGCGCCGCCGCCGGTGCCCTGGCCGAGCAGGATCGAGACGGTCGGGGTGTCGAGGGTGACCAGATCGGCCAGGCAGCGGGCGATCTCCGGGGCGAGACCGCGTTCCTCGGCTTCCTTGGACAGCGCGGCGCCGACGGTGTCGATCACCAGCACCAGCGGCAGGCGTAGTTCGCCCGCCAGCGCCATCGCCCGGCGCGCCTCTCGCAGCGCCGCCGGACCCATGGTGTGCTCGCCCTCCCGACCGGAGCGGTCGTGCCCGAAGACGACGCAGGGTTGCCCACCGAATCTGGCCAGTGCCAGCACCACCGTGCGATCGGACTCGCCCTGGCCGGTGCCGCTGAGCGGAACCCGTTGGGTGACATGACGGAGCAGGTCGCGAATGCCGGGGCGGCCGGGTCGCCTTGTACTGAGCACCGCGTCCCACGCGGTCGCATCCCGCCGCGCCACCGGACCCGGATTGCGCACCGGCGCCGCCCAACCCGGCTCCGCCTCGGTCGGCAGGACGACACCGCTCGCGACGCTCAGCGCCCGGTTCGCGATGCGGCGGAACACCTCGACCGGGACAACGCCGTCGATCACGCCGTTGCGGTACAGGTTCTCCGCCGTCTGCACGCCGGGCGGAAAAGGCTTGCCGTACAAGGCTTCGTACACGCGCGGGCCGAGGAAGCCGATGAGCGCACCGGGTTCGGCGAAGGTGATGTGGCCCAGCGAGCCCCACGACGCGAACACCCCACCCATGGTGGGGTCACGCAGGTACACCAGGTACGGATGACCCGCCGCCTTGTGCACCGCGACCGCGCCCGCGATCTTCACCATCTGCACGAAAGCGACTGTGCCCTCCTGCATCCGGGTACCGCCCGAGGTGGGCGAGGCGATCAGCGGGAGGCCGAGTTCGGTCGCCCGCTCCACCGCCGAGACGATCCGTTCGGCCGCGGCCACGCCCACCGAGCCGGCCAGAAACGCGAATTCGCAGGCGATCACGGCGACGCGGCGGCCACGCAGTAGGCCCTCCCCCGTGCGTACCGACTCGTCGACGCCCGCGCGCTCGGCCGCGGCCACCAGTTCCGCGCGGTAGTGCGGGGAGACCGGCGGCTCGACCGGCGGGCGGTCCCAGCTCAGGAACGAATCGGGGTCGAGCAGCTGCCCGATCAGGTCATTCGCCGACATGCGCACGCCCGTGAGCGTAACCGGCGTGGCGCGGTCGGGAGGTCACGACAGCACGGCAATATGTTCGAGATTCTTGACAAGTTGTTGTGTTTTTACAACGCTTCATTGTGTGAGCCCAGTCAGACGAGGGGAAACCCTCCCGATCTTCAATCGCATCGCGGTACTCCGCGCGGAGCATCGGATGAGCAGGGCGGCACTCGCCGATGCCGTCAACGTGAATGTCCAGACCATCGGCGCGCTCGAACGCGGCGATCACTATCCGAGCCTCGACCTGGCCCTGCGCATCTGCGATGTGTTCGAACTCCCGGTGGAGGCGATCTTCTCCCGCACCGAATTCGGCCCACTCTCGGCCGAGCTGTACCCACGGACGAAAGGCAGCACGCCATGACGAGCACGACCGGACTGCTGGACCGCTACCAGAACTACCGGGTCAAGCGCTGGCTCGTGCAGGAGCAGCGGACCGTCGGCATGCTGAAAGGCTGGCGGCCGCAACGTCGTCGGCGTCAGCTGGTGGTCGGGGTGGCCGTGGCGCTGGCCGGGCTCGCCGTGGCGGGCGTGCTGTGCGCGTTCGACCTGCGGACCGTGTCGATCACGGTCGCGATGATCTCCCTGCTGCTCTTCCTGCCCGCCTGGACCATGCTCCGCATCGCCAGCGGCGGCCAGGACTACGCGCCGGCGGAGATGCTCGACGAATTCGAGATCGCCGAACGCAACAAGGCCCGCTCGGCCGGCCTGGCACTCACCCAGTCCCTCACCATGCCCGGCCTGTTCTTCCTGATCTTCGCGGGCGCGTTCGCCCCCGAGGCCGACGCCTACCGCACCGCCTATGCCGGCGGCCTGATGCTCTTGGCGGCCATCATGACCGGCGGCTGCGCCCCAGCCATGATCCTCGGCTGGACCCGCCCCGACCCAGACCCGGAACCCTGACCCACCTCGGCACTTTCGGGCAGTTCCAGGCACGCGACAACGACGTGTACGAGAAACGCTGCCCACAACCACTGATACATTCTGGGACATCGCGTCCGGTCCTTGCTCCACCATGAGGGTCCGCGACGCGGACCTGCGAGACCCGTTCCGCGCGGCGGACCAGTGACGCCGCCCTCCGCCGATGAAATCGAGCGGACTCGCCTCGAATACTGGCGGGCCGCAACATATGCCGTCCCGGCGGGCACGGGGATCGGAATCGTGCTGTTCGCGTTGCTCGCTGGCATCGCTGACGGGAACTCCGTGAGATCCGACCCCTCTGCCGCCGTTCTCGCTTCCGTGGCAAGCGCCGCATTATGCGTCGCCGCTGTTGTCATCGGCGTGATCAAGCGCACCGCGGTAGCCCGGGGGATCGCCACCGGGCTCGTCGCGTCCGCGCTGCTGGTGGGATACGCAGGTCTGATGCTGCGATGACCTGTCGGAAACTTGCCCGATCACCGGAATCATTCGGGCCGGAGAGTTTCGTGGCGGCTGTGGCCGGCTTGGTGTGCATCAGTCTGCCGTACACCGTCGTGGCGGCTCGGGACGCGTGGTGGCTGATCGTTGCTCCGCTCGTCGTCGGCGGCGCGTTCGTCGCGATCGGCAATGCCATTGGTGGCGGTTGGTCGACGTCGTTGAGACGGACCGGAGTCGGCCTGATCGTGGCCTTCACCGGGTTCGTGGTGGCAATAGTCGGGGTGCTGCTCACTATTGCGATCGTGGCGATATTTCGGCACTGAACGAACCCAGCGACGACGACCGCCACGGCTGACGGCGGCATGGTTCATCGCGCTCGATCCCACACCCGGGTTTCGGGAGCAGCAGGGCCGAACGGAGTTTCGCCGGGGAAGTCCACGTGCCGCCGAGCGCCCTATGGATGAGGGCACAGCGGGAGCGAGTGCGGGGCTGCGGCCTTCATCGCGGCAGCCCCGGCTCGGCTCAGTAGCCCTGCATCACCTTGCGCAGGGCGTATTCGGTGAGGGAGACCAGGGCCTGCTTGGCGGGTTCCCGGCGACGGGCGTCGATCGACATGATCGGCACGTCGGCGGGAACCGCCAGGGCCTGGCGGATGTCCTCGAGTGGATACTTCGGCGCGTCGTCGAACTCGTTGAGCGCGACCAGGAACGGCAGGCCGCGCGCTTCGAAGTAGTCGACAGCGGCGAAGCTGTCTTCCAGCCTGCGGGTATCGACGAGCACCACGGCGCCGATGGCGCCGCGGATCAGGTCGTCCCACATGAACCAGAACCGGTACTGGCCCGGGGTACCGAACAGGTACAGGACCAGGTCGTCGGCGAGGCTGATACGGCCGAAGTCCATCGCCACCGTGGTGGTCGACTTCATCGGAATGCCGGTCAGGTTGTCGATTCCGGTACTGGCGTTGGTGACCAACGCCTCGGTGCGCAGCGGAACGATCTCCGACACCGCACCGACCAACGTGGTCTTACCGACACCGAAGCCACCGGCGACAACGATCTTCGCCGAAGTCGGCTTGCTCGTGCGGGTGTCGACCTGCGCCGTCGAATCAAATACGCCGGAGTCCACTGAGAACCCTTTCGATCAGCTCGCGACGTTCATCGTCGCTGGAATCGTCTTTCAATGTTGCCGAGACCCGGACGTGGCCGGCCTCGATGAGATCGGCCACGAGAACCCTGGCCACCCCGATCGGGATACCCAATTGGGCAGCTATCTCGGCAACGGACGGCGATTGCCTGCACAACTCCACGATGGACGTTTCGAGGTTGTTCAGTTCGAACTGCCGCTCCATGGCGACCGGATGCGATGCAACGAGGGCCTCCAACGCCAACTCGACCGCCGGCCTGGTGCGGCCGGCAGTCAGCGAGTACGGGCGAACGAGACTCGGCTCGGCGCTCCCCATGCGGTGATCGTCTATGTCCATCCCACCATCAGGAACCCATCGTGACGCGTGGCGTGGCCTGGACGGTCTGGCCCACACGCTCGACCAACAGAGCCATTTCGTAGCCGACCTGACCGATGTCGCACGACGTGTTGGTCAGGACCGCCAAGTAGGACCCGTCACCGACTGCCATGAGCAGCAGGTAGCCGTGCTCCATCTCGACGACGGACTGCAGTACCGTACCGCCTTCGAACAGATTCGACACGCCGACGGAAAGGCTTGCCAGGCCGGCGGTCACGGCGGAGAGCTGCTCCGCGCGGTCCACCGGGAGCTGGGCACTCGCGGCCATCAGCAGGCCGTCAGCCGAGACCAGGACGGCATGGGCTACGCCAGGAACCTCGTTGGCGAAGTTCGAAACCAGCCAATCCAGCTGACGGTTCGTACCACCTAGATCGGGGTTCATCGGTCTCCTTTATCTCCGGTTAGGTTCATTGCCTTCATTGCGCGGCCATCCCGGACGCCCTGCTGGTGACGACTCAAGCTGGACCTGATCGTTTCGGGATCACGGTGCGGGGTGCTGTCGGCCCTACCGCTGACACCACCGGGCACGAGCCTGCCGCCCGGATTGCGCTGAGGCAAGCCGGCAGCGGTTCGAACCTCTGCTTGCGCCTCGCTGGCCCGGCGAGCGGCCTGCCATCCTTCGTCACCGGGTGATTCGAAGGCAGCGGCCATCTGGGACCGGTCGGAATTCTCATCCGAGAGCCACGCAGACATCATCTCCGCGAAGATCGGCGTTCCGCCCATCACGGAATCGCCCTCCGGTGCCGGCTGCAACCTGGTCTGGAAGAACGACGCAGCCTTGGCCGGATTGGACCGGAAACTGTGCCGACCCGGATCACGCCCTGCCGACGCAGCGTTCTCCGGCTCCGCAGGATCCCGATCCCGTTGCGGCAGAGCCACTCCTGGGCCGGCTGTCGCCTGCGGTACCACAGTAGCGCCGGGATCGCGCTGCGGCAGCCCATTCGGGGCAGCCGGACGCGACGGCAGGCCGTTGGGCGCCTCACGCTGCGGCAACCCGGCGGCGGGTGCGCGCTGCGGCAGGCCCGAATCGCCCGAATCACGCTGCGGCGCAGGGATACCCGACTCACCACGCTGGGGCAGGCCGTTGCCGGGACGCTGCCCGGCGGCGGGCTCACGCTGGGGCAGGCCGCCCGGCTGGCCGCCACGCTGCGGGAGACCGGTCGACGGGTCGCGCTGGGGCAGACCACCGGTCTGCTCGCGCTGCGGCAGGCCACCCGACGGGTCACGCTGCGGCAATCCACCGGTCTGATCCCGCTGTGGCAGCCCGTTCGACGGGTCGCGCTGGGGCAGACCACCGGTCTGCTCGCGGTGCGGCAGACGCGGCGCCGGATCACGCTGCGGCAGACCGTTGGACGGCGAGCGCTGCGGCAGACCGGTCGACGGATCGCGTTGCGCGGGGCCCGAATCACGCTGGGGCGCGCCGTTACCCGCCGGATCGCGCTGCGGGAGCCCGGCGGCCGGGTCACGCTGCGGCAGACCACCGGTCTGCTCGCGCTGCGGGAGACCATTCGACGGGTCACGCTGCGGCAGGCCGCCGGTCTGGTCCCGCTGCGGGAGGCCACCCGAAGGGTCACGCTGCGGCAGACCGCCGGTCTGGTCCCGCTGGGGTAGGCGGTTCGACGGATCGCGCTGCGGCAGGCCGACGGACGGGTCGCGCTGCGGAGCGCCGCTGGCACCGGGCGAGCGCTGCGGCAGACCACCGGCGGTGGTGTCGCGCTGCGGCGGCGCCGTATCGCGCGGCGGCTGGGCCTGATCGCGCGCGGGAGCGCCGTTGGCACCCGGCTGACGCTGCGGCAGACCGCCGGCCAGCGACTGCGGCGCACCGGCGGGCTTGGGATCACCGGGCTGGGCCGGCGCGGCACCCTGCGGGCCCTGCGGGCGCTGCGGCCCACCTGGTCCACCCGGACCACCGGGCGTGACATTGCGCTTGGGCAGCGCGGCGGCGGCGAGCTTGCCGCGCTGCGGCACATTGCCCTGGCCGGGCACGGGCGGACGCAGCGTCGGCGACGACTGCTCGGCCGCGTCCTGCTGCAGGCCCTGTGCCATCGAGTTGCCCGGCTGACGCTGCGGCAGGCCGCCCGCGCCGTTCGGGATCGGGCCGCTGCTCACGCCGGGGTCGACGGTGACCATCATGTTGCCGCCCGGCGTCCGGGTGATGGCGCGGGTCTGCATCGTGCTCGGCTGGTTCTGCGGGTTCGGCCGCTGCGGCTGCGCCGGGTTCGGCTGCGGCTGCTGCTTGGCCAGGGCCGGGCCACCGGCGCCGGTGACGATCAGGCCGACCGGCACGTGCACGGTGACGGTGACGCCGGGATCGCGCGCGGTGTCGAAGGTGGGCCGCAGCCGCACGGTCAGCCCGTGCCGCTCGGCGAGCCTGCCGACCACGAACAGACCCATGTGGCGGGCGGTGTCGGGGCCGGGCTCGGCGGTCTGCTCGAGCCTGCGGTTGATGTCGGACATCTCCGCGGGCGGCATACCGATACCGCGGTCGGCGACCTCGATCAGCAGACCCTGATCGTGGGCCTGGGCGAAGGTGAACTTGACGTCGGTCTCCGGCGGGGAGGCGCGCAGCGCGTTGTCGAGCAGCTCGGCGAACAGGTGCGCCATGTCGGAGGCGGCCGGTTCGACCAGGGAGCCGCGCGGGGTGGCGCCGAGCTTGACGCGCTCGTAGTCCTCGACCTCGGAGATCGCGGCACGCAGCACGTCGGCGATCTCGACCGGAGCCGACTTGGTCCTGCGCTGCTTCGTACCGGCGAGGATGAGCAGGTTGTCGCCGTTACGGCGCATGCGCGCCGCGAGGTGGTCGAGGCGGAAGAGGTTCTCGAGCAGGCGCGGGTCCTTCTCGTCGTACTCCATCGCCTCGATGAGGGTGAGCTGATGGTCGACGAGCGACTTGGAGCGCCGGGCCAGCGTCTCGAACATGTCGTTGACCTGCGAACGCATCTGCGCCTGATCGCTCGCCAGGCGCAGCGCCTGGCCGTGGATGTCGTCGACGGCGCGGGCGAGCTGGCCGATCTCCTCGGCCGAACGCACCGGCATCGGCTCGAGCGGCACGTCCTCGGGGGCGGCGCCGTTGCGGAGCTGGGCGACCTCGTGCGGCAGATCGGATTCGGCGACGCGCAGCGCGGCGAGGCGCAGGCGGTGCAGCGGCACGATCATCGAGCGGGCGACGAACACCGCGAGCAGCAGCGCGGCGAGGATGGTCGCGATGACGACGCCGGTGTAGGTCCACGCGCCGGTGGCGGCCGAGGACGTCAGGTCGTCCATCAGGACCTCGATGGCCTTACTGGACTCGTCGACGACGCCCTGGTAGGCCCCGAGGCTGGTGTAGAGCGAGGTACGCATCTCACCGATGGGCAGCTTGCCCGCCTGCACGTCCGGGCCGGTGACGAGGTTCTGCCTGGTGTCGGCCTGTGCCTTCAGCTCGGCGATCACCGGATCGCCGTCGGGCAGGCGGTTGGCCAGCACGTCGAGCATGTGCCGCTCGGTCGCGACACCGGTGAGGTAGTCCTGCGGGCCGTTCGGCAGCCCGCGCAGCATCTCGGAGATCGCGGCCAGCTGGCTCACGAGCACGGAGCGGGTGTTCAGGGTGTCGACCAGGCGCAGCTTCGCGGTGTCCATCACCGGGTCGCTCACCTGCGCGACGGTGGTCTCCACGACGCTGACGCTGTCGCGGCGCATCTGGTCGACCCCGGCCAGCGCCGGTTCGGCCGAGGAGGTGAGCGCCTTGCCCTGCGCCCGCACCGCCTTGGCCTGCTTGACCATGCGTTCGAGCGAGGAGTGCGCCTCCGGCAGGTCGACGAGGCGTCCCAGTGAGGTCTCGGCCGCGCCGATGGCGGTGTCGAGGTCGGTGAGGTCCTGATCGGTGACCAGGGTCGCGCCGCCGCCGGCGGGCACCATCTGGCTGCCGGCGACCTTGGCGGTCATCGCGCTCAGCCCGGTGACCGACGGAATCGTGTCTACCTGCTCATTGATGCTCGACAACCGGTTGGCTTCCGAGAACTCCGAGGTAATTCTCGACACGCCGAGCCCGACCGCGACCGCGAGCGGCACGGCCAGCACGGCCGTAACCTTCCAACGCAGGTCCCAGTTGCCGAGCGCCCAGCGCTTGCTGCCGGACCTAGCGGCGTCACGCATCTCCCACTCACTTTCCAAACTGGCCTCGTGCCTTGGCGCCATCAGCGAACCTCCACAGGCGCAATGGTGGCTCGCCAGAGTGACTGGCCGAGAACTGCGGCTGGCCGAGAAATTGCGTCTACGACTGCCCGAATAAGTGACAACAGATTCTAACGGATCAATAACTTCTTGGCTGACTCCCGGTCGAGGTCCGCGCGATGACCTGCCCGTTCCAGGCAAAACCAAAGGTCGCGGCACCCCATCGGGTGTCGCGTGAAGTCTGCCACAATCATCTGGATCTATCGAGCGGGCATCGAAGCGAGGCTAGGGAGTCACGGGTTTGGACACCGAACACGAGTACAGACCGGTCTATCAGACCAGTCTGGTCGATCCAGCCGACTTCTGGTCCGTCGCAGCTCAGGCCATCGAGTGGGATGTCGAGCCGGAGCAGATCCTCGACGCCGCCGACAAGCGCTCGGCCCGCTGGTTCCCCGGTGCCCGCCTCAACACCAGCGTCAACGCGCTCGACCGGCACGTGCGAACCGGCCCCGCCGCCGAGGGCGGGCGCGCCGATCAGGCCGCCCTCATATATGTCTCCGCTATGACGGACACCACCACCGTCTACACCTACGCCGAGTTGCTCGACGAGGTCGCCCGATTCGCGGGCACCATGCGCGATCTCGGCGTCACGGCGGGCGACCGCGTGGTGATCTACCTGCCGATGATCCCCGAGGCCGTGATCGCGATGCTGGCCTGCGCCCGGATCGGCGCGGTGCACTCGGTGGTGTTCGGTGGTTTCGCCGCGCCCGAGCTGGCCGCCCGCATCGATGACGCCGAGCCGGTGCTCGTGGTCACCGCTTCCGGCGGGCTGGAGCCGAACCGGCGCATCGAGTACCCGCCGATCGTGCTGCAGGCGCTCGATCTGGCCGAGACCACCTCGGTGCGCACGGTGATCGTCAAACAGCGGGCCGACTTCCCGACCATCGAGTTCGCCGCCCCGCTGCCCGCGACCGATGTGCTGCCGTCCTCGGCGGAGACCGTCGCGGCCCGCTGGGTCGACTGGGACGCCACCGTTGCCGGGGTCGAACCGGCCGAGCCGGTCTCGGTCGCCGCGACCGACCCGCTCTACATCCTGTACACCTCGGGCACCACCGGGAAGCCGAAGGGCGTGGTGCGCGACAACGGCGGCCACGCGGTCGCGCTGACCTGGTCGATGCGCAACATCTACGACGTCGGCCCCGGCCAGGTGTTCTGGGCGGCCTCCGATGTCGGCTGGGTCGTCGGCCACTCCTACATCGTCTACGCGCCGCTGCTGGTCGGCGCCACGACCGTGCTCTACGAGGGCAAACCGGTCGGCACCCCCGACGCGGGCGCCTTCTGGCGGATCGTCGACGAGCACGACGTGCGGGTGCTGTTCACCGCCCCGACCGCGCTGCGCGCGATCCGCCGCGCCGACCCCGAGGCCACCGCGGCGCATCGCCACGACCTGTCCCGCCTGCGCGCGCTGTTCTGCGCGGGCGAGCGGCTCGACCCGGCCACCTTCGAATGGGCGTCGGACACCCTGCTCGCCGATCATCCCGACATCCCGGTGGTCGATCACTGGTGGCAGACCGAGACCGGCTGGCCGATCTGCGCAGACCCGCTCGGCCTGCAGGAACTGCCGGTCAAGCCCGGTTCGTCGTGCGTTCCGGTGCCCGGGTACCGGCTGCGGGTGCTCGACGCGAACGGCAATCCGGTGGCCACCGGGGTCGAGGGCAACATCGTCATCGGCCTGCCGCTGCCGCCCGGCGCGCTGACCGGCCTGTGGCGCGACCGCGACCGGTTCATCCGTTCCTATCTGTCCGCGTTTCCCGGCCACTACCTCACCGGTGATTCCGGCTACTTCGACGAGGACGGCTACCTCTACGTCCTCGGCCGCAGCGACGACGTGATCAACATGGCCGGACACCGGCTCTCCGCGGGCAGCATCGAGGCCGCGATCGCGGGGCACGAGGCGATCGCGGAGTGTGCCGTCATCGGCGTCCCGGACGAGCTCAAGGGCCATCTTCCGCTGGCCTATGTCGTGCTCAAGCAGGGCGTCGAGGTCGACCCGGAGCAGTTGCGCGAGGAACTGGCCGAACGCGTGCGCGCCCAGATCGGCGCCATCGCGACC
>NZ_JARWOJ010000047.1 GCF_029868625.1 Nocardia neocaledoniensis | reverse complement strand
GCCGCCGCCGCGGCCGGGGTCCCCGGGCTCGGGGCACCCGCAACGCTGCGACCCGCGCCGGGCGCCATCAGGCCGGTGCCGGGCGCGCCGGAACCGCCACCGCCACCGCCGGTTCCACCGCCCGTGCCGCCGCCTGGCGCGCCGGTCGACGGTGTGCCGGAGGTCGGTGTGGTCGCGGCCGGAGTGGTGTCGGTCGGGGTGGCGCTGCTGGGCGAGGTGTCGTCGTCGCTGTGGTCGCCGTCGTCAGTGCTGTCGTCGGCCGACTCGTCGGTCGTCGGGGTTTCGTCGGTGGTGGGTTCCTGCTCGTCCGTGGGGGTTTCGGTGGCGGCCGGGTCGGTGGTCGGCGAATCGTCACCGTTGTCGGTACCGCCGCCGGTGCTCCCGTTGTTGTTGTCGTCGTTGTTGCCGCCGGTGCCGTCGTCGACCGTGGAATAGAGCGGGTTGGTCGGGCTGACCGGGGTGGACAGCTTGGGCACGATGCCGTCGGCGGCCCCGAACGGGGTGACGTAGTTGTTCCCCATCACCTCACGGGCCTTCTCCTCGGCGTCCTCGCGTTCGTCGCCGTCGAAGGCGTTGTCCCAGGTGCTCGGAGAGGTCCAGCTGAACTTCTGGACGACCTCGGGCAAGGCATCCTTGGTCGAGGTGATCGCTTGGGCGGTCTCGTGGACCCGACTGGCCAGCGCCTCCAGCTCCGGCGTCAGCTCGGTGGCCCGCTGCGTGTAGTTCGCGATCGCCGTCCGCGACTTCTCGGCGGCCGCGCCGTCCCACGCCGCCGAACTGGCGCGCCGCATCCGGTCCGCGAACACGGCGACACCCTCGCGCCATTTCTGCGCGATCTGCGCGTACTGACCGGCCGCCGCCAGTGCGTTGTCGTTGGGCTGCAACGGATTGAACGCGCTGTTGATCTGCTCGTGACTGAAATCGACCGGCAACTCTTTGGTCTTGATCTGGGGATCCTCGAAAGCCATCGCCGTGTCCTCAGGCTCGATCTTCCGCGGTGTCGCCGCCGCCCGGTGTGCCGGGTTGCGGTACAGCGGCCATCAATTCGTTGTAGCGGGAGGCGAATTCGGCGTCGCTCGCCTGGAACTTCTGCGCGATCGTGCGGTGGAGGACTTGGAGGTCTTCCACGATCTGATAATGCTGTTCGAGGACGGCGTGCACGCTGTTGTCCGATCCCTGGCCCTTCTCGCGGAAGCGGCGCACCAGGGTTTGCGCCGAAGTCAGTTCGGCGACGGCTTCGCCAAGCCCCCACACTTCGCGGTTGGAGATGTCGGTCGCTGTGCGCTGAAGTTCGGTGATCAAATCCAGGAAGGTCTTGCACTCCCGCTCGATGTAGACGAACTCCTCGGCATCGAGTCGGACAGAGCCGCCGAAGGTCACCGACAGCCTTCCTTCGGCTGCTTCTGTCAACAGGTCCTGCAAGGGCCGTTCGCCGCTCACGTCAATCTCCCCCGGTCAAAATGTCGGTCGAATGTGCTTATGCGTTCGCCGGAATCAGCGGAACGATCTTCTCCGCGAGGCCACGCGCCAGCATGCAGGTGTCGAGGTGGCCCGTCTTGTCGCGCGAGTCAGGGTTGTCCAGTGAGAACTCGAGGCTCCCGCCCTGCATCGCGACGTTCAGCGTGCAGACCGATCGCGGGTTCTTGTGGTCGGCACGGCTGGTGGCCAGCGCAGATCGCCCGTTGACGACATACTCGTCGCGGACGGTCAACTTGGTGTTTGCTCGTACCTTCTCGACAGTGAGGTTGGTCGTGGTGATCCCGACTCCGTATCCATCGGACATCACCCAACTGCACCCCCGCCACTTGACCCCACCCGCACCGTCATAGTCGGCATTGTTGTTCGAACTGGCCTTGTGCAGCCCCTCCGAATCCAGCACCGCCTTCGGAATGTCCTTACACGTGTCGAACCCAGCAGGCACGTCAGCCGCCATCGCCTGCCCACTCGCCGTGCTGGCCCCCGTCGCACCTTCCCCGTCGGACGTCCCGCATCCGGTCGCCAGGATCAGCACACCGATCGCGCTCGACACCGCCAGACTGCACCGCATCGCGGCCCCTCCTCGACCTTGTTCTGCCCTCGTGCCGGGAAGTCCCCGCCCCTTCGGCCTGTCACGATACCCATCCCCCGTGCCCGATTCCATCCCCCGAACGCGCAGCAGATGTGCTCGGGGCCTGCCAGAGTTGCGCTGACCGATGAACGTGTCCGTCCGGGTAGGTTTGAATCGAAGAGGTGAGGATCTTTGGGCGAGACGGTCAAGGCCGACTTGGACGCGCTGCGCGCCTCGTCGACGACGCTGAGCACGCACGCCAGCACGATCGACGGGATCGTCAGCCCGATCAAGACGTTTCCGGTTACATCTACTCTGGGCTAATGTTCAGCTCTTCTAACACCCGCTCATAACTATCGATATACACCATATATGAATTTTCGTTTGGGTCCCCAAACAATGCCATCACATCAGCCAGCGCATCACGCTCGGCCGGGCTGATCGAAACCTTATCCTTCACCAGGCTGGCGCATAGGTTATCGATCAGTAATGTCCACTCACCAACTTCGCTGTAAGTTTGGCACTGCGCCAACACTTCGGGCCGCAGACGGTTCGCAAACCGTTCTAGTAGGGCCGTGGAGTCGTTGCCCATCTTTACATATCGGGCCTTCTGCTCCGGAGTGAGTTGTTGCCTTTTACGCCTCGCGCTCGGCCTATCATCAGAATCCATGGTTGTCACCTAACTTTACTTGATCGGGTTGCCATTTTCGTCGTTTTTATATACGCCTGGACCGCTCACCGGGTAACCGGTGATAATGTTACCCGACGGATCCACGATAACCTCGATAAGAACGCCATCTCGCGTTCCGGTGACCTTCCAAGTGCCGTGGTTCTGAAATACCGGAACCTGATCGGGATTCTTGGCGACATCCTCAATGCTGTTGATGATGTGATCGTCTGTCCAAACTTTGGTATCCGGAAATTCATTCTTTCCTGGAATACCGACGCCGGGAGCGTGGCCGCCGTTCCCTTTTCCGTCGCCGTCGAGGATATGAATTCTCCTCATTTGACTCATGGAAATTGAGCTCGGAACAGGCCCTTGTACCTTATCCCATTGGGTACCGAGGCCATTGGTGGATTGTGTCGGGTCCACTGTGGTTACAATTATCGGCAACTCGACGATGGCCAGGAGATCGCCGTTTGTCACCGCGGCGGTGGTGAAATTAAGGGTACTGAGGGTGGCGAGGAATGCGTTGGCCGGCCCGGCTATGGCCCAAGCTGCATCGTTCAGGAAGTCGATATCTATCTCGACCTTGTTGTCGTTGGGCGACTGCGACGGCTGCTTGCTCGGCGCCTTTTCCTTCGCTGGCTGCTCCTTGACATTCACCATCGAACGCCCGATTGATATGGCTGTGACGATGACTACCGCTGCGAACTGGGTATTGATGTCTGCACGCATTTTCGCCAAGGCAGTGTTGTGGGTCTCGACTGCATTGGCGATGTCGTGCGCGGCGGTGCGGATTTCGCGGAGTTTGTCCGCCAGCTTGCGGAGGTTGGCCGCATGGTTCGGGATATCGTCCGGGACGTCGGTTCCGTAGCCTTGTTCCAGTCCGGAGGCGACGGTTAATAGTCGTGCCACGCCGTATTCAAGAGGGTCTGAATTGGCGAAGGTTTTCCACATAGTTGCGGCGCGTGCGAGTTTGTCGGTATCTCCGTCGGGGACTTGGCCGCCAGTGACAAGTGTGGTGACCTTGTCCTGTAGTTCGGTCCAATCTGTCTGAAGACCATTGGTATAGGCTCCCGACGATGCTATACCGACGACTGCGCCCGCGCCGTAGGGTAGCTCGGACGGGATTCCGGTGGGCAATGCCGGTGGGTCGCCCTTGTTGGGATTGCGGTTCGCTGTGTGTTCTGAGGACTTCCAGTTGTAACCGGACGCCGTCAGTATGTCCCCGTAGTGTTGCAGAGCCCGCGCGAAGTTGGTTGCAACCATTGTCAATGCGGCGGCGCGGTCATCGTAGGATTTCGACCACGACTTGACTGCTTCGTAGCCACCTGCCATTGCGCTTGTTTCCAACAGTACGGTTTGCGGCGTTTCGTAGACGGTTTGGAATTTTTCCGACAAGTCGTAGCACGCTGTGGCCGCGCTTTCATAGGACTGCGGCGAGATTGCGGCCATGGAAGTCAGCCACCGCTCATTCTCAAGTTGGCTTGCTGTGCCGCACTGTACGCGTTTCGTGCGGTAACGGCGGCGTTGTACATCTGGGTGAGTCCTTCGATTACCGTGGCAGCCCCGGTAGCCCATTCTCGGTAGGCTTCCTCTTGGGCATCAGCAGCGGCCCCCTGCCAGTTTTGCTGGATGGAGGCGATTCGGTTGTCGATGCCATCGAGGCTTTCGGTGAGGAAGCCGATGAACCCATTGGCGCGGCTGATGAGCTGGTCCAACTCGTCGATGTCGAAGGTGAAATCGCGGGAGTCGTCGGCCATTACATGTTCAATTGCGGTAGGTCGAGTGCACTGAAAGTTTCGGAGTTCGAGATGTCTTGGCTGGCAACGGCTTTGCTTGCGATGCCCAGCAGCTCACCCATCGTCGTGAGGGCGTTCAGTACGTCTGCGGCACCCTTCTTGGTTTCGGTCCAGCCGTCCCCGAATGCCTCTGCTGCCGCACCAGTCCAACTGTCCAGGGCGGTCGATACCTCGCGGTCAAGCGTGCCGAGCCCGTTGATCAGGGACTCCGCGACCTGCTGGATATAGACGCCGGCATCGGTCACATCGTCCGGCACCATCGCGAAAGCTGCCCCGGGCGTTTCGTTTTCCCCCGCCACGCGTATCCCCCTCCCCAAGCCTTCATCGCCAGCCTAGTGGTGGCACTGTGGGGCCGCAACAGACGAGGATTCAGCCAACCGAGTCGCCTCCACGCTGTACGTATGGCCCCTACTTCCGCAATATCACGGTGAAGATTTCCGTGTTTTCGTCGGTTTCTCCGTACAACCACGGCTTGCGGAGTTCGGTGAGTTGAGTTCCGTGCTGCTCGGTGGTGGGTGCGAAAATCCCCTGGTCACCGACAGTGACCAGGGGACTTCCGATCTGGACGTCAGTTCTTGACGAGTTCCGGGGTCGTCGGTTCCTCGGCGTCCTGCGCGCCGTGTGCTCCGTGCGGGTTGGCGGAGCGGTTGGGGAGCAGGACGGCCATGGCGATGACGATCAGGGCCAGGACGGCC
This sequence comes from Nocardia neocaledoniensis, assembly GCF_029868625.1. Classification (GTDB taxonomy): domain Bacteria; phylum Actinomycetota; class Actinomycetes; order Mycobacteriales; family Mycobacteriaceae; genus Nocardia; species Nocardia neocaledoniensis_A. The sequence continues at coordinate 37,614 of NZ_JARWOJ010000047.1, read as the reverse complement.
GAGACCAGGAAGGCCAGGCGCATGCCGTCGAGGGCGGCGGTGGTCGGGTCGGTGCCCTCGTCGATGAGCGAGGTGCTGCGGGCGGACATGACCGTCACCACCAGCGCGGTGCCGAAGGCGGCCGCGACCTGCTGCAGGGTGCCGAGCATCGAGCTGCCGTGCGAGTACAGGTGCATGGGCAGGGCGCCGAGGCCGAGGGTGAACACCGGGGTGAACGCGGCGGCCAGGGAGATCATCAGCAGGATGTGCAGGCCGAGCAGCTGCCAGTACGGCATGGTCAGCGAGATCTGGGTGAAGCCGGCCAGCGAGACCGCGATGCCGATGGCACCGGGGATCACCAGCACGCGGCCGCCGAACTTGTCGAACAGCTTGCCGACGGTCGGGCCGAGCAGGCCCATGGCCAGACCACCCGGCATGACGAGCAGGCCGGTCTCCAGCGGGCTCAGGTGCCGCAGGTTCTGCAGGTACAGCGGCAGCAGGATCATCGACCCCATCATCGCCAGGAACGCGACGGCCATCAGCACCAGCGCCTTGGCGTAGGTGCCCGACAGGAACACCCGCAGGTCCAGCAGCGGAGTTCCGTTGCGCTGCAACTGGAACTGACGCAGGGCGAACGCGGCCACCAGCACCACACCGCCGGCGACGATCAGACCCGCGGTGGTGTAGCTGCCACCGTGGAACTGGCTCAGGCCGTAGACGAGCCCGCCGAAGCCGAGCGCGGCCAGCGCCACACTGAGCACGTCGATCGAACCGGCCTCCGGCTCACCGACGTTCTCCAGCTGGCGCAGACCCAGCCAGGTGACCACACCGGCGATCGGCAGCATGATCACGAACAGCCAGCGCCACGACGCGACCTGCAGGATCAGACCGGAGATGACCGGGCCCATCGCCGGGGCGACGGAGATGGCCAGGGTGACGTTGCCCATCACCTTGCCGCGGTCCCGCTCGGCGACCACGGTCATCAGGGTGGTCATCAGCAGCGGCATCATCACCGCGGTGCCGCCTGCCTGGATGATCCGGCCGATCAGCAGCACGGCGAAGGTCGGGGCCAGCGCCGAGAGGACGGTGCCCGCGATGAACACGCCCATCGCGGTCGCGTAGGCCTGCCTGGTGGTGACCCGCTGCAGGAACCAGCCGGTGGTGGGGATGATGGCGGCCATCGTGAGCATGAACGCGGTGGAGACCCACTGCGCGGCCACCTCGGTGACGTGCAGATCGGCCATCAACCGGGGGATGGCGTTGATCATGATGGTCTCGTTGAGGATCACCACGAAGGTCGCCAGGACGAGTACCCGGATGACGAGCGGTGTCCCGCCCTGCTTGGGCGTGGACAGGTCGGCTGGCATTGGGGTACCTCCAGGAGCATGCGGTCGGCTGGGCGCGCGGTCATCACCCGATGCCGAGTCGCAGACGGTGAGTCCTCGGCACCTCATGAACTTGAGACGGTGTGCAACTGTCCAACTCATCGGGCGCGGGCCAGTATTCCGGTCACCACCGACAGAAATCACCTGATTTTCCCCCGCGGTATCTGTGACGCATGACGGTGGCCCGCAGGTGAGAGCCCTCTTTTGTCGAGTTCCGAGATCTTCGGTGACCCTGCTCACCCTCGATATCGAAGCCGTCGAGGCGGGGCGTGGCACGGTGTGTCGGCTCACGTCGCGGGGTATACCGAGGTGGTGACTGCATCGAGACTGTGGCTTGCTGTGGTGTGTGTTCTCGTCGCCGTGCTCGGGGGCGCCAACGCGAATGCCGATCCCGGCGCGCGGGTGGCGGGCGAGGTGCCCCTGGGCGGCCGGGCGGTCCAGCTCGATGTGTATTCCCCGGCGATGGGCCGGGTCATCCAGAACAAGGTGATCAAGGCCGCGGGGGCGGGCGCGCCGACGGTGTATCTGCTCACCGGGGCAGGCGGCGGTGCCGACGGGATCTCCTGGTGGGACGACACCGATGTGCGCGGCTTCTTCGCCGACAAGTTCGTCAACGTGGTGATGCCGGTGGGCGGCGCGTTCACCCTCTACACCGATTGGATCTCCGAGGACCCGAGCCTCGGCCGCCCGCGCTGGGAGACCTACCTGACCCAGGAACTGCCCGAGGTGATCGACGGCGCGCTCGGCGCCAGCGGCCGCAACGCCATCGTCGGTGTGTCGATGAGCGCGGGCTCCGCGCTCGACCTGACGATCCAGGGCGGCCCACGCTTCGACGCGGTCGCCGCGCTGAGCGGCTGCCCCTGGTCGGCGGATCCGGCCGGGATCGGCCTGGCCAGCGCGGTCGCGGTGCGCGGCGGCGGCAACCCGGGGAACATGTGGGGCCTGCCCGGCGGGCCGGGCTGGCGGGCTCACGATGTGTTCGCCAACGCGGGCAGGCTCGCAGGCAAGACGATCTTCCTCGCCGCGGCCACCGGCATCCCCGGCCCCAACGATCACGGCCTGCCGATGCCGCCGGTGGAGGCCATCGCCGGCGCCTGCACCGCCGCCTTCGCCGGCCGCCTCGCCCAGCTGGGCATCCCCGCCACGCACGTCCACCGGCCGACGGGCTCGCACACCTGGGGCCAGTTCGAGACGGATCTGCACGCGGCGTGGCCGCACCTGGCCGCGCGCATCGGCGCCTGAAACAGGGCGCCCGCGTTCAGGATTCGACGGCGACCGGCACGGGCTGAGCCACCGGCTCGGTGGGGCGCCGGGGGCCGCGCCCGGACCCCCCCAGCCGCAGGGGGGTTGCGAGGGGCGCGCGCCCCCCGCGCGGCCAGCGGATCGACCGGCCCCGCGGGCGCCCCCGGGGGGGGGGGGCCCGCCGCCCCCCGCGCCGGAACCACCACTGCAGCAGGGCGATTCCGAGGAGCGCGAGCACCGCGCTCGGCAAGCTGATCGACAGGCCCGGCGGCCGCCACGTGACCACCAGTTCGGCGTTGTGCGTACCCGGCGGGACGTCGACCGCGACGAAGGTTCCCGCGACGGCGCGCACCGGGATCTCCTGCCCGCCGAGCGTCGCGTGGTAGCCGGGCCAGGCCAAGCGGGACAGTACGACTCGGCCGCCGGTGCCCGAGGAGACCGTCGCGCGGTTGGTCAACCCGCCGTCGGCCATCACGGTCGCGTGCACGCCCGACTCGTGCGCGATCAGGTCGCCGGGCGAGGGCAGCGGGTTCACCCGTTCCAGCACCCAGATCTGGTGTTCGTGGCCGGGATAGTGGACGAACTTCCAGCCGGCCGGTGCCGGCTTCTCGCCCGCGTCGGGGTACTGGGCGCGTTGCAGGACAACGCGATCCAGGCGCATCAGGTCCACGATCGGCGTATCGGTCGACGGCTCGACGGCGAAGACCCTGCGGTAGGCGTCGGGGCAGGTGCCGCCGTCCCAGGCCATGCAGAGCAGACCGGCGAAGGCCGCGTGACCGACCGGGGTGTAGCCGTTCACGTACTGCAGGCCGAGGTTCTTGGCGTAGCTGCCGAGCGCGATGGACCCGTAGGTGCCCGCCAGCGTCCGCTCGTCGTCGCGCACCGCGATCCGGTCGGCCAATTGCAGTGTGCGGCCATCGAAGTCGGGGAAGGCCGCCGTCATCTCCGAGCGTCGCTCCGGGAACCCGTACGACAGCGGGGTCGCCGGCGCCGCTGCCACCTGCGCGAAGGCGATGGGTCCGGTGGCGACGATGGTGAGCGCGGCGGCCGCGGCGATGCCGCGCGTGCGCGCCAGCCACAGCGAGGCCGCGCCGAGCGCGACCACGACCGCCACCCCGAGGACGTGCCGGTCGAGGAGTTTCGGTGCGGCGGAGAAGGATCGCAGGAACAGCAGGCCGATCAGCGCGCCCGCCGCCGCGTACCGCCGCCGCGAGGAATCGAATGCCCCGTAGCGGCTGAGCAGCACACACACGAGTACCAGCAGCGCGATCGCCAGCATCGGCAGCACCCGCGCGGGCCAGCGCAGCGGGCCGATCGCGCCCGGGCCCGCGGTCCACATCAGCGTGGCGACGGCGAACAGCGCGATCCCGCTCCATTCGGCGGCCGCGCGGGCGGCGGCCTTCCAGTCGATGAAGGCCAGCGCCGGGATCACGAACCAGGCGATGTAGACCATCGGTAACGGCTGCACATGGCCCCACCAGGCGGTGAAGGCGGGCACCGTGCTGGGCAGGCTGGCATTGAGCGATTCCGACCACGGCACGGTCAGGAAGGGGTCGTTGTGGATGGTCGACACGTCACCGCGCCAGGTGGCCTGCGAGGACAGCAGGATCGGCAGATTGGCGACCAGCGAGGCCAGTGCCGCGAGCCCGGACGCGGCGACGACCCGCAGGACCGGCGCCCACCGGCGCTGGTACAGGTACTCACCCGCCGCGACGGCGGCGATCATCAGCCCGGATTCGACAGCGGGGAAGGCGTATTGGATGGTCAGCGCCAGGTACAGGAAGACGAACAGGGGGATCGGCCCGCTGCGCCCGCGCGCGTAGAGCACGGCCGAGGCCCAGGCGTGCACGAGCCAGGCGGTGCCGGTCTGCGAGGTGAACCAGCTGGCCTCGTCGAAGAACAGGAACCAGCCGCTGAACGGGAACGCCACCCCGGCCACCGCGGCCAGTGGCGCCTTGGCGCCGTAGGCCAGGCAGATCCGGAACACGCCGAGCGCCGCGATCGCGGAGAACACGAACTTCACCGCGGTCGCGTACAGGGCGAGATCGTCGAACGAGGGGGCGAGCAGGTAGACGAGCAGCTGCGCCGGGTTGTAGAGCCCGGCCTCCTCGAGGCTGTAGTTGCCCGCCATCCATTCCCAGGGCACCATCGCCGGGAATCGCCCGGCTCGCAGTTCGTTGCCGAGCAGCTGCCACATCGGCACGTACTGCGCCTCGGTGTCGTCGGTGTAGAAGTGCCGAGGGTCGCCGAGCAGTACCGCGAGATACCCGGCCAGGACGGCGATCACGACGATGATCGCCCACCGCATCACTTCTTTTCGCGGTTCCAGTACCGCGCGTGTCCACACGAGCGCGGGAGCCTAGGGCATGGAGGTGAATCGGACAATACCGAGCGGTGTCGCGGCGTGGTGGTGGACGTTTGTCCAGCTCAGATGTGGTTAGGTGGGACTCAGCACAACTCGGTGTGTCAGCACTGTCGGGGATCGTGATTGATAGCATGGCGCAACCGAGCCGACCCTTCGAGAGAGTCATCAATGCAGTTCGAAATCGTCGAGCGGGACGAAACCTGGGTGGCCGGTCTGCCGGTCCGCAGTCCCAAGCGCGCGCTCGGTGAGCTGCGCGACCGTGATCTCGAGGCCGCCTGGTCCGCGGTGCTTCACCAGGACCTCGGCGGCCCGCTGGCCAGCGCCTACACGGACTTCTCCGGGGACCTCGGCACCTACAACACCCAGATCGTCGGCTATCAGTGCGACTCGCTCGAGCAGGTCACCCGGGGCCATCTGGCGGCCCGCCTGCCGCGCGGCACCTACGCCAGGTTCTCCTCGGTCGGTAACTTTCCGCAGGTGATGACGGATCTGTGGACCCAGATCGCCTACGCCGAGGAGCACAACCAGATCAAGCGCACTCACACCGGCGATTTCGAGTGCTACCCGCACGCCTACAAGATCGATCTGTACCTGGCGGTAGATCCGCGATGAGTTACACGATCGTCGTGCGCGCGGGCGCGCTCTACGGTGGCCTGGCGGTCCCGCGCGTGCATCCGAGCTTCAAGGTGAGCAACAGCGATCTGATCGAGTTCCTCAAGGACCGCCTGCGCGACCGGCCCGAGGGCGGCGAGCCGCTGCACACCGTCTACGTCCCGGACTCGGCGGGGAACTGGAACGCGCTGGTCGCGCGGGAATTCAGCGCGCCGGACGAGGTACCGGTCGGCGATCTCATGGTGTCCGTTCCCAAGGGCATCTACGCTCGCTTCGTTCCCAACGGTGACTACCACGATCCGGTGGAGGATGTCTGGGCGCAGGTCGACGATGCCACCGCCTCGGCGGAGATCTCGCGGGCCTATCGCGAGGAGATCGAGGTCTGGCACGGTCCCGACACCGTCGAGCTCTTCGTCTCCATCACTGTTGATAGCTAGCTATTAGCTGATTTCGAACCGTCCGGTCTGGATTTTCACCCTCCTTCTCGGCTTACCTGTTCTGACCTGCGGATACTCCACATCGTCCGAGATGTTTCCGGAAAATTAGCCACTCCTGTGGTGCAATCCCCTCGCATAGCGGATACTGCACCTGTCGGCATCGGTAGGACGCGGACCGCGCGCGGGCGCGTAGCACGGAGTAGGAACACGATGGCTGTCGAAGCAGCGCGCGACGGCGCGGGGTTGCGGTGGATTCACCGCACCGGCGGATGGGTCGCGGAGGCGCGGTTCCTTGGTCGGGCCCCTCGATGATCGAACTGGATTCACCGGACAACGTCTACCGCCCACTCGTGCTCGATCCGGCCCATCGCGCCGACGCGGCAACCCTGCGGCAGCTCACCGACGCGGTCGGCGTCCGCGTCATCGACCTGCGCGCCGGGCTGCGCGCCGAGCTGTCCGAGCTCACCGGCGCGCCGCCGGACCTCGACCCCGACGAGGAGCGGTGGGTCTACTACCCGTGGCGGCACACGCTCATCGCGATCCTCGGGCCCGCCGCCTTCCGCGCGATCCGGCTCGACCGCAACCGCAACAAGCTCACCCGCGACGAACAGCGGCGGCTGGCCGGGCTCACGGTCGGCGTCGTCGGGCAGAGCGTCGGCCATTCGGTGGCCTTCACCCTCGCGCTCGAGGCCTCGTGCGGACGGCTGCGACTGGCCGACTTCGACACCATCGAGCTGTCGAATCTGAATCGGGTGCCCGGCGGGCTCTTCGACGTGGGCGTCAACAAATCGGTGGTGACCGCCCGCCGCGTCGCCGAGCTCGATCCGTACCTGCCCGTCGAGATCTGGACCGCGGGCGTGCTCGGCGAGACCGCCGACGCGTTCGTGGACGGCCTGTCGATCGTGGTCGAGGAATGCGATTCGCTCGACATCAAATTCGCGGTCCGCGAGGCGGCCCGGCGGCGCCGGATCCCGCTGCTCATGGACACCAGCGACCGCGGTCTGTTCGACGTCGAACGCTACGACCTCGAACCCGGCCGGGTGCCCTTCCACGGCCTGCTCGGCGAGACCACCGGCGCCGACCTGGCCGACCTCGACACCAGGGCCAAGGCGCCGCACGTGCTGCGCATCCTCGACCCCGGTCAGCTCTCCGCGCGGATGGCGGCGAGCCTGGCCGAGGTCGGTGAGACCGTCACCACATGGCCGCAATTGGGCAGTGACGTGCAGCTGGGCGCGGCCATCGTGGCCGCCGCCGTGCGCCGGATCGGGCTCGGTGCCAAGCTCTCCTCCGGCCGCACCAGGGTCGATCTCGAGGCGGCACTGGACTCGCTCGCCGAACCCGGCCACGTCGAGGAGTGCGCCGACATCGCCGAAGACCCGGTCGAGGAGCCGCCCACCGACCCGCTGGCGGCCATCCTGTCCTGCGCGCAGCGGGCGCCGTCGGGCGGCAACACCCAGCCGTGGCGGCTGCGCGGCACGGACCGGCTGGTGGAGATCGCGCTCGATCCCAGCGTGACGACCGCGCTGGATGTCCGGCTGCGGGCCAGTGCCGTGGCCGTCGGCGCCGCGCTGCACAACGCCAGGGTCGCCGCGGCGGCCTTCGGGCTGCTCGGGACGCCGGAACTGCGCCTCGACGACCCGGCGACGCCGTTGCTCGCGCGCCTGCCGCTCGCCGAGGGCGCCGACAACGATCTGGCCGCCGATTACCCCCTCGCGCTGAGCAGGCAGACCAATCGCAGGCTCGGTTCGGCGGCGCCGCTGTCCGGGACCGTGCTGCCCGCACTGCGCTCCGCCGCCGGGGCCGAGGACGCCACCGTGCACGCCGTCACCGGGGTCGACGCGTTGGCCGAGGCGGCCGAACTGCTCGGGTCCAGCGATCGGGTGCGCTATCTGACGCCGCAGCTGCACGAGCAGCTCTACGCCGAATTGCGCTGGCCGGGTGAGGATCCGCGCACCGGCATCGATGTGCGCACCCTCGACCCGGCCCCGGACGAACTGGCCAAGCTCCAGGTCGGCCGCCGCACCGATGTGATGGACCGGTTGCGCGAGTGGTCGGCGGGCTCGGCGCTGGGCGAATTCACCGTCGATCGGGTGCGGTCCAGCTCGGCGCTGGTCGCCGTCTGCGTCCGGGCACGGGCCGGTGGCGCCCCGGATCTGGCCGATTACGCGCGCGCCGGCGCCGCGGTGGAACGGGTGTGGTTGCGGGCGCAACTGCTGGGGCTCGCGGTGCAGCCGGTGTCTCCGGTGTTCCTCTACGCGCGCGGGTGGGAGGATTTGCGCAGCGTTTCTCCCGAGTTCACAGATACACTTGCCGGGATTCAGAGGCATTTCCACAACCTGCTGGGGATACCCGATGATGAGAACGTGGCATTGGTTCTTCGTCTGAGCTACGCCGCGGCTGCGAGTGTTCGCAGTCGACGGTTGCCGGTGCCCGGCAGTAGGAACGACGGATAGCGCGGATCGGAGACAATGTGCCTCGGCGAACGCTCGACTCACTGGTGACCCAGGTCGCCTCCGAGTTGATGGGTGTCGACGCCACGACCATGGTGGCGGCGAGCGAGCGGGTGCTCGCCGAGCTGGTCGATCACTTCGATGTCGACTTCAGCTACCTGCGCCACACCGACCGCGTCAAGCGGGCCACGGTGCTGGTCGCCGAATGGCCGCATCGCGACGACGTGCCCGATCCCGACCCGCTGCACACGGTCGAGTTCGAGCACGCCGACTCCGTCTTCGCCGCCCTCGAGTACGCGACCGAGCCGCTGATCGTGCGGCCGAGCCGCGACAGCGCCGACTATCAGGAGACGATCCGCAAGTCCTCGGGCATTCCCGAGGTGGCGATGGCCTGTGTGCCGCTGGTGTCGCGGGGCGAGTCGACCGGGGTGCTCGGTTTCGTGAAGATGGGCGATCGCGAGTGGACCAAGCGCGAACTCAACGTCCTCAAGGCCATCGCGGCGCTGTTCGCCCAGTTACAGGCGCGCGTGGTGGCCGAGGAACGGTTGCGCTACATCGCCCTACACGACGATCTCACCGGCCTGGCCAACCGCCGCGCCCTGCTCGAGTACATGGAGCAGCGGCTGCGCCCCGGCCAGGCGGGCCCGGTCGCCACCTTCTTCCTCGATCTCGACCGCCTCAAGGCGCTCAACGACTTCCTCGGCCACAGCGCGGGTGACAACTTCATCCGCACGCTGGCGCGCAGGCTCGAACAGAACCTCGATCCCGGCGACATGATCGCCCGCCTCGGCGGCGACGAGTTCGTCATCGTGCCCGCCGCGACCATGGACGCGGTCGCGGCCGAGCTGGAGGCGACCCGGATCCAGCAGGTCATCGGCCGCCGCGTCTCGGTGGGCCAGGAGTCGGTGAGCCGAGGGGTGAGTGTCGGCGTCGCGCTCGGCATTCCGGGAGAGACCTCGGTGTCGGACGTCCTGCGTCGCGCCGATCACGCGCTGTTGTCGGCGAAATCCGGCGGCGGCAACGGGGTCGCCGTGTTCACCGACGCCATGCGCGCGCAATTCGAACTCCAGGACGACGTGGAGCTCAACCTGCGCAGCGCGGTGTCGGACGGCTCGCTGATCCTGCACTACCAGCCCGAGGTGGACCTGCGCACCGGCCGGATCGTGGCGCTGGAGGCGCTGGTGCGCTGGCAGCACCCCACGCGCGGGTTGTTACCGCCCGGCGCGTTCGTCTCGGTGGCCGAGGCCACCAATCTGGCCGGTGAGCTCGGCCGCTGGGTCATCCGGTCGGCCTGCTCCCAGTTCGCCGACTGGCGGCGGCGCGGGCTGGCCGCCAATGTGGTGATGCGGATCAACGTCTCGCCGGTGCAGCTGGTCAGCGCCGACTTCGTCGAGCGGATCGACGACATCTTGCGCCTGTTCGGCATCGACGGCAGCTCGGTGTGCCTCGAGATCACCGAGCACGTCGTCGTGCAGGACCTCGTGCGCACCAGGCTCACCCTGCGCGGGCTCAAGCGGATGGGTGTGCAGATCGCCATCGACGACTTCGGCACCGGCTACAGCTCGCTGTCGCATCTCAAGGCGCTGCCCGTCGACGCGGTGAAGATCGATCGCGGCTTCGTGCAGCGCCTGGGTGACAGCAACGACGACCTGGCGATCGTGAAATCCATCATCGGTCTCGCCGGTTCCTTCGGACTCGGCGTCGTCGGCGAGGGTGTCGAGACCCCCATGGCGGCCAGGACATTGGTGGGGCTCGGTTGCTACCGCGCGCAAGGGTTCCTCATCGCGCGGCCGATGCCCGCCGAGGAAGTCGAAGCGCAGCTGCGGCAGGGGCGGATTCCGCTCGACCTCGATCTCCCACGCGCGGGTCGCGGCGTGGCCCCGAGTTGACCGCGCCGACGACGGGCGACTGGCTGCTGCTGGAGACCCTCGTCGATGACCTCGCGCCGACCGTCGTCGCGGAGGGCGCGCGGGCACGGCAGTGGGTGGGGCCGATCTGGCTGCACCGAAGGCTCGGGAAACAGCGCGCGGAGCTCGCGCTCGACGCCGTGCGCCGGTGCCGGGCGGAACAGGCGTCGGTGCGCGATGTGGTCGACGGGCAGCTCGTCGTCGCCGAGCCGGTCCGCTGCGCGTTCGACGGGGTGCACGGCGTGCAGTTGTGGATCGGCGACGCCGACGCCCCGGTGCCGCCGCGTCGGCGCGTCGCCGCGTGGGACTGGGCCGCCGACTCCGAGCTCGCCTACCACGGGCCAGGGCTGGAGGAGCTGATCTTCGCCCGCGATCCGGCCGAGGTCAAAGTGGTGCGCACCCCGCCGGACGCCTTCGGCCGGATGGTGGGTTTCGACGGCCGGGTCGAGTACTTCGCCATGGCCACCGCGCTCGAGCCGGGCGGCTGCTGGCAGGGCGTGGTCGACATGCTCGGCGACGACGAGGTGCTGCGCGGCTTCCAGATGATCGCCAGGGCCGCGCCGCGGGTCACCCGGGTGAGCGGGCTGATGCACGCGCTGCCCGAGCACGGCTGGGAGACCGCCGTGTCCGATCCGGAGCTGGCGATGCTGCGCGCGGTGTCCCAGCGCGTGGATGTCGGGGTGGGCGTCATCGCGCTGTCGAGCGGCATCATCTACGAGTGGGTGGTCGAACCGCCGCCGCCGCTGGCGCCGTGGGCGGTGGAGCGGCCGATCATCGACGCGGGCGATCTGGCGGCGTTGCGCGCCGCCTGCGCGCGGGTCGCGGAAGATCCCGGCGCGATCGAGCGGCTCACCCTGCGGGTGCGCTTCGCCGGTGGCGCGTGGATTCTCGCCATGGCCGAACTCGTGTCGCTGGCGACGGCGGCCTCCGGTCACGGACTGCTGCGGGTGTGGACCGAGGATTCCGAGGCCGGTTAGCCGCATCTTTCTCCGCTGTTCACCCCGAGTTGTCCGGGCCGGTTCCGGGGTGCACCCGCGTCGTTGAAGCATCGGGGGAGTGCGCATCGTGCAGCTCGCCAACTTCTACGGTCCGCGTTCGGGTGGGCTGCGCACCGCGCTGCATCACCTCGGCGAGGGGTATGTCGCCGCGGGGCACGAGGTGGTGCTGATCGTCCCCGGCCCGCGCCGCAGCGAGGAAGTGCTGCCCACCGGCGCCCTGCGGATCACCCTGCCCGCGCTGGCGATCCCGTGCACCGGTGGCTACCGGGCCGCCGATCCGCGCCGCGTCGCCGATGTGCTCGGCGGCCTGCGGCCCGACGTGCTCGAGGTCTCCGACCGGCTCACTCTGCGCGGCTTCGGGCGCTGGGCCGGGCGGCGCGGGGTCACCAGCGTGATGATCTCGCACGAACGGCTCGACCGGCTGCTCGGCCAGTTCCTGCCCGGCCCGGCCGCGCGCCGCTGCGCCGACGTCGCCAACCGGCGCACCGCCGACGACTACGACATGGTCGTGTGCACGACCGATTTCGCGCGCGAGGAATTCCAGCGCATCGGCGCGCCCAATGTGGAACTGGTGCCGCTCGGCGTCGACCTCGATCTGTTCAGCCCGCGCCGCCGCGATCAGCGGCTGCGCGCCGACCTCGGCGTCGCCGGGCATCCGATGCTGGTGCACTGCGGGCGGTTGTCGGTGGAGAAGCGGGTCGACCGCAGCATCGAGGCGGTCGGGGCGCTGCACCGTGCTGGGGTGCCCGCGCGCCTCGTCGTCGCCGGTGACGGGCCCCGCCGCGAGTCGCTGGAACGCCGGGCCCGCACCCTGCCCGCCCTGCCGGGCGGCGCGCCGGCGGTCCACTTCACCGGGTTCATCAGCGACCGTGCCATGGTCGCGAAACTTCTTGCCACCGCTGATGTCTCACTCGCACCGGGGCCGCACGAGACCTTCGGCCTCGCCGCGCTGGAAGCCCTCGCCGCCGGAACCCCCGTGGTCGCCAGCCGCTCGTCGGCGCTGGCCGACATCGTGACCGCCGAATGCGGCGCCATCGCCGCCGACCGCCCCCGCGCCTTCGCCCGCGCCGTCACCGATGTCCTCGCCATGCCCACCTCGGGCCGCCGCCGCGCCGCCCGCACACGCGCCGAACAGTTCACCTGGCCGCGCGCGGTCGCGGGGATGCTCGCCGTCCTGGACCGCTGAGTTACTCGCAGACCTGGCGGGTGGGGCAGTTGAGCTGGACGTCGAGGACCCGGGCGCCCGGCCCCTCCGCGCCGAGGCGGTCGTGCTCGTTGACGAGCTTGCAGGAGCCGAGGGACAGGCAGCCGCAGCCGATGCAGCCGGTGAGATTGTCGCGCAGTCGGGTGAGCTGGACGATGCGGTCGTCGAGGTCTTCGCGCCAGGTCGTCGACAGGGTCTCCCAGTCGCGGCGGGTGGGCGTGCGGCCCTCGGGGAGGCGGTCGAGCGCGGAGCGGATCTCGCTCAGCGGGATGCCCACGCGCTGGCTGATGCGGATGAAGGCCACTCGGCGCAGGGTCTCGCGTGCGTAGCGGCGTTGATTTCCGCTGGTCCGACGGCTCGATATGAGACCTTCACGTTCGTAGAAGTGCAACGCGGACACTGCAACTCCACTACGCTCGGAGAGCTGCCCGGGGGTCAGCTCCTTCGTTTGCCAATCGGCCGTCGTCATCTGCGCTCCTCCCGTTTTCGTCCTCAACAATACTTGAGGTTTTTTCGGTGTGGACGAAAACGGCCCGACTGCCTCCGGCGGGTCTGCGGGTCTTCCGTGCCCAGGGGCGCTCCGCGGATTACGGTTTTCGCATGGGAACCGCCCCCGAATCGCGTCTGGCCGTCACCTCCGAGGTCGGCACCCTGCGGACCGTGCTGCTGCACCGGCCCGGCGACGAGCTGCGCAGGCTCACCCCGAGCAACAACGATCAACTGCTCTTCGACGGCATCCCGTGGGTGGAACGCGCCCAGTCCGAGCACGACGCCTTCGCGGCGCTGCTGCGCGAACGCGGCGTGGAGGTGCTGCTGCTGTCGGACCTGCTCGCCGAGACGCTCGAGGTGAGCGGCGCGGCCAGGATCCAGGGTATCTCGGCCGCCGTCGACGCCCGCAGGCTCGGGCACGGCCTCGCCGACCAGCTCGCCGCCGAACTGCGCAAGGTCGAGGCGCCCGCGCTGGCCGACATCCTGATGGCCGGGATGACCTTCGACGAGCTGCCCTTCGGGCCCGACACCACCTCCCTGGTGCGCCGGATGCACCACGGCGGTGACTTCGTCATCGACCCGCTGCCCAACCTGCTGTTCACCCGCGACTCGTCGTTCTGGGTCGGGCCGAAGGTCGCGATCACCTCGCTGGCCCTGCCCGCCCGCATCCGCGAGACCTCGATCACCGATTTGGTCTACGCGTTCCACCCGCGCTTCCTCGGCGTGCGCCGGGCCTACGAATCGCACACCGCCCCGATCGAGGGCGGTGACGTGCTGCTGCTCGCGCCGGGCGTCGTCGCGGTCGGCGTCGGCGAGCGGACCACCCCGGCGGGCGCGGAAGCGCTGGCGCGCAGCCTCTTCGACGACGACCTCGCCCACACCGTGCTGGTGGTGCCGATCGCGCAGAACCGGGCCACCATGCACCTGGACACCGTCTGCACCATGGTCGACACCGACGCGGTGGTGATGTACCCGGGTGTGCGGGACACCCTGCGGGCGTTCACCATTCGCCGCGAGGACGGCTTCTCCGGGCGCGGCGACCTGGACCGCATCAGCATCAGCGGGCCGGAACCGTTCCTGCCCGCCGCCGCGGCCGCCATGGGGATCCCGCGACTGCGGGTGATCGACACCGGCCGCGACGGGCCGACCGCCGAACGCGAGCAGTGGGACGACGGCAACAACACCCTGGCGCTGGCGCCGGGAGTGGTCGTGGCCTACGAACGCAACGAGATGACCAACTCGCGGCTCACCGACGCGGGGGTGGAGGTCCTCACCATCCAGGGTTCCGAGCTCGGTTCGGGCCGTGGTGGTCCGCGCTGCATGTCCTGTCCACTGGCCCGAGACGAGGTGTGAGTGTTCCACGTCGAGCTGTCCACCGATTCCGCCCAGCCACCCTACGAGCAGCTGCGGATGGCCGTGATCGAGCAGGTCCGCGCGGGCACCCTCACCGCGGGCACCAAGATCCCCACCGTCCGCGCCCTGGCCGCCGACCTCGGCATCGCCCCGAACACCGTCGCCCGCGCCTATCGCGAACTCGAGGCCGACGGCGTGCTCGAGACCCGGGGCCGCCAGGGCTCGTTCATCGCCTCCTCCGGCGACCCGACGCGCGACATCGCGGGCCGCGCCGCCGTCGACTACGTGGCGACCGTCCGTCGCCTCGGCCTGCCCGATTCCGACGCGCTCGACTTCGTGCGCCGCGCGATGGACAGCTAACGCCAGCTCGGTAGCCAGAGGTGGTCTTGCCAGCTGGCCGGGGTGATCGGCTGGGCGGTGAGGATGGGCCAGAGCCAGACGAAGTTGGCGATCACCACGCCCAGGTAGATGCTCACGATCAACAGGCCGAGGGCGTAGCGCTCGTTGACGGGTGCCGGTAGGTAGGTCCCCGTCGGGCTGCGCGGTATCCCCGCCGGCCTGGCCGAGCCGAGGATGTCGCCGAGCACCAGCGCGACGCCCATCGCGAGGAAGGGCGCGAGCACGACCGCGTAGAAGAAGTACATCTGCCGGTCCAGGGTGAGGAACCAGGGCAGCAGGCCCGCGCCGTAGCCGACCAGGACGGCGGCGTAGCGCCAGTCCTTGCGCACCACCGAGCGCCACAGCATCCAGCCGAGCGCGGGCAGGGCGAGCCACCACAGGGCGGGGGTGCCGACGGCCATCATGGCCTTCACGCACTGGGCTTCACCGCAGCCGGTGACGGTGCCGTCGGCGTAGTAGTAGAGCATCGGGCGCAGGCCCATCGGCCAGGTCCACGGCTTGGATTCCCACGGATGGTGATTGCCCGCCGAATTGGTGAGACTCGAATGGAAATCCAGGGTTTCGCCCTGGTAGTACCAGAGCGAGCGCAGCGCGTCGGGCAGGAACGAGAACGCGCCGCCCGCGCCGACCTGGTTGCCCACCGCGTACCGGTACACGCCGGTCTCGCTGGCGAACCACGCCCAGTACGACGACAGGTACACCACGAGCGGGATCGCCACCAGCGCGTACAGCGCCGGACCCACGTCCCGGCCGAGGGTGCCCAGCCACGGCTTGCGCACCCCGTACGCGCGCCGCGCGCTCACGTCGAAGGCCACGCTGAGCAGGCCGAAGAACATGATGTAGTAGATGCCCGACCACTTGGTGCCACACGCCAGCCCGAGCAGCACACCGGCGCCGAATCGCCACCAGCGCACGCCGAGTCGTGGACCCCAGTCGGTGATGCCGATGCGTCCGGCGAGGTCGGCGGCGGCCAGGCGGGCGCGGACCTCGTCGCGGTCGACGATCAGACAGCCGAACGCGGCCGTCACCAGCAGGGCCATGAAGATGTCGAGCATGCCGATGCGGGAGGAGACGAAGGTCAGCCCGTCGGCGATGAGCAGGATGCCGGCGAACGCGCCGATCAGTGTCGAGCGCGCCATGCGCCGCACGATCCGGATCACCAGCAGCACCAGCACCGTGCCCGCCAGCGCCGCCGTGCCGCGCCAGCCCCACGCGTTGTAGCCGAACAGGGCCTCGCTGATCGCGATGAACTGCTTGCCGACCGGCGGGTGGACCACCAGACCGTAGGCCGGGTTGTCCTCCACACCGCCGCCGGTGACCATCTGCCAGGCCTGCGGAGCGTAGTGCTTCTCGTCGAAGACAGGGGTGCGGGCGTCGGTGGGGTAGTTCAGGTTCACGATCCGGGTGATCGCCGCGATCAGGGTGAGCACACCGGTGACAGCCCAGCCGCGCGCGGTGTCGAGTGGACCGAAATCGGGAGCGGGGCGCAGCGGCGCCGGGGAGACCACTGCCGACACATGGCGCGTCGCGCGAGTTTCGCTCACCGGGATCACGCCCCGATCGTAGGCGGTGCCCCCGCCGATGTCCGAGCCGACACCATCGGGTCAGCTCGGCCGGCCCAGCCCGGCGATGAGCAGGGCGACCAGTGCGCGCGGGTCGTAGCGTGTGTCGGACTCGGCGCCGATGCACAGGTTTCCGATGCCACGCAGCAGTTGATAGGGGCCGACGCCGGATTCGATCTCGCCCGCCGCCGCGGCCGCGTCGAGGAGCTCGGCGCAGACCGGGAGCAGGCGGTCGAGGAAGTACGCGTGCAGGGTCTCGAAGCTGCCGGTGTCGTTGTGCAGCGCGGCGGCGAGACCGTGCTTGGTGACCAGGAAGTCGACGAACAGGTCGACCCAGCGGCCCAGCGCGGCATGCGGGGTCGGACCCTCGGCGAGCAGCGCCGGTCCGGCCGCGGCGCAGGCGTCGACCTGGTGCCGGTAGACCGCGATGACGAGATCGGCCCTGGTCGGGAAGTGGCGGTAGATCGTGCCCATCCCCACGCCCGCCTCGGCGGCGATCTCGCGGACGGGCGCGTCGACGCCGGCGCGGACGAAGACCGCGGCGGCGGCGTCGAGCAGCGCCTGCTGATTGCGGCGGGCGTCCTTGCGTTTGGGGGCGGCGTCGGTCACCACGGTCCTTTCGGTTGCGAAGCGGAACAGTGCGCCAGGCCGCGGCACCGATCTCGCGGTGCGGTCAGCGCGCCCGCGACCGGCACCGCGCTGCCGGTCATCGTGTTCTCGCACGGCTACGGCTGGTCGATGGACGGGTACGCGCCACTGGCCGACCACTGGGCGGCCCACGGTTTCGTCGTCGTCCAGCCGACGCATCTGGATTCGCGGCGGTTCGGGATCCCGGCGGAAGACCCACGCACGCCACGGATCTGGCGCATCCGCGTCGACGATCTGCGGCGGGTGCTCGACGGGCTGGATGAGGTCGAAGCCGCCGTCCCCGGCTTGCGCGGCCGGGTCGACCACGAGCGCGTCGCCGTGGCGGGCCACTCCTGGGGCGCGCAATCGGCGAGCACTCGCTCGGCGGCATCGTCGGCTACGAGGTCGCCGAGACCACCGATGAGAAGCCCGCCCGCGTCGCCATGATCCAGCAGCTGACCTGTGCCTACCTGCGCACCGCACTGGGCGTGGACGACACCGCGTGGAAGGAGGCGCGCGCCGAGCTCGAGCGGTGCCGCGACCCGGAGGGTGAGGTGCGCAGCAAGTAGCCGAAGGGCGCCCCGACGCCCGGACAGGGTGTGCTGTGCGGGGCAACGAGCTCGGCCGGGCGACGTCGTACCGCCTGCGACCGCGGTGGCGCCGTCGGTGATCGGCGCGATGTCGTGTGCGGGCGGCGCGGGGTGTGGTCATGGTGTCCTGACAGAATGGGCGGGCGCCACCAGCTGGCAACCCGGCCGCACGCATCGGTGCGGCCGAACTCCCGGAGAGGCGGAACCCCACCGTGTTGGTCCTAGCGGCAACCCCGATGGGCGATGTCGGCGACGCGTCCCAGCGTCTGCGCGATGCGCTCGGCTCGGCCGATGTGGTCGCCGCGGAGGACACCCGCCGCACCAAGTCGCTGGCCAAGGCGCTCGGGGTCGAGATCACCGGCCGGGTCGTGAGCTTCTACGACCACGTCGAAACCGCGCGGATTCCCGCCCTGCTCGATGACATCGCCGCCGGGCTGACCGTGCTCCTGGTGACCGACGCGGGCATGCCCTCGGTCAGCGACCCCGGCTATCGCCTGGTCGCGGCCGCCGTCGAGCGCGACCTCCCGGTCACCTGCCTGCCCGGCCCGTCGGCGGTCACCACCGCCCTCGCCCTGTCGGGCCTGCCGGTCGAACGTTTCTGCTTCGACGGTTTCGCCCCGCGCAAGGGCGGCCCGCGCCGGGAATGGTTGCGCACCTTGGCCGCCGAGCAGCGCGCCTGCGTCTTCTTCGAGGCGCCGCACCGGCTGGCCGACTGCCTGGCCGACGCGGTCACCGTGCTCGGCCCCGATCGCCGCGCCGCCGTCTGCCGCGAACTCACCAAGACCTACGAGGAGGTCGTGCGCGGCACCCTCGCCGAACTCGCCGCCTGGTCCGTCGACGGTGCCCGCGGCGAGATCACCGTGGTTCTCGAAGGCGCCCAACCGGTTTCGGCCGATGCCGACGACCTGGTCGGCGAGGTCGAAGCCCTGGTGGCCAGCGGCATGCGCCTCAAGGACGCCTGCGCCGAGGTCTCCGCCGCCCGCGGCGCCTCCCGCAAGGATCTCTACGAGGCGGTCCTGGCGGCCCGTTCGGCCGAGTAGCGGCGACCGATTCATGGCACGGGTCCCGGTCGTGCGGCATCATCGCGGGTATGACCTCTTTGGACGCGAAGGCGAAGACTCTGCTCGAACTGCACCGGCCGGGTGACCCGGTGGTGCTGCCGACCGTATGGGACGCGTGGTCGGCGAATATCGCTGTGGCCGCTGGGTTTTCGGGGCTGACCATGGGTTCGCACCCGGTCGCCGATTCGGTGGGGCGCAGTGACGGGGAAGGGATGACGTTCGAGGAGCTGCTCGCGCGCGTCACCCAGGTCACCGGCGCGGTGGACGTGCCGGTGTCGGTCGACATCGAGTCCGGGTACGGGCAGGAGCCGGCGCGACTCATCGAAGGTCTGCTCGCGGCAGGCGCCGTCGGACTCAATATCGAAGACACCGTGCACCTCGAGGGCAAGCGTCTTCGTAGCGCCGAGGAGCACGCCGATCTCGTGCGCGGTCTCCGCGCGGCGGCCGACGCGGCGGGTGTGCACGTGGTCGTCAACGCGCGCACCGACCTGTTCCTGCGTCAGGACGGCGATGAAGCCGATCGCGTGGATCGCGCGATCGCCCGGCTCACCCTCGCCGCCGAGGCGGGCGCCGACGTGCTGTACCCGGTGGGCAGGCACACCGACGAGGTCCAGCTCAGGCTCACCGCCGAACTGCCGCTGCCGATCAACGCCATCGGCCAGCCGGGCACGCCGGCCAAGGAGCACTTCGCCGGGCTCGGCGTCGCCCGGATCAGCTTCGGCCCGTTCCTGCAGGCCGCGCTGGCCACGGAGGCGACCAGGTTGCTCGAAGCCTGGCAGTAACGAAAACGACGGCGGGCGCCCCCGCGAAGGGACGCCCGCCGTTCGCATCGCGTAGGCGCCTGTCGGCGTGCGCGTTCGTGTGGAGCTTCCACCATCGTGCTACCGCGCACTGTCGGCCTGTCCGGTGGGCGCACGCGCGAACAGCGGTCCGCCGCGGCGTTATTCCTTGGGTTCGACGTAGCGCGGGAACACCGGCTCCGGCGCGGGCAGCGCGATGCCGGGGACCAGGGGCGTCGCGATATCGGCGAAGGTGCGGCCCTCCTGCGCGAGCAGATCCAGGATCTTGGCGGCCGAACCCGGCATCACCGGCTGCACCAGGATCGCGACGATGCGCACCACCTCGAGGGTGACGTAGAGGACCGTGGCCATGCGGGCCAGGTCTTCCTCGGTGCCCGACTTGCGCAGCGCCCACGGCGCGTTGGCGGAGAAGTACCGGTTGGTCTCGCCGAGCGTCAGCCAGATGGCCTCCAGCGCCAGGTGCATCTGCTGGGTGTCGAACTCGGTGCGGCACTTGTCGAGCAGGGCGTTGGCGCGGTCGAGCAGGGCGCGGTCGTCCTCGGTGAACTCGCCCGGGGTCGGCGCCTTGGCGTCGCAGTTCTTGTTGACCATGGTGAGACTGCGCTGCACCAGGTTGCCGAACTCGTTGGCCAGGTCGGCGTTGATCCGGCCCGCGATGGCGTCGTTGCTGTAGCTGCCGTCCTGACCGTAGGAGATCTCCCGGAGCAGGAAGAAACGCACCTGGTCGAGACCGTAGGTGGACACCAGCGCGAGCGGGTCGACGACATTGCCCGTCGACTTCGACATCTTCTCGCCCTTGTTGTACAGGAATCCGTGCACGAACACGCGCTGCGGCAGTTCGATGCCGGCCGACATCAGGAACGCGGGCCAGTACACGGTGTGGAACCGGGTGATGTCCTTGCCGATGATGTGCACGTTCGCCGGCCAGAACTTCCGGAACTTCGCCGAGTCGGTGTCGGGGAAGCCGACGCCGGTCAGGTAGTTGGTGAGCGCGTCGACCCACACGTACATGACGTGATCGGGGTGGCCGGGCACCGGCACGCCCCAGTCGAAGGTGGTGCGCGAGATCGACAGATCCTTCAGCCCGGCCTTGACGTAGCTGACGATCTCGTTGCGCCGCGTCGCGGGCGCGATGAAATCGGGGTGCTCCTCGTAGAGGGCCAGCAGCTTGTCCTGGTACTCCGAGAGCTTGAAGAAGTAGTTCGACTCCTCGGTCCAGGTCACCGGGGTCTGCGACTCGGTGGACACGCGGGTGCCGTCGTCGAGGAGGGTGGTCTCCTCCTCGGTGTAGAACGCCTCGTCGCGGACCGAGTACCAGCCGGAGTAGTTGCCCAGGTAGATGTCGCCGTTGGCGAGCATCCGCTCCCAGATGGCGACGCTGGCGGCCTTGTGGTCCTCGTCGGTGGTGCGGATGAAGCGGTCGAAGGAGATGTCGAGCGCCTTGTCCATCGCCTCGAACACGTCGGAGTTGCGCGCCGCGAGCTCCTGCACCGGGATGCCCTCGGTGGCCGCGGTCTGCTGCATCTTCTGACCGTGCTCGTCGGTGCCGGTCATGAAGAACACGTCGTACCCGTCGAGCCGCTTGAACCGGGCCAGCGCGTCGGTCGAGATGTACTCGTACGCATGACCGATGTGCGGCGCACCGTTCGGGTACGCGATGGCCGTCGTGATGTAGAAGGCGGGCGCCTCGGCGCCGTCAGGTCGCTCGCTCATGATGGTCACTACTGTAATCCGCGTGGCAAACCAGAATCGTCCGGCTCCGCCCCTTCCGTCGCCGCTCACACCGTTGATCGACGCGCACACCCATCTCGACGCCTGTGGCGCGACCGATGCCGCCTCGACCACGGCGATCGTGGATCGCGCCGCCTCGGTGGGCGTGGGGCACGTGGTGACCGTGGCCGACGACCTCGCCGCCGCGCAGTGGGCGGTCGAGGCCGCGCACTGGGATCCGCGCGTGTACGCGGCCGTCGCCTTGCATCCGACCAGGGCGAACGCGCTGGACGACAAGGCGAAGGCGGTACTGGAAGACCTGGCCGCCGACCCTCGCGTCGTCGCGGTAGGCGAGACCGGGCTCGACTACTACTGGCCCGGCAAGCTCGACGGCTGCGCCGACGTCGAAACCCAGATCGAGGGCTTCCGCTGGCACATCGACCTGGCCAAACGGGTGCGCAAGCCACTGATGATCCACAACCGCGAGGCCGACCACGACCTGCTCACGGTGCTGCTCGACGAGGGTGCCCCGGACACGGTGATCTTCCACTGCTTCTCCTCCGACGCCACCATGGCCGAAGCGTGCGTGGCCGAGGGGTACGTGCTCAGCTTCTCCGGCACGGTGAGCTTCAAGAACGCGCACGAGTTGCGTGAGGCGGCCCAGCTCGTGCCCGACGACCAGATCCTGGTCGAGACCGACGCGCCCTATCTGACACCGCACCCGTATCGGGGTGCGCCCAACGAGTCGTACTGCCTGCCGTACACGGTGCGCGCGCTGGCCGAGGCGCGCGAGCAGGACCCGGTGGAGCTGGCCGAGATCACCACCGCCAACGCGCGCAGGCTGTACCGCATCCGATAGTCCGTTTCGTCCGGTCGGCAGGGGGCTGGACGCTAAACGTGTTTCGGCTCACATTCGGCCGCTCGGGTCGTTATCTACCAGCGATGTCTATACCGAATCGTGATCTGCGATCCCGCTGATCGGGCGCACCCCTGTTGTCTCGCGCAAACCTTGTCGTTATCGTTCTGTAACCATGTCGGCTTTCGCGCGGATCAACTCGTCTCGCTCGCCGCTGCTGTACGCGGCGGTGGCGGCCATGCTGCTGATTCTCCTGGTCGGTGCCTCGCTGGCGATCACGAACCACAAGACGGTCGCGCTGGTCGTCGACGGCGAGCGGATCGAACACAGCACCATGGCCCGCGATGTGCGCGCCATCCTGGCCGACGCGGGCTACGAGCTCTCCGAACACGACGAGGTGAGCCCGCCGTCCGCGGCGAAGGTCGGCGACGGCGCGACCATCACCCTCAACCGCGGTCGCGAGATCACGATCACCGTCGACGGCACCGAACGCAAGGTGTGGACCACCGGCATCACCGCGGGCGACGCGCTCGCCCAGATGCAGATCCCGGCCGACACCCACGTGGTGCCGACCCGCACCGAGAAGCTGCCGCTGGCGGGTGCCGCGCTCAGCGTCTACACCCCGCGCACCATCACCCTCGTCGACGGCGGCGCGGCTCCCGTCGACGTGCGGCTGGCCGCGCCGACGGTCGGCGAATTCCTCACGGCGGCGGGCATTCCGCTGAAGGACCAGGACTTCGCCGAGCCCGCCGCCACCACTCCGCTGACCGGCGACATGCAGGTCACCGTCACCCGGCAGCGGATCGAGCAGCGCACCGAGACACTGCCGCTCGAGCCCACCGAGCAGGTGATCGAAGACGTCACCATGAACATGAGCCGCACCGTGGTCGAGAACCCGGGCGCACCCGGCCTGCACGAGGCCACCTTCGCCGTCACCATCACCAACGGTGTGGAGTCGAGCCGGGTGCAGACCAACTCCAACGTCATCACGCCCGCCCAGCCCAAGACCATCCGCAAGGGCGCCAAGCCCGGCACCGAGGTGCCGCCGGTCCGCGACGGCGCGATCTGGGACGCCCTGGCCAAATGTGAGTCGACCGGCAACTGGTCGATCAACACCGGCAACGGCTACTACGGCGGCATCCAGTTCGACCAGAGCACCTGGGAACGTCAGGGCGGCCTGAAGTACGCGCCCCGCGCCGACCTGGCCACCCGCGAAGAGCAGATCGCCATCGCCGAGGTCACCCGGGCCCGCCAGGGCTGGGGCGCCTGGCCCGCCTGCACCGGTCGCCTCGGACTGTAGTTCCGGCCGCGTTCGGCGGGTTCCGGTCGCCCGCCCGAGTTCGCGCGGTAGTTTGCTCTCGTTTCGCCGAGTCCGCTGTGCTCGTGCGGTCTCGGCTCGCTGACGAGTCGACGGGGTGGTTGTTGATGCGTGCGGTTTCGGCCTGGCGGATGGTGGCCGCGGCGGTGG
Source organism: Nocardia neocaledoniensis (assembly GCF_029868625.1). Taxonomy (GTDB): domain Bacteria; phylum Actinomycetota; class Actinomycetes; order Mycobacteriales; family Mycobacteriaceae; genus Nocardia; species Nocardia neocaledoniensis_A. Next base: position 14,120 of record NZ_JARWOJ010000047.1, on the reverse strand, counting down.
CGGTGTCGGCGGGGATCGCCGTCGGGGCGCCGACGGCGGGGGCGCGGGAACCCGAGCCGGGCGCGGTGATCTCGGTGATCCCGCAGGCCGACGGCTTCCACGGGATGTCGGGCGCGCAGGTCATCGAGTACTGGACGCGCGGTGTCGGCGGCGTGACACAGCCCGCCAGCGGCGCGCTGTATCTGCCGAGCGGGGAAGCGCCGCCGGGCGGCTGGCCCGTGATCACCTACGACCACGGAACGACCGGGCTCGGTGCCGGGTGCGGAGGCCAGTCGGATCCGGCCGGTGCGCCATGGCCCGAATCGCAGGCACCGCAGGACGTGTTCCTGCGGCACCTCGTGTCGAAGGGCTTCGCCGTCGTCGCCCCGGACTACCTGGGGCTCGGTCGCTTCGACACCGGCCCGCACCCCTACCTCGACATCGACACCGAAGCCACCGCCACGCTCGACATGCTGCGCGCGGCGCGTTCGGTACGCGACGACCTGTCCCCGGTCTGGCTGGCGGCGGGCATGTCCCAGGGCGGGCACGCCGCGCTCGCCACGGCGCACCGACAGCCGGGTTACGCGCCCGAGCTGGACTTCCGTGGCACCATCGCGATCGACCCCGCCTCGGATGTGGAGAAGGTGGCGCCGCTGCTCGGTCCCGGCAATCCCGATCGGGTCCGTGGTGGCGTGCTCGGCTTCTCGTCGAGCATCCTGGCCGGTCTGCGGGCGGCCAGGCCCGAGGCGCGGGTCGACTCCTATCTGACCCCGGTCGGCCGCGCGGTGCTCGATGACATCGGCACGCTGTGCCAGGACGCCATCGACGAGCGGGTCGCCGACCTCACCCTGGGCGCCATGCTCACCCGCTCGCTCGGCGAGGAGCCGTTGCGCACGGCGATGGCCGACTACATGACGGTGCCGACCAGCGGCTACGACGCCCCGATCCTGTTGCTGCTCAACGCCACCGACCGCACGGTGCCCTCGCCGCTGCACGCCGCGCTGGCCGCGCAGTTCGCGGCGGGCGGGGTGGGCTTCCAGTCGGTGGTCGGCACCGGCAGTCACTGTGAGCTGAATCCGGCGATGTGGGCGGCGATCGACGAATTCCTCGACCGGTCCGTCTGACCCGCGCTCGAGTAGCTGGCCGCACCGCTTCCGGACGGCGTGCGCCCAACCGGCCGTTACCTGACCGGCGGCGGTTCGGTAGTCGAATACACCACCCTCGACTCCGCGGGCAACGAACGTCCGGCCAGCGGTGCGCTGTTCCTCCCGGCGGGTGACGCGCCTGCCACGGGCTGGCCGATCATCGCCTACGACCACGGCACCCTGGGGTCCGGCCCGGGGTGCGGCGGCCAGGCCGATCCCGATCTCGCGCCGCTGCCGGTGAACCGCACAGCCGAGGACAAGCTGATCCAGGGCCTGGTCGAGCAGGGCTTCGCCGTCGTCGCGCCGGACTACCTGGGGCTCGGCCGGTTCGACACCGGCCCGCACCCGTACCTCGAGGTGCGCAGCGAGGCCACGGCCACGATCGACCTGGTGCGCGCCGCCAGGGCAGTCAACCCTGAACTCTCGCGTACCTGGACCGTGGTCGGCGCCTCGCAGGGTGGCCACGCCGCGTTGAGCGCGGCACATGTGCAGGCGAGCTACGCGCCCGAGCTCGATTTCCGCGGCACCGTCGCCATCGACCCCGCCTCCGATGTGGAGAAGGCCCTGCCGCTGCTCGGCCCGTGGTTCCCCGAGGCCGAGGGCACCGCCGGGCTGTCGGCGTTCACCGTCAGCATCCTGGCCGGTCTGCGGGCGACCCATCCGGAAGCCGAGGTCGACTCCTACCTGACTCCGCTCGGCAAGCGGATCATCGACGCCGCGGGCGGACAGTGCATCGACGGCATCGTCGAGGATCTCGCCGGGCACGGACTCGGCGAACTGTTCAGCAGGCCGCTGTCGGCGGGCCCGCTGCGCGCCGCCCTCGCCGCGTACATGACGCTGCCGACCAGTGGTTACGACGCGCCGATCCTGTTGCTGGTCAACGCGACCGACGCCGTGGTGCCCTCCCCGCTGCACGCCGCGCTGGTCGGCCAGTTCGCGGCGGGCGGGGTCGACTTCGAGACGGTGACCGGTTTCGGTCAGCACACGGTGCTCGATCAGCGGATGAAGGACGCGCTCGCCGGTTTCGTCGACCGCGTCAACCAGGTGCCGCCGCAGCGCTGAGCCCGGCGCTCCGGGCCGGAACCGCCACGGTGACATCGGGTTCCGGATCGCCCGGCACGCCGGGACTTGATCTGTACACTCGTCCAAGTCCTGGCCGCCGGTGAAGAGAGCGATCCGTGCTGAAGAACCCGATCCGCGCGACGGTGGTCGCCGCGCTCACCGCGAGCGCGCTCACCGCCGCCGCCTTCGCGCCCGCCACGGCGCAGACCCCCGGCTCGACGATCGCCGTCGAACAGCGAGCCGCGGGGTGGCGTGGACTCGCGCGCGGGTCGGTCATCGAGTACTGGACGACCGATTCCGCGGGCGTCGCGCGCCCCGCCAGCGGCGCGGTGTTCCTGCCCGAGGGCGACGCACCGGCGACCGGCTGGCCGATCCTGGCCTACGACCACGGCACCTCGGGCTCCGGCCCCGGCTGCGGCGGGCAGGCCGATCCCGAGCTGGCGGGTTTCGCGCAGTATCGGGCCGCCGAGGACGCGCTGATCCGCAGTTTCGTCGAGCGCGGATTCGCCGTCGTCGCGCCGGACTACCTGGGTCTCGGCCGCTTCGACACCGGCCCGCACCCATATCTCGAGGTGCGCAGCGAGGCCACGGCCACCATCGACCTGGTCAGGGCCGCCCGCGCCGCCGACCCCGAGCTGTCGCGCACCTGGAGCGTGCTCGGTATCTCCCAGGGCGGTCACGCCGCGCTGAGCACCGCCCACGAACAGGCCGGATACGCGCCCGAACTCGACTTCCGCGGCACCGTGGCCGTCGACGCCGCCTCCGACGTGGAGAAGGTGCTGCCGTTCATCGGTCCGGACATGCCGAACATTCCGGTGCTGTCGGGGTCGACGTCCTTCGTCGTCAGCATCCTGGCCGGGCTGCGCGCCACCCATCCGGACGCCGACGTGGATTCCTACCTGACGCCGCTGGGCAAGTCGCTCGTCGACGCCGCGGGCGGCCAGTGCCTGGACGAGATCATCGCCGGGTCTCGCGGCTTGTGGGCGGGCGATGTCTTCACCCGCCCCCTCGCGGGGCTGCGCGACGTACTCGCCGACTACATGACCCTGCCGACCAGCGGCTACGACGCCCCGATGCTGTTGACGATGAACGTCACCGACACGATCGTGCCCTCCCCGCTGCACGCTGCGCTGGTCGCGCAGCTGGCGGCCAACGGCGTCGACCAGCAGGTGATCCCGGGCACCGGCGCGCACGGTTCGATCTCGGCGCAGCAGCGCACAGCGATCGACGCCTTCCTCGCCCGCGTGCACGCCGCCCCGCCGCAGCGCTGAGCTGCTCGATCGACGCGGTTGGTAGGTTCTAGCGGTGCCCGAACCTGAGATTCCCGCTCGCGGTAGCGCCGCGCTGCTCGGTCCCGCCGAAGTGCGGACCCTGGCCGAACGCTTCGGCGTGCGGCCGACCAAGCAGCTCGGCCAGAACTTCGTGCACGACGCGAACACGGTGCGCCGCATCGTCTCCGCCGCGGGTGTCGGCGCCGAGGACATCGTGCTCGAGGTCGGGCCCGGTCTCGGTTCGCTGACGCTGGCCCTGCTCGACGTGGTCGACCGGGTCGTCGCCGTGGAGATCGATCCGGTGCTGGCCAACTACCTGCCGGAGACCGTCGCGGACCGGGCGCCCGGCCTGGTCGACCGGTTGCGGGTGGTCGAGGCCGACGCGCTGCGGGTGCGCCCCGAGCAGCTGCCCGCCGCGCCGACGGCGCTGGTGGCGAACCTGCCGTACAACGTGGCGGTGCCGGTCCTGCTGCATCTGCTCGCGATCCTGCCGAGCATCACGGTGTCGCTGGTGATGGTGCAGGCCGAGGTGGCCGACCGGCTCGCCGCCGAACCCGGCAACCGGGTGTACGGCGTGCCGAGTGTGAAGGCGGGCTTCTTCGGCAAGGTGCGGCGCGCGGGCGCGGTGGGCACGCAGGTGTTCTGGCCGGTGCCGCGCGTCGAGTCGGGCCTGGTGCGGATCGATCGGTACGCCGAGCCGCCGTGGCCGATGGACGAGGCGCATCGCCGCCGGGTCTTCGAGGTGATCGACGCCGCGTTCGCGCAGCGCCGAAAGACGTTGCGCGCGGCCCTGTCCGGCTGGGCGGGCTCGCCTGCCGAGGCCGAACGCAGGCTGGTGGCGGCCGGTATCGACCCGACCGCGCGCGGGGAGACCCTGGACACGGCGGCGTTCGTCCGCCTCGCCGCCCAGGGCTGAACCCCCGGTACACGCGCCGTTCACCGGGCGGCGGCCACACGGCCTGTGAAAGCAATTGTGGACAACCGGTTTTCGCAGGTCGTCGAGTTGATCATGATGCGCGCACCGCGAACCCGACTGCTTGGGAAAACCCGGCCGACAGCCGCGCTGACCGCGGGTGTGGATGACGCTGTGGATGATTCTCCCCGCGCACGCGGTGAATGAACTGCCGGTGAACGCGATCCGGTACCACCACCCTGTTCGCCGCAGGTGTGGTGGTACCGGTCGCCCGGCATCACTTCAGCGCGTAGCCCGCCTCGTCGACGGCGGCCGCGACATCGGCGTCGGCCAGCTCGCCGGCGCTGTCGACGCGCACGAGGCCGCTCGCGAGGTCGACGTCCACGCTGGTGACACCGTCGATCTTACCGATCTCCTGCTTGACCGAGCTCACGCAATGTCCGCAGGTCATCCCCGTGACGGTGTAGGTGGTGGTGGCCATGGCCGACTCCTTCGCTGTTCGCTCATACGGTCCTGGGGTATGTCCCCGACACGAACGAACATACCCCCCGTGGGTACCTGGCGCAAGCCCTCGACCCGACCGGGGCCGGAGCGGGTGATTCGACGTGCGTACTCGTCGGTGTAACCCGTTACGCTTGGTGATCGTGCTGTCAGTTGTGCCCAGCCCGGTCGTCGTGCGCGCTCCTTCGAAGGTGAATCTGCATCTCGGAGTCGGTGATCTGCGTCCGGACGGATATCACGACCTGACCACCGTCTTCCAGGCCCTTTCCCTCGGCGACGAACTCGAACTCGCCCCCTCGGCCTCGCTCACCGTCCGGGTGAGCGGCGAAGGTGCCGCCGAGGTCCCCACCGACCGGACAAACCTGGTCTGGAAGGCCGCGGTGCGCCTGGCCCACCTGGCCGGTCGCGCGCCGCTGGTGGAGATCGCGATCGCCAAGGGTATCCCGGTGGCGGGCGGCATGGCCGGCGGCAGCGCCGACGCCGCGGCCGCGCTGGTGGGCCTCAACGAACTCTGGGACCTCGGCCTGGGCCGCGACGAACTGAGCGCCGTGGCCGCCGAACTCGGCAGCGACGTGCCCTTCGCCCTGCACGGCGGCACCGCGCTCGGCACCGGCCGCGGCGAACGCCTGCTCCCGGTGCTGTCGCGCAACACTTTCCACTGGGTCCTCGCCCTGGCCAAGGACGGGCTGTCCACGCCGTCGGTGTTCCGCGAACTGGACCGGCTGCGCGCCGAAGGCGATCCGCCGCGACTCGGTGACCCGCAGCAGCTCATGCAGGCCCTGGCCGCCGGCGACCCACACACCCTGGCGCCCCTGCTCGGCAACGACCTGCAAGCCGCGGCCCTCTCGCTGAAGCCGGAGCTGCGGCGCACCCTGCGCGCCGGTGTCGGCGCGGGCGCCCTCGCCGGACTCGTCTCGGGCTCCGGCCCCACCTGCGCGTTCCTGTGCGAGACCGAGGAGGCGGCGATCGCGGTCGCGGCCGAACTGGCGGGCGCGGGCGTCTGCCGCAGCGTGCGCACCGCGAGCGGCCCGGTCCCCGGCGCTCGCGTCCTCGACGCCGAGACACACGGCAAACACTGAGCCGGCCCGCGCCGACGGGCTCGGCGAGGCGGTCGAACCACTGCTCCGGCGCGGCCGCGGTGCGCGGTGAGGGCGCGGAGCGTGCGGGTCAGAGTGGTCGGCGGCCGGTCCTCTATGATCGGTTTCGACAGATTCCGCATGGACATGGGCAACTCGCCGGGGACGAGCCAACTGATCCAGCAATCCGATGCAAGCCGCCGACGTGCCGCCTCCCCGCGCCCGAGTCCGGCCTGAAGTCGCGGGGGAGGCGGAACAGGCGATCCACATCTATGTCCAACCTGATCAACCTCGAACAGGTCTCCAAGAGCTTCGGCATCAAGCCGCTGCTGGATGACGTCTCGCTCGGTGTGCACGCGGGGGAGCGGATCGGGGTGGTCGGTCTCAACGGCGGCGGCAAGACGACGCTGCTCGAGGTGCTGACCGGGCTGGAACCGCCGGACAGCGGTCGGGTGAGCCGGGTCGGTGGGCTGCGGATGGCCGTGGTCACCCAGCGCGGTGTGCTGCCCGACGACGCCACGATCGGCTCGGTGGTGCTGGCCGGCCTGTCCGACGACCTGTCGACCGTCGACATCGCCGAGCACGAATGGGCCGCCGACGCCCGCATCCGCTCGGTGCTCGACGGCATCGGCATCGCCGACCTCGGCCTCGACACCCCCGTCACCAACCTGTCCGGTGGCGAGCGCCGCCGCGTCGCGCTCGCCGCGGCCCTGGTGCGCGAGCTGGATCTGCTGGTCCTCGACGAGCCGACCAACCACCTGGACATCGAGGGTGTGCAGTGGCTGGCCAGGCACCTGGTCGACCGGCGGACCGCGCTCGTCGTCGTCACCCACGATCGCTGGTTCCTCGACACCGTCGCCACCCGCACCTGGGAGGTCGTCGGCGGCAAGGTGGAGACCTACGAGGGCGGCTACGGCGACTGGATCTTCGCCCGCGCGGAACGCGCCCGCCAGGCCGACGCCTCGGAGGCCCGCAGGCAGAACCTGGCCCGCAAGGAACTGGCCTGGCTGCGCCGCGGCGCCAAGGCCCGCACCTCCAAGCCGCGCTACCGGGTGGAGGCCGCCGAGGCCCTGATCGCCGACGTGCCGCCGCCGCGCGATTCGGTCTCGCTGGCCGCGTTCGCGCGCAAGCGGCTGGGCCGCGTGGTGATCGAACTCGAGGACGCCACCCTCACCACACCCGACGGCCGCGAGCTGGTCGGCGATCTGACCTGGCGGCTCGCGCCGGGTGAGCGGGTCGGTCTGGTCGGCGTGAACGGGTCGGGCAAGACGACGTTGCTGCGCGCGCTGGCCGGTGACGTGGAACCCACAACGGGCAAGCGGATCCAGGGCCAGACCGTACAGATCGGTTGGCTGCGGCAGGAACTCGACGATCTGCCCACCGACATGCGCGTGCTCGAGGCCGTGCAGCAGATCGCCCAGCGAATCATGCTCGGCGACAAGGAGATCTCGGCCGGTCAGCTGGCCGAACGGCTCGGCTTCACCCCCGCCAGGCAGCGCACGCCCGTCGGTGACCTGTCCGGCGGCGAGCGCCGCCGCCTGCAGCTGACCCGCATCCTGATGGCGGAGCCGAACGTGCTGCTGCTCGACGAGCCGACCAACGACCTCGACATCGACACCCTGCAACAGCTCGAGGATCTGCTCGACAACTGGGCGGGCACCCTCGTGGTCATCAGCCACGACCGCTACCTGGTCGAACGCATCTGTGACTCCACCTGGGCGCTGTTCGGCGACGGCAAGCTGACGAACCTGCCCGGTGGCATCGACCAGTACCTCACCAGGCGCGCCGCGCAGGCTTCCGCCGCCAAGCCGGTGGCCGCGAAACCGGCGGCGGCGTCGACGAGTTCGGCCGACCACCGTGCCGCGCGCAAGGAACTGTCGCGCTTGGAACGCACCATCGCCAAGCTCGACGAGCGCGAACAGAAGCTGCACGCCGCGCTCGCCGAAGCCGCCACCGACCCGGACAAGCTGGTCTCCCTCGGCGCCGAACTCAAAGAGGTCGTCGCGGAAAAGGAAGCGGCCGAGGAGCGCTGGATGGAACTGGCAGAGCTGGCCGAGGGTTAGGTCGCGGTTTCCCGGCCGTCGCTGATGACGACCGGTAAACAGGTCTGGACGAAATCCGCGCCGAATTCGGTGAGGATGATGCTGCGGTAGCTCACCTTGGTGCCGAAGCCGCGCTTCATCGCGTCGCGCACCTGCTCCTGCGCCTCGATGAGCTGATACCGGCTCGGATTGCCGACCGGTTCACGGGTGAATTCGATCAGGCCGAGCCTGCGCAGATTGGGCAGGTACTGCGGCACCCGGTTGGGGAAGCGCAGCCCGGCGTGCTCGCCGAGCAGCGTGAGCCCGCTGACCAGGCGCTCGCCGCCGAAGGCGCGCTGGCGGCCGGTGCGCACATCGATGGCCGGCTGCGGCCCGTCGACGTGTACGAAGCGCAGAATCCGGGCCTCGTCGGGCGTGATCTCGGCGAGGATGCCGGGGTAGGCCGGATGCGTATCCGGTTGGGCGGCATGGGTACTGGCCGACAGCCGCAGCAGTTCGGCGCCCTGCTCGCGCAGCGTCGGCATGCCCGCCTCGCCGTGCGGGTCGGCGGCGGTGGGCAGGCCAAGCGCGTGCCGAAGCCGGTCGCGCACTTCACCTTCGGCCTCGGCGAGCACGTCCTTGGGCGGGTTGCCCGCGATGCTGCCGCGCAGCACGGTGACGGTCACGCCGAGTGCGGTGTCCAGCGTCCACAGCGTCATTCCGGAGGCCGCGGTCAGCGCGACCCGGGCGACCCCGGTCGCGGCCCGCACGGTCTGCGCCGGCGACACCGGCAGCACCCCACGGCGTTCGCCGATGGGCGCGGGCGGGCGCCCGGGTTGTCGGACCACCTCGGTGGACGGACTCGGGTCGTCTACAGCCATGTGGTCGCCACTCCTGTTCCGAAGACCAGGATGTGAGCGTATCCGGCGAGGAGCCCCAACGCGCCGCCATGCACGAAAAGCAACCATTCGTCCTGTTTGATGGCCGAACGCAGCATGTCCACGAAGTCGTGCGGGGAAAGCGCGGACATTTGCCGGGCGATGTACTCGTTGACCTGCCTGCCCTGTTGGACATTGAACTCGGGATCGGCGAAGGCCATCGGCGCGATCGTCATCGCCTCGGCGGTGAGCGTCGACTGCAGCGAATCGTATTCACGGCTGCCGAGCATGAACTTCACGGCGGGCCGCGCCGGGCCGAGCGCGCGGTCGGCCGCCGGGCGCAGGGTGTCCTCGAGCATTTGGAGCGTGCGGTCCGAGCGCGGGCCGTTGAGCAGTTCGTCGCCGATATTGGCGACGGTCACGACCTCGGTCGAGACCAGCGCCGCGTAGCCCGCGGTGATCTCGGGCTGTCGCTTGATCAGCAGGCCCTGCCGCCAGGGGCACCACCACTTGGGCGTGGCGGGCGCGAAGATCATATTGATGCCCACCCAGTTCACCACCCAGCCGATGATGATGCCGCCGATCGGCAGCACGATCAGCGGCGAGAGGCCGGTGGTGTGCAGCGCGAGCACCAGCAGCAGACCGCAGGGTGCGCCGAAATAGAAGCCGAAGTTCTGCATGAATCGCAGTTCCTTGGCACCGAGCACCTGGAACAGCTGGTTGAGCAATTGCGGGCGGGCCTGGAAATAACGGATGACCATCTGCTTCACGTCCAGCAGCTGATCGATATTGGTGCCGAGTTCGATGGTGAGTTCGCGCAGGATCTCCGGCAGCTGCGAGCGCACCCGCTGATGCACCATCTCGCGGACCTGGGTGGGCAGGTTGTACCAGAGCTGGGGGTGCTCGCGGCGCAGGATCACCTCGACGATGTCGCTGATCTGCGCGTCGGCCACCTCGGCCAGATGTTCGGCGAGCTTCTCCGGATCGAGCTCGCGATAGAAGTCGGAGACGCTGCCCAATTTCGACAGGCCCTTGTCGACGGCGATGCTGGCCATCTTGTCGGCGCGCGAGGGCACGATGCCCTGCCAGCCGATCCGGCCGTCGTAGCTGAGCAGGGGCAATACCTGAATCCGCTTGGGCAGGTACGGAAAAACCGCGCGCAGTCCGGGGAGGTGGATCCCGTAGAACTTGATCGGCTGGAACAGCATCAGGATGCCTGTCCAGTTGGTGATGTAACCGATCACCCCTGTGAAAAGCGGAATGGTCAAAATTTCGAGCAGGAGTGTCGGATGTAAACCGAACACACTCTCCAACACGACACCCTCCTGCCGTTACCCGGTGCCCACCGCCTCACCGGAAACCAAAATTAGCACCCCCGCGGCGAGGTGACCCTACTGTGAGGTGCGGAACCTGGTCCATTCGTCGTGCCCCAGGCCACAGGGTAGTGTCTGAGACATCAGTCACAGAACGTGTCCCGAATGCCGTACTCGCCCTGTTGAGTCGGAACAATGAGCACCACCACATCGTGGTGACGGGACACAAGCCGGCGCGGACAGGGGCGCGTCGCGTAGGCACTGTGCCTGGAGCGTGGTCGGGCAATAATCTGTGGGCGAGCAGTTCACCTGGCGAGACTTCGGAGTAGGACGTGACAGACGACAGGACCGGACAGGACCTGGCCCGTGCCGGTACCCGCGCCGTCGAGCGCAGCTCGGATGTCGAGCAGCGACAGATCAGCAACGAAGCCCGGTTGATCCGCGGCGTGTTCCGCGCGGCCGGACTGGCCGCGGGGACCGCGGTGCGCGGCAGCCAGTGGGCCGTCGGCACCACCTACGAGGTGACCAAGGAACTGGCTCAGGCGGCACTGGACGGCGAGTCCTCGGCCGATATCGCCGAGCGCACCGGTAACGCCCTGCGCTCGATCGCGCGCAGCGCGCTCGGCGTCACCGAGGGTTCGGTGCGCGAGATCGTCAGCTATGTGCCGACGTCCAACGGGTCGACCCAGCAGGCCGTCACCGTCGGGCCCTACCTGCGCTCGGCGACCACCGACGACCTGCGCCGCCGTGGCGACGCCCTGCTGGCCCGTTCGGCCGACGTCTACTTCACCGAGGACGTGCACCCGGCCTACGACCGCATCCTCGACGAGATCGCGCCCGACGAGGCCCGCATCCTGCGGTTCATGGCCCTCAACGGGCCGCAGCCCTCGGTCGACGTGCGTACCAACCGTCCGCTCGGCATCGGCTCGGAACTGGTCCAGGGCGACCTGACCTCCGTGCCGGAACAGGCGGGCGTGCGCTACCCGGACCGGGCCCGCTCGTACCTGATCAATCTCAACCGTCTCGGCCTCACCTTCACCTCCGACGATCCGGTCGTCCTGAGCCGCTACATGGTGCTCGAGGTGCAGCCGGTCGTCGAGGACGCGCTCAAGAAGGCGGGCCGCGCGCCCAAGATCGTCCGCAAGAGCCTGCGGCTGTCGGAGTTCGGCGAGGACTTCTGCCGCACCTGCTTCACCATCGGGTAGTAGCTGAGACAGCACGGCTGTCCCGGCGCCGAGGTCACGCTCAGGTGTCGGCAGTGATAGCGATCTGATACAGATCCGGCACTACCGTCGTTTCAGTGGGATCGTGGAGACATGGAGCAGGTGCCCGGATCCCCGGACGTGCGGCCCGATGAGGAGGTCGCGCGCCCCTGGGTGCGCCCGGGACCGGTGCTGCCCGGCGAGGAGGAACCGCTCGTCGCCGGGCCGGAGACGGGGGAGGGCTGGGTGAGCGAGGAACCGGAGCACGACGAGCCGGAGCCGATCACGCGCCCGCCCGATCACCCCGACGACGTCACCGCGATCAGCAGGCTCAAGTTCCGCTACCTGCGCACGCTCGACACCAAGAGCTGGGACGAGTTCGCGGACACCATGATTCCCGAGGCGACCGCCACCTACAGCGAATACCTGCAGTTCGAGTCGCGCGAGGCGTTCCTCGCCTTCCTGCGCAACACCCTCGGCCCGCACGTGATCACCGAGCATCGCTGCGATCATCCCGAGATCGACGTCGACGGTGACACCGCCACCGGAACCTGGTATCTCGCCGACACGGTGATCATCCCCGAGCACAACATGTGCCTGCGTGGTGCTGCCTTCTACACGGACCGCTACGTCCGTTGCGAGGACGGGCACTGGCGCATCGCGCACACCGGGTACGAGCGCACCTACGAGGTGGTGCTCTCCCTCAGCGACCTGCCCAGTTTGCGCCTCACGGCCAGTCGCTGGGGCATGATCGCGCAGGAGAACCACATCTCCTCGGTGGAACGCAACCCCGGACCCGCCGCCTGAGGCCGACTCAGACAGTTGACCAGTTAGTCGGCGGTCGCGACGAGCGGTTCCAGCGTGAGCTTCGGGTGCTCCTTCTCGATGTACTGCAGTCGCCATTTGTCGCTGAACAGCGCCAGGATCGCCCCGTCGGTACGGGTGAACACCTCGACGCCGCGTTGGCGGTCCAGCTCGGGTGCCGACTCGGCGTCGGTGCGCCGGGCCAGGGTGAAGGGCAGGAAATCCAGCTGGGTTTCCACATTGAACTCCGCCTGCATGCGGGCGGTGACCACTTCGAACTGCATCGGGCCGACCGCGGCGAGCACGGGCGAGGCGTCACCGCGGGCGTCGTTGCGCAGCACCTGCACCACGCCCTCGGAGTCGAGCTGGTCGATGGCCTTGCGGAACTGCTTGTACTTGCCCGCGCTCTGCGCCCGCAGGGTCGCGAAATGTTCCGGGGCGAAGCTCGGGATCGGCGGGAACTCCACCTTCTTGTCCACGAACAGGGTGTGGCCCGGCGCCAGTGCGGTCGCGTTCACCAGGCCGACCACGTCACCGGGGTAGGCGGTGTCGACGGTGGTGCGCTCGCGGCCGAACACGGTCAGCGCGTACTTGGTGGCGAACGGGCGACCGGTCTGCGCGTGCGTGACCACCATGCCGCGCTCGAACTCACCGGACACGATCCGCATGAAGGCCAGCCGGTCGCGGTGCGCGGTGTCCATGCCCGCCTGCACCTTGAACACCACCGCGCTGAACGGGTCACCGGTCGCGCGGTCCTTGCCCGCGACATCGGCGCGTGGACCCGGCGCGGGCGCCAGCGCGACCAGCGTCTCCAGCAGCTGGCGCACGCCGAAGTTCAGCATCGCCGAAGCGTAGATGACCGGCGAGGTCTGTCCGGCCAGGAACAGCTCCTGATCGTGGTCCTGCCCGGTCGCCGAGAGCAGCTCGCTCTCCTCGGCCGCGGTCGTCCACGCCTCGCCCTCGCGCGACTCGGCCTCGGCCGGGGTCAGCGACTCCTCCGGCGCGATGGTCGCGCCACCGGCGGTGCGGGTGAAGTGGATGTATTCGGTGGCCTCGCCCTCGGGACCGCGGCGCAACAGCCCGCGGAAATCGCCCGCGATGCCGACCGGCAGGAACAGCGGGGTCGGGGTGAGCCCGATCCGCTCGCTGATCTCGTCGAGCAGCTCGAGCGGCGCCTGGCCGGGGCGGTCCCACTTGTTGATGACGGTGATCACGGGGATGCCGCGATGGCGACAGACCTGGAACAGCTTCAGCGTCTGCGGCTCCAGACCCTTGGCCGCGTCGATGAGCATCACCGCGGCGTCGACCGCGGTGAGCACGCGGTAGGTGTCCTCGGAGAAGTCGGAGTGGCCGGGGGTGTCGACGAGGTTGATCACGTTGTCGATGTCGGAGCCCGCGGCGCGGTAGTTGAACTGCAGCGCGGTCGAGCTCACCGAGATGCCGCGCGCTTTCTCCATCTCCATCCAGTCCGACACGGTCGACTTACGGCCGGCCTTGCCGTGGATGGCGCCCGCCTCGGAGATCATCCTGGCGTGCAGCGCCAGCGCCTCGGTCAGCGTGGACTTACCGGCGTCGGGATGCGAGATCACGGCGAACGTGCGGCGGCGGGCGACCTCGGCGGGAAGTCCGCGCGGAGTGGGGGCGGCGCTATCTCCGGACTCGGTCAACGCGGAACCTCCTGGGTTTTTGGAGCGCTGGCGCGCTCGAGTTCGCGGCCCCTTCAGTCCCGGGGGGGGGGGGGGGGGGGGGGGGGGGGGGGGGGGGGGGGGGGGGGCGGGCGCCCCCCCCGCGGCGCGGGGCGCGCCCCCCCCGGCGCGCGGGGGGCGGGGGGGGGCGGCCCCGGCCGGGGGGGGGGGGGGGGGGGCGCGGCCGCCCCCCCCCCCCCCCCGGCCCGGCGCCCCCCCCCCCCCCCCCCCCCCCCCCCACGACCGCCCAGCTCACGGACGGTTCGCTGC
>NZ_JARWOJ010000046.1 GCF_029868625.1 Nocardia neocaledoniensis | reverse complement strand
CCGCCCTTGGCGGGTTGGGATGGGCCGGCCGCGTGGCCCCACACGCCTCCCCCGGCCGGTGCGTCGGGTTACGCTTCCGGGGCCCGGGTTGGGTTGCCGTGCGGCGCGGCGGAATCCGCCCCGACCGCGGTGGGCGCGGATTCCTCGCCACTCGAGGTGGGCGGCCCAGCCGGGGCGACCACCACCGGGTCAGCGGTACCCACGGAGTCAGCGACGATCGCCGAGTCCGCGGTCTCGGCTACCGCGGCGGTATCCGGCTGTGCGACAGCGGAGCCCGCGGCAGCACTCGAATCCGGTTCGACGACTTCAGCCGACGCGGAACTCGCGGCTCCGTCATCGTCGGCGTCGGCGTCTTCCGAAGACTCGCCCGCCTCGGCGGTGGCCGCGTCGGCGCCCGTCGACTCGGCCGGTTCGGGTTCGGCGACGACCGGCGCGGGGGCCGGGCCGAAGAGGGCATCGGGTAGCGAACGTTCGCTGCGCGCGGTGACCTGCTTGAAGAGTTCGTCCGGTACCGAACGGATGGGCTCCTCACGCTCGGGGCGTGCGGGGCGAGCGGGTGGCGGGCCGAACAGCGCGTCCGGCAATTGCCGTCCGGCCTTGGCCGTCACCTGCTGGAACAGTTCGTCCGGTACCGATCGGACGGGCTCTTCAGAGGACATCGGGAGCTACCTTCGCCGCTGCGTTCCAAACATCGAGGCGCCAGCCGGGTGTATCGATGTCCGGGCCGTGGCTGGACAGCTGCACCCAGCTCGTATTGGCCAGCCCACCGAGGGCTGGCCAGTTCGCCGGGGGCAGATCCAGCAACGCGGCCGTCAGGGCCGCGATCAGCCCGCCGTGCGCAACCAGGATGATAGTCCGGCCGGGCCAATCCTGCCGGTCGTTGTACAGTTCGCGCACCACGGGCAGGGCGCGCGCGCCGACCTCGAGTTTGCTCTCGCCGCCGGGCGGACGATAGGTGGCGTCGAGTCGCCACTGCACCCGGGCGCCGGGGTAGTCGGCGTCGACCTCGAGGTGGGTCAGTCCCTCCCAGTCGCCCAGGTGGGTCTCGCGCAGCCGGGTGTCGGTCACCACCGGCAGGTCGCTGAGGTCGCCGAGCGCCTGCGCGGTCTCCTTGGCGCGACGCAGATCGGAGGCGTGGATGGCGATCGCATTGCGCGAGATCAGTTCGCGCGCGGCCTCTTTGGCCTGCTGCCTGCCCAGCTCGGTGAGATCGGTGTCGATCTGCCCCTGCATCCGGTCGGCCGCGTTCCATTCGGTCTGCCCGTGCCGCAGCAGGATCAGCGTGCGCACATGGGCGTACTTGCTCACTCGGTGTCGCCCTCTGCCTGTGCGTCGGCGGCGGCCGGAGCCGCCGGTGCTGCGATACCGTCGACGGGGACGGTCGGGCAGTCACGCCACAGCCGCTCCAGCGCATAGAAGTTGCGCTCGTCGTTGTGCTGGATGTGTACGACGATGTCGACGTAGTCGAGCAGCGCCCAGCGGCCCTCGCGGGTCCCCTCGCGACGGACCGGCTTGTGTCCGGCCGCGCGCAGCTTCTCCTCGACGTTGTCGACGATCGCGTTGACCTGGCGCTCGTTGGGCGCCGAGGCGATCACGAAGCAATCGGTGATCACCAGCTGCTCGGACACGTCGAGGACGACGACATCGGTGGCCAGCTTGTCGTCTGCCGCGAGTGCGGCGACCTTGGCCATCTCGACCGCTTCCGCGGTGGCACTCATGCCTTACCTTCCGTTTCTGCGGGCCCATACAGGTGCCGCTTCGATATGTACTGCACCACGCCGTCGGGGACGAGGTACCAGACCGGCCGACCCTCCGCGGCGCGGCGGCGGCATTCGCTCGACGAGATGGCCAGCGCGGGGATCTCGATCATCGTCACGGCGTCGGCGGGATAGTCCCGCAGATGCTCCTCGAGATGGTCGGTGTTCAGCTCGTACCCCGGACGGCTCACCCCGACGAACTTCGCCAGTTCGAACAGTTCGGTCCAATCCTGCCATGTCAGGATGTTGGCCAGCGCGTCCGCACCGGTGATGAAGTACAGCTCGGCGTCGGGGTGGGCGCTCTGCATCTCGCGCAGGGTGTCGACCGTGTAGGTGACCTTGTTGCGCTCGATATCGGCCCGGCTGACCGAGAACCTCGGATTGGACGCGGTGGCGATGACGGTCATCAGGTAACGGTCCTCGGCGGGGCTGACCTGCTTGTTCGCCTTCTGCCACGGCTGCCCGGTCGGCACGAAGATGACTTCGTCGAGCTCGAACCGGTTCGCGACCTCGCTCGCCGCGACCAGATGGCCGTGGTGAACGGGGTCGAAGGTGCCGCCCATGACGCCGAGCTTGCGGCGCGGCCGAGCTGTGTCGTGCATGAGGTCCGAGCTTAACGGGGGTCCTGCCCACGCAGCGGATCGGAGTACGCCGAACCGGCCCGTAGTCCAGCCGTCTGCGCGCACATCTGCGCGAACTGGGCGCGGGTGCGATCGAGCTCCTCGGCGATATGGGCGGCCGGATCGGCGGCATACAGCTGCTCGAGTTCGGTACGCAGCACGCCCATCGTGACCCACCACGGTCCGCGGATCCGGCCACCCGGCCCCCGCAACTGCAGCCAGGCCGCCGCCCGCAGGCACCGGGCCCGAGGGACGATCTTGCCCAGCTCACCCCACAGGCCCGCCGCCCGCAGGTAGCCGCCGAGCGCGGCGGACTCCTGCCCGCAGCATTCGCGGGCCACGGCCGCCGACCACACCAGATCGGCGTGCCTGCGCCGATCGGCGGGTGAACCGGCGAGCACCCGGGCCGCCTCACTGAACTGCCACGCCGCCTGTCGGTACCGGCGGAGCCGGATCAACGACTCGGCGAACTCGGTGCGGACCCGGGCGAGCTCCCCTGGCGGGTAGGCGACCTCCGCGCCGAGCAGGGTCCGTTCGAAGGCGGCGACGGCTTCGGCGTGCTTGCCCGCCCGATGCCACGCCCGGCCCTCGACCAGCCTGAGATATGCCGCGTCGGCCGCCGAGATCGGCTGCCAGCAGGCGGCGGCAGCGGCGGCGGCGCGGGCGAGATCGGCGTCGCGACCCGGTTGCGCCGCGACCGCGGTCGTGAGCCGGGTGCGCAGCTGCGCCTCCTCTCGCGCGTCCAGTTCGCCGTATCCGACCACCAGCGCCCGCCGCAGCTGCTCCTCAGCCGCTTGCGGGGCGTCGGCCAGGCGGGTCGCCGCGATCTCGGCCAGCCGCCGTGCCACGCGCGCGCCGGACCCGTTCGGCAGCGCGGGCGGTCCGGCCTCCGGCGGCTCTTCGCCGGTTCGAGAGGCGATCGGACCCGGTGTCACGGGCTCCCAGGCGTTCCACCACTGGTGCACATCGAACGCACCGGCACCAGCGTCCACGGAAGATCCGCCGACCACCTCCGGCGTCTCCGACCCGGCAGGCCCGCCGGCCGCCGCGACACCCGCCTGGAGCAGGGGCGACTGGCGAGGTTCGGGCCGGGCCCCCGGTCGGCTCGCGGTGCCGAAAGCGGGGTTGTCGGGGACGCTCTCGTCGTCGAGCGGGTCGTTCACCGAGCGGACCGGGACCCGCGCGTGCCGCATCGTCGCGAGCGGACCTCCCCCACCACCGATGTCCGATCGGACCGCTCGTCGTCACCCGACGCCCCTGCCAGCATGGCCGTGATCTTGGTGGGCGATGCCTTCGAGCCGCTTAACGTTCGCTGAAGCCCTCAGGGGCGCTTCGACTTCGGCAGCTTGGCGACGACCGCGTCATAGGAGGCGTCGATCAGCTCGCGCAGCTCGTCGGGTGGGACGGCGCCGTCCACGGTGATGCTGTTCCAGCCGTAGCGGCCGATGTAGGCCGACGCGCTGACATCGTCCGGGTAGATGAGCACCAGTTCATCGGCTTCGGCACGGTCACGACCGCATTTGAGACCGATCGAGGCGCCGGTGCCGAGGAAGGCGAAGATCTTGTCGCCCACCTTGGCCACGACATCACCTTCCCAGGGCTCGTCCTGCCAGGCACCGGGTTTGGCCAGGCAGTAGGCCAGCAGATCTTCGCTCATTCACCTGCTCCTTCAGACGGGCAACAGCCGCGAGACCACTTCGGTGAGCTGTCGGGCGGACCGGCATTCGTGCATCTCGATCACCTCGCCGTACTCGCGGGACGCCGAATCGCCACTGCCCCACAGGTTCCGCGGTTCGGGGTTGAGCCAGTGCGCGTGCTTGGCCGTGTCGACCAGCTGCCGCAGGATGTCCAGTTGCGGATTGCGGTAGTTGGTGCGGCCGTCGCCGAGGACCAGCAACGAACTGCGGCTGGTGACGGCGTCGGCGAACCCGTCGGCGAAGGTGGTCAGCGCCTGGCCGTAGTCGGAGTGCCCGTCGGCGTCGATGATCCGGGATTCGGTGAAGATCCTGGTCAAGACGTCGTCGAGGCCGGCGTGCGGGTCGAAGAAGCCGGTGACCTCGTCGGTACGGTCGACGAAGGCGAAGATCCGCACGCGGGAGAACTGTTCACGCAACGCGCTCACCAGCAGCAGGGTGAAATTGCTGAACCCGGCGACCGAACCCGAGATGTCGCACAGCAACACCAGTTCCGGCCTGCCGGGCCGGGGCTTGCGCTGCACGAGGTCGATCGGGACGCCGCCGGTCGACATCGACGCGCGCAGCGTCTTGCGCAGGTCGATCTCGCCCCGACGGGCACGCTTGCGCCGCACCGCAAGTCGTGAGGCGAGTATCCGGGCCAGCCGCTGGGTGCCGCGCCGCAGCTCGGCCAGTTCGCGTTCGGAGGCGCGCAGGAAGTCGGCGTCCTCGGCCTGGCGGGCGACGCCGTAGGTGGCGACCCGCTCGCGCCCGATCTGTTCGGCGACGCGGCGGTTGGTCTCGGCTTCCACGCTCCTGCGGAAGCCCGCGATCCGCTCCCGGACCAGGCGCTGCGCGACCTCGGTATCACGGTCGCTCGCGTCGGGTGGCAGGCCGAGACCGGCCAGCACTCGCGACAGCAACGTTTGTGGCGCAAGGTCTTTGAGCGCCTGATACGCGGAGAACGAAGGGCCGCGCGCCGATTGGTACTGCCCCAGCTGCTCGACGATCTGCCCGGCCAGCAGTTGCAGCTGGGCGCCGCTGTCCTCGGTGGTGAGCAGCTCGGCTAGTTGCTCGCGCAGCGCGGGCAGGTCGACCTGGCCGTCCGGGGTACGTGGCACTTCGGGAGACGACGCGCTGCGGTCACCCACCGCGACCGGGAACCACAGGTCGAACAGTCCGTCGAAGGTGGCGCGGTGGGTCGGGCGGCGCAGCAACGCGCACGCCAGACCCTCCCGCACCGACTCGCGATCGAGCAGGTCGAGCACCGTGAGCACCCGGCCCGCGTCGACGGTCTCCGACGGCCCCACCGGGACGCCGCGGGCACGCAGCGCCGCCACGAACCCGGCGACGTGCCCACCGAGTCCGTGCGGGGCGGGCGCGCTCATCTCACGCCAGCTTCAGCTCGGCCAGCGCGCGCTGGTGGTCGCTGCGGTGCTTGAGCACGACGCCGAGGGTGGCGCGCACGGTCGCGTCGTCGAGGTCCTCGGCGCCGAGCGCCAGCAGGGTGTGGCCCCAGTCGATCGACTCCGCCACCGACGGCAGCTTCTTGAGCTGCATGCCGCGCAGCACGTGCACGATCCGCACCAGCTGCTCACCCACCGCGGCCGACAACTCGGGGACGCGGCTGGCCAGGATGCGCCGCTCGAGGTCTTCGTCGGGGAAGTCCAGGTGCAGGTACAGGCAGCGACGCTTGAGCGCCTCGGACAGCTCGCGGGTGGCGTTCGAGGTCAACACCACGAACGGCTTCCTGGTGGCGGTGATGGTGCCCAGCTCCGGCACGGTCACCGCGAAATCGCTGAGCACCTCCAGCAGCAGGCCCTCGATCTCGACATCGGCCTTGTCGGTCTCGTCGATCAGCAGGACCGTCGGCTCGCTGCGCCGGATGGCGGTGAGCAGCGGGCGCGAGAGCAGGAACTCCTCGGTGAAGACGTCGGCTTTGGTTTCGGCCCAGTCGTTCTCACTCGACGCCTGGATCCGCAGGATCTGCTTGGCGTGGTTCCACTCGTAGAGCGCGCGCGCCTCGTCGACGCCCTCGTAGCACTGCAGGCGGACCAGTTCGGCGCCGGCGACCTGCGCGACCGCACGCGACAGTTCGGTCTTGCCGACACCGGCGGGGCCCTCGATGAGCAGCGGCTTACCGAGGCGATCGGCCAGGAAGACCGACGTGGCCGTGGCCTTGTCGGCGAGATAGCCGGTGGTGGCCAGGCGGGTGATGACGTCGTCGACCGAGGTGAAGATCGGTTCCGCTACCAGTGTCATCGTCACACCGGCCGAGTCTGGCCGTCGCCCCACACGATCCACTTGGTGGAGGTGAGTTCGGGCAGTGCCATCGGGCCGCGGGCGTGCAGCTTCTGGGTGGAGATGCCGATCTCGGCGCCGAAGCCGAACTGCTCGCCGTCGGTGAACGCGGTGGACGCGTTCACCATCACCGCGGCCGCGTCGACGCGGGTGGTGAACTCCCTGGCGGCGGCCAGATCGGCGGTGACGATGGCCTCGGTGTGGCCGGTGCCCCAGGTGTTGATGTGCTCGACGGCCGCGTCGAGTCCGTCGACGACCTCGAGCGCGATGTCCATGGTGAGGTACTCCTCGCCCCAGTCGGCATCGGTGGCCGGTACCTGGCCGGGCAGGTTGCCGTGGATGGTGACGCCGGCGTCGGTGAGCGCCTTGCTCAGCCGGGGCAGCGCGGTGTCGGCGACGGCCGCGTCGATCAGCAGGGTCTCGGCGGCGTTGCACACGCTGGGGCGACGGGTCTTGGCGTTCAGCACGATGGCCTCGGCCATGTCGAGATCGGCGGCGGAATGCACGTAGACGTGGCAGTTGCCGGTGCCGGTTTCGATGGTGGGCACCTGGGCATCGCGCACGACCGCGTTGATCAGACCGGCGCCACCGCGCGGGATGACGACGTCGACCAGGCCGCGGGCCTGGATGAGGTGGGTGACGCTGGAGCGGTCGTGACTGGGCAGCAACTGCACCGCATCGGCCGGGATGTCCTGGGCGACAAGAGCTTCGCGCAGTACCTCGACCAGGGTGGCGTTGGAGTTCGCCGCCGAGGAGGAGCCGCGAAGCAGCGCGGCGTTCCCCGACTTCAGGGCCAGACCGAACGCGTCGACGGTGACGTTGGGCCGCGCCTCGTACACCATGCCGACGACACCGAGCGGCACCCGGGTCTGGCGGATCTCGAGGCCGTTGGGCAGCGTGGAGCCGCGCACGACCACGCCGACCGGATCGGGCAGCCCGGCCACCTGACGCAGGCCGGATGCGATGCCGTCGACGCGGGCCTTGGTCAACCGCAGGCGGTCGAGCAGGTTCTCCTCGGTGCCGGCGGCCCGCGCGGCCTCGATATCGGCCTCGTTGGCCGCGAGCACGCGGTCGGCGGCGGCGAGCAGGGCGTCGGCCGCCGCGTGCAGTGCGTCGTTCTTCTGCGCCGTGGTGAGCTGAGCCAGCACGCGGGACGCGACGCGAGCCCTGCGGGCGGCGTCGTGCACCGCTGCGCGGATGTCGAGCTCGGGGGTCACTTCTACCGTCATGGGCACCAGCCTACGCAGTCCGGCTCGGCCACTCGACGCCACCCGCGTCCCCGAATACGCCTCCGACCGGCGGCGGGACCGGGTTATCCACAGGTTTCGCGCCAGCGGATCATTGTCCACGGATCACCCGTGGATGATGATCGCGACGGCAGGCGGCGAGGCACACGGGCACCGACGAGGCACGCCGGACGAGACGCGGCGACAGCTGTCGTCCCGGCCTCGGTGCGACGGCGACACCGAATCGGGGGCTCGGGCGGAGCGGGTCTCGCCGGCGGGGCCTCGCGATCGCTAGGTTTCGGGGCATGAATTCCCGTCCCGAGCAGACCGTGGTCGTCCTGGGCAGCGTCAACATGGACCTGGTCACCACGACCGACCGCAGGCCGGAGCCCGGGGAAACGGTGCTCGGATCCGGCTTCGCGACGGTGCCCGGCGGCAAGGGCGCCAATCAGGCGATCGCCGCGGCCCGGTCGGGCGCGACGGTGCGCTTCCTCGGCGCGGTCGGTGACGACGCCTTCGGCGCCACACTGCGGTCGACTCTCACCGAATCCGGCGTGGACACCGGCCTGCTGCGCACCGTCGACGGCCCGAGCGGGGTGGCGACGATCGTCGTCGACGCGACCGGCGAGAACAACATCATCGTCGTCGCGGGTGCCAACGGCCGCGTGACCGATCTGACCGGCGACGAGCTCGCCGCCATCGCGACGGCCGATATCCTGCTGTGCCAGTTGGAGATTCCCCTCGACACCGTCTCCGCCGCCGCCCGGCACGCTCGCGCGTCGGGCACGGTAGTCGCGCTCAATCCCTCCCCGGTCCAGCCCCTGCCCGCCGAGCTGTGGGCCGATGTGGATCTGGCCATCGTGAATTCGCTGGAGGCCGAACGATATGCCGCCGAACTGCGCGATGTCCCGCAGGTGGTGCGCACCCTGGGCGGTGCGGGCGCGGTGTATCACGCCCCGGACGGGACCGAGCTGGCCGTCCCCGGCCGTCGCGTCGACGTCGTGGACACCACCGGCGCGGGCGACGCCTTCACCGGCGCCCTCGTCGCCGCCTGGGCAGCAGGGCCACACACCGCCGTGAACTGGGCGAACACCGCCGGCGCAGTGGCCACGACCCGGCTCGGCGCGAGTTCGTCGATCCCCGACCGGACGACGATCGAACGCGCGCTCGCCCGGGACTGAACCCACGAGCCCCTCACCGCGCCACCGCGAAAACGTACATCCACGCCGGCGACCATCCGCGGCGTCCTCGGCCGCGCGGAAGAACGTCCGGCAGGAGTCGAGTCCCAGCAGCACGCTGACCGGACGTGACACGACACAGGTGGGCGGATGCGCCCGAAATTCAGGTGCGCCGCCACCGTCGCGATCCCTACCGTGGGTAGTACATCAAGGAAAGGACCGACCATGTTTCCCGTCGAGCTGCGCGGTACGAAGGCGCAGACGCTCATGTGGGCAGAAGAGCACGAGATCGAGCAGTCGGCGCTGCGCCAGCTCCGCAACATCGCGGATCTGGAGTGGGTGCACGGACTGCGCGTGATGCCCGATGTGCACCTCGGCAAAGGCGCGACGGTGGGGTCGGTCATCGCCATGCGCGACGCGGTCGCGCCCGCCGCGGTCGGCGTCGACATCGGCTGCGGCATGGAGAGCGTGAAGACCGGCCTGACGGCGGCCGACCTGCCCGACGACCTGCGCTCGCTGCGGTCGCGGATCGAACGCGCCGTGCCGGTCGGGTTCAACGCGCACAAGGAGGCCGTGAACGTCACGGCACTGCACGCCGGGTCCCACGGCCAGTCGGCGCGGACGAAGGGCTGGGAGCGGTTCTGGCGCGAGTTCGGCGAGCTGCACCCCGGTGTCTCGTCGCTGGAGTCCAAGGCGCACAAGCAGATCGGCTCGCTGGGCGGCGGCAACCACTTCATCGAAGTCTGCCTGGACCAGGACGACGCGGTATGGATCCTGCTGCACTCCGGGTCGCGCAATATCGGTAAGGAGCTGGCGGAGCGGCACATGGCGATCGCGCGCACATTGCCCCACAACCAGTCGCTGCCGGACCGCGACCTGGCGGTGTTTCTCGCCGGGACGCCGGAGATGGCGGCGTACCGGCGCGACCTCACCTGGGCACAGGAGTACGCCGCGCGCAATCGGGCGGTGATGCTGTCGCTGGTGTGCCGTGCCGTGCGCGACGAATTCGCCGACCGGGAGGTGAGTTTCGACGCGCCGATCTCGTGCCACCACAACTACGTGGCGGAAGAGGTCATCGACGGCGTGCCGATGCTGGTGACCCGCAAGGGCGCGGTCCGGGCCGGCGCGGGCGATCTCGCGTTGATCCCCGGGTCGATGGGGACGCGGTCGTACGTGGTGCGTGGCAAGGGGAATCCGGCCTCGTTCCAGTCCGCCTCGCACGGCGCGGGGCGCCGGCTGAGCCGGACCGCGGCCAAGAAGCAGTACACGGTCGCCGATCTGGTCGCGCAGACCGAGGGCGTGGAGTCGCGCAAGGACGCGGGCGTGGTCGACGAGATCCCGGCCGCGTACAAGGACATCGACGAGGTGATCGCGGCGCAGGCCGACCTGGTCGACGTGGTCGCGACGCTGCGTCAGGTGCTGTGTGTGAAGGGCTGACTCACCGTCGGCGCAGGTTGCCCGCCACACCCGCGCCGACGAGCAGCAGGCCGAGCACGAAGGTGAAGCCGCTGGTGATCCACGAGTTGAGCGCGATGTGCAGCTCGTCGGTCATCAGCGGCAGATCCCCCACCAGCCGCCAGGTGCTCTCCGGCGACACGAAGTAGATCAGCCCGGGCAACACGCCCCACACCAGGCCGGCCAGGATCGTCGCCACCGGGGTGAACCCGGCCAGCGCGCTGACCAGCAGGAGCAGCAGGCCGCCGCCGATGATCTGGGCGGCCGAGCCGAAGCGATCTGCGGCGTCGCCGAGGATCACCCAGCGGCTGGTGTCGAGGGCACCGTGCGCGGCGAGCGCGATCCCGATCGGTGTGACGATCAGCCCGAGGAAGGCGCCGACGACCGTGCGCGAGGCCGTGGAACTGGTCTGGAACTGCGATCCCGGTGGAGTCCAGCCCGCGGGCGGATCGAATCTGTTGGCCATGACGGTCCCCTCCGGTCGGTACCCGGTCCCTATTGTCCTCGCCCACCGGGGTTTTCGCCGACCGAATGCGCATCGCGCGCGACCAGGCGTTTCGGCGGGGAACCGGCTTGTCGGTGGTATCGGGCACGATGGTTCCCATGACCTCAGCTACCGGGAACGACGTGCTCGACCTGACGGCTCCTGACCTGCGCGAACGCGCCGAGGAGCTGTTGCGTGAACTCGCCGGGCCCGCCGCGCGGCTCCGTGCGGACCAGTGGACCGCGATCGAGGCGCTCGTGGTGCAGCGGCGGCGAGCGTTGGTGGTGCAGCGGACCGGCTGGGGTAAGTCGGCCGTGTATTTCATCGCGGCGAAGCTGCTGCGGCGCGCGGGGCGGGGACCCACGGTGATCGTGTCGCCCCTGCTGGCGCTGATGCGCAACCAGGTGGCGGCGGCCGAGCGAGCCGGGGTCGTCGCCGACACGATCAACTCGGGCAATGTCACCGAGTGGGACGAGATCCATCAGCGGGTGGCCGACGGCGCTGTCGACGTGTTGCTGGTGAGCCCGGAACGGCTGAACAACCCGGACTTCCGTGATCAGGTGCTGCCGCGGCTGGCCGCCGACGCCGGACTGGTGGTGATCGACGAGGCTCACTGCGTATCGGACTGGGGCCACGATTTCCGGCCCGACTACCGGCGCATCCGCACGTTGATCGCCGACCTCGGCTCCGATGTCCCGGTGCTGGCCACCACCGCCACCGCCAACGACCGGGTGGTCACCGATGTGGCCGGGCAGATCGGCACCGACACGCTGGTGCTGCGCGGCACGCTCGACCGCCAGTCGCTACATCTGTCGGTGGTGCGCTTCGACGACGCGGTGCGGCGCACGGCCTGGCTGGCCGGGCAGCTGGACCGGCTGCCCGGGTCGGGCATCATCTACTGCCTCACGGTGGCCGCCGCGCACGACCTGGCCGACGTGCTGAACACCCACGGACACACCGTCGCCGCCTACACCGGCCAGACCGACCCGGCCGAACGCGAAATGCTGGAAGCGGCGCTGCTGAACAACGAGGTCAAGGCGCTCATCGCGACCTCGGCGCTGGGCATGGGCTTCGACAAGCCCGATCTGGGATTCGTCGTGCATGTGGGCGCGCCCTCCTCCCCCATCGCCTACTACCAGCAGGTGGGTCGCGCGGGCCGCGGCACCGAGCGTGCCGAGGTGGTGTTGCTGCCCGGCGCCGAGGACGCGCGGATCTGGAGCTATTTCGCCTCGGTGGCGTTTCCGCGCGAGCACATCGTGCGCGCGGTGCTGGCCGCGCTCGACACCGATCGGCCGATGTCGACGATCGCGCTGGAGCCCCTCGTCGAGCTGAACCGCTCGCGGCTGGAGATGGTGCTGAAGGTGCTCGATGTGGACGGCGCGGTGCGCCGGGTCCGTGGCGGCTGGCTGTCCACCGGCGAGCCGTGGACCTACGACACCGAACGCTATGAGCGCCTCGCCGCCGCCCGCGAGGCCGAACAGCAGGCGATGATCGACTACCAGGCGACCACCGCCTGCCGGATGACCTTCCTGCGCCGCCAGCTCGACGACCCCGGCCTCGGCGCCCTCGACGCCGCGACACCCGACTGCGGACGCTGCGACAACTGCACCGGCACCAGCCCCGACACCACCGTCGATGCGGCCACGGTCGACGCCACCAGGGCCCGGCTCGATCGGCCCGGCCTCGATCTGGCGCCGCGCAAGCAGTGGCCGACGGGTATGGCCAAACTCGGAGTCCCGCTGTCCGGCAAGATCTCCGACGGTGCCGAGACCGGTCGCGTGCTGGGCAGGCTCACCGATCTCGGGTGGGGCCAGCGCCTGCGCGCGCTGCTCGACGGACCCGACGCCCCGGTGCCCGACGCGGTCTTCGACGCGTGCGTCGCGGTGCTGCGCGACTGGAACTGGACCACCCGCCCCACCTCGGTGCTCGCGCTGGAATCGCCGCGCTACCCCCAGCTGACCGCGAGTCTGGCCGCGCGCCTGGCCCAGGTCGGGCGCCTGGACAACCTCGGCATCCTGCACAGCCGCCCCGACCGGCCGCCGGTCTCGGCGGCCAATTCGGCGCACCGGGTGGCCGGACTGTTCGATTCGTGGGAGGTTCCCGACCTCACGAACGTCAGCGGGCCGATCCTGCTCGTCGACACCCTCACCGACACCGGCTGGACCATGACGGTCGCCGCCCACGCACTGCGCACCAGCGGAGCGGACGCGGTCCTGCCGTTCGCCCTGGCCACGCCGACCTGACCCCACGCCGACCTGACCCCGCGCGGCCCAGGATCCGCGCGACGGCCGATGCCGCGGGCCCGCAGCGACGCGGAATTCCACAGCGCAGTCACGAGGGACACACGGGAACGCAGTCGCGCCATCTCGGTGTCCCGCAGTGCGCGATTCCCGTAAACTTCGCGACGTACGCGCAGGTCAACCGGCCGACGATGGAGTCGTCATGACATCCGCAGCACCGAAGAAGCCACCACCCACCCCGGTTCTGCGAGCGATCGGACGGGTGCGCGACACTCTCGCGGCGCTCCATCGCCGACTGGTCCCCGGTCATATCGCCCTGCTCGAACTCCAGATCGCCGGCTTCCTCTCCCAGGCGATCAGCGCCGCGGCCGAACTCGGCATCGCCGACCAGCTGGCCCGCGGGCGGCGCGACGCGACCGCGCTGGCCGCGGCGGTGGGCGCCGACGAGGACGGCGTGCGCAGGCTGATGCGCCTGCTGGTGAGTTTCGGCGTGTTCGCCCAGCACCGCGACGGTTCCTACGGGCTCACCCGGATGGGCGAGGCGCTGCGCTCCGACGGCGCGGTGACCCTGCGCGACACATCGCTGTTCTTCGGCTCGCCGTATCACCGCAACCACTGGACCCATCTGACCGACGCGGTGCGCACCGGCCGAGCCGTCGGCCCCGCGCTCGACGGCGCCGGCTTCTTCGAATACGCCGCCACGCACCGCGAGATCGGCGACCTGTTCGACCGAGCGATGACCAGCGTGAGCACCCTGTCGATCGAACCACTGCTGGCCGCTTACGATTTCGGCCGGTTCGACACGCTGGTGGACGTGGGCGGTGGACGCGGCAGCCTGCTGGTGGAGATCCTCGGCCGCTTCCCGGACGCCGAGGGCATCGTGTTCGACCTGCCCGACGTGGTCGCGAATCTCGACACCGACCTCGCGGCGCACGGGCTGACGGGACGCTGCGCGGCCCAGGCGGGGTCGTTCTTCGAGGAGGTCCCGCCCGGTGGGGACGCCTACCTGCTCAAGCACATTCTGCACGACTGGTCCGACGCCAAGGCCGAGCAGATCCTGCGCACGATCCACGCCGCGATGGACCCGACCGCGCGACTGCTGGTGATCGAACTGGTGCTGCCCGATCACCAACGTCCGCACCCGGGCAAGTTCATCGACCTGGAGATGCTGGTCAACACCGACGGCGGCCACGAACGCACCGAGGCGCAATTCCGCGAGCTGCTCGCGCGCGGCGGTTTCACGCTGCTGCGAACGGTGCCGACCGCGGCACCGGACTGTGTGCTGGAGGCCCGCCCGCGCTGATCGCGCCCGACACGCCGATTGCGATTGTGTGTCCGTACGGCGACCAGTGTTTCAATGCGGCTATGACCAGGACCTCATTTGCTCGATCCCTGATGGCCGTCGCCGCGGGCTGTGCGGCCGGATTCACCCTTCTCATCGCCCCCGCGCAGGCCTCGAACGAGAACCCGCTCGACTGCAACGGCGTGCCGGGCGCCCAGGCCGCCGCCGATCGGGAGAGCGCGCGTCGCGGCATCGCGGTCACGCCGCTGTGCTTCAGCGGCGGCCTCTACAGCAACATCCACGCCGGGATTCCGCTGGCGGTGCTGAACCCGCTGACCATGCCCGGCACCGCCAGCGTGTGTGTCGACGAGCGCGGCACCGTCGAGGCGGCGGCCAAGTTCGAGTGGACCGAGCAGGTCCATGTGATGCCGATGTGCATCCAGAATCGGGCATTCGGGGTCTACGAGCTCTAGGTTTCGCCCCGCGGGCCCGCACGGTGTCGAGTCCGTGCGGGCCCGCTCGGCTATCGTTGCGCGGGTGGCCAAGTCTGCGACTCCGGCGGTCGAACTGCCGGTGGGTGAGCGCACGGTGCGGGTCAGCAATCCGGACCGGGTGTACTTCCCCGAGCTCGGTGCGACCAAGCTCGACCTGGTGCGGTACTACCTGAGCGTGGGCGACGGAATCGTCAACGCGCTGCGGGACCGGCCCTGCATGCTGCACCGGTTTCCCAAGGGCCTGCCGGGCGGCAAGGTGCATCAGAAGCGGCTGCCCGGCGGCGCGCCGGACTGGATATCGACGGTGCGCGTGTACTTCCCGCGCTACGGCAGGCACGCCGACGAGCTGTGCGTGCGCGAGCTGGCCGACGTGATCTGGGCCGTGCAGATGTCGACCGTCGAGTTCCATCCGTGGAATTCGCGCGCCGCCGACACCGAGTCGCCCGACGAGTGGCGGATCGACCTCGATCCGATGCCGGACTGTCCGTGGCCGCGGGTACAGCGGGTCGCCGGGGTGGTGCACGAGGTCCTCGACGAGCTGGGCGCGGTCGGCTGGCCCAAGACCTCCGGCGGGTCGGGACTGCACGTGTATGTGCGGATCGCGCCGGAATTCGGGTTCAAGGACGTGCGCAGGGCCGCGCTGGCGTTCGCGCGCGAGGTCGAGCGCCGCGCGCCCGAGGACGTGACGACGGCCTGGTGGCGCCGCGACCGCGACCCGGCCCAGCTGTTCGTCGACTACAACCAGAACGCCCGCGACCACACCATCGCCGCGGCGTACTCCGTGCGCGGCAACCCGGCCGCGACGGTGTCGACCCCGGTGCGCTGGGACGAGATCGACGACCTCCATCCCCGCGACTTCACGATCGAGACCGTGCCCGCCCGCTACGCCGAACTCGGCGACATCCAGGCCGACATGGACGACGCGGTCTACGACCTCGCGCCGCTGCTCGAGCTCGCCGATCGGCACGGCATCGACGAGACGGTCGACCTCGACGACGAGTGAGTCGGAGCGAGAGGGAAGAATCGAGTCCGGCACCCGCGTGACCCGCGGCGCCGACACCGAACCGGATCGCACCGTACGGCCCGGGCAGCAGCCGACCCCAGGAGGTCCTCGTGCAGGAATCCGCGACGACGATCGCGATCGGCCCCGAGCAGCCGTCCCACCGCCTACTCGAGAAGGCGATCGTCGGAGCAGGCGCGAAGGTCGGCGAACTCGCCGATGCCGACGCGCTGATCTGGACCGGAACGCCGGACGCCTTCCCCACCGCATTGCCCGCCGCCGTGCGCTGGGTCCAGCTGCCGGCGGCCGGGATCGAGGACTTCTTCGACGCGGGCGTGTTCGCCGCCCATCCCGGCGTGCTGTTCACCTCGGCCGCGGGCGCGTTCGCGCACAGCGTCGCCGAGCACGCGCTGATGCTGCTGCTGGCCGGCGTGCGGTACCTGCCCGAACACCTGCGGGCGACCTCGTGGCAGCAGCGCGAGTTCTTCCCGCACGTCGGGTCGCTGCGCGGGAAGACGGTGACCATCGTCGGCGCGGGCGGCATCGGGCGCGCGCTGATCCCGATGCTGGCGCCGCTGGGCGCGCACGTGGTCGCGGTGAACCGGTCGGGCAGGCCGGTGACCGGTGCCGGAATCCCCGCCGAGGTCGAGACGGTGCCCGCCGAGCAGTTGAGCCGGGTGTGGTCGCACACCGATCACGTGGTGGTGGCGGCGCCCGCCACCGCCGAGACCCGGCATCTGATCGGGGCCGACGAGCTGACGCGGCTGCGGCCCTCGTCGTGGGTGATCAATGTGGCGCGCGGCAGCCTGATCGATACCGACGCGCTCGTCGACGCGTTGTCGCGGGGCGTCATCGGTGGCGCGGGCCTGGACGTGACCGACCCCGAACCGCTGCCCGACGGGCATCCGCTGTGGACGTTGCCGAACGCGATCATCACCCCGCACGACTCGAATCCGCCGCAGTTGCGGTTGGCGGCCTTCGCCGATCACGTCGGCGCGAATGTCGCGCGGTTCGTCGCCGGGGAGCCGCTGCACGCGATCATCGAGCCCGAACGCGGCTACTGAGCGATCCGGCCCCGGCTGACCCAGGACGCGATCTGGCTGCGGGTGGCGAAGCCGAGCTTGGTGAGAATGTGCTGGACGTGGTTCTGCGCGGTGCGTTCCGACAGCACCAGCGCGGCCGCGATCTCGCGATTGGTGAGGCCGCGCGCCACCAGGTCAGCTACCTCGAGCTCCCTGGGTGTGAGTGCTGCACAACCCTTCTCGTGAGCGGCGACGGCGCGCAGGCGATCGGCCCATGGCGTCATGCCGAGTGTGTCGGCGGCCGGGAGCGCGTCGGTGGCCAGGGCGACCGCTTCGGCGACGGCGCCGTGACCGACGAGCAGTTCGGCCAGCGCGCAATCGGCCTCGACGGCGAAGCCGGGAGCGCCGATCGCGCGGGCCGTGTCGGCGGCGGTGCGCAGCTCCGACCGCGCGGCGTCCGGATCATCCAGCGCGGCGGCGAATTTCCCCGTCCACAGGGTGACCGGACCCAGGTAGTGGGCATTGCCACCCCCGCCGGTGACGTGGCCGTCGCGATAGCGGCCCAGCCGCCTGCGGAAGTAGGCCACGTCGTCGAGGATGCCGAGCGCGGCGGCCACGGCGCCGCCCACCGCCAACACGTTGAGCAGGAAATACGGTGGGATCGGCCATCTCTCGGGTCGGCCGAGCCCGCGGTAGAGCGGTTCCGCTTCGACCGTCATCCCGCTGTCGACCATCGGGAAGGCCGTGCCGAGCGCGGCGAACAGCAGATTGCGGACCTCGCCGCGCAACGGCGCGCGCGGCGGCGTCAGCGCTTCGGGGCGGTGGCCGCGATGGTGGCCGACGACGGCGCGCAGGGCCCGGTAGGCGCCCGCGCCCGCGGGATGACCGAGGGTGGCCGCGAGCGCGTGCGCCCGGTCGGCCCGGTCGACGGCGTGTTCGAATTCGCCTCGCGCCTGGGCCAGCGCCGCTTCGGCGGTGAGCAGATGCCAGCGGGCCATCGGGCCGCCGGTGCGTTCGGCGCACCACGCCAGACAGGACAACTCGCCGGTGATGGCTCCGAGGTCGCCCTGCTCCCAGAGGGCATCGATGCGCCACAGCCTGCCCCACATCTCCACCGCGGGGTCGCGCGCGAGTTCCCCCGCGGCGATCATCCTGGCGGCCAGGTCGTGGTGTTCGGCGCGGTGGTCGGGCCCGCTGCGCGCGAGCTGCCTGGCCCGCAGGGCGGCGGCGAGGACGGCGGGATCGGCGCTGCGGTCGGCGGATGCCAGTGCCGCGCGGCTGGATTCGTCGACACCGTCCAGATTGCCGAGGTAGATCGCGGCCTCGGTCGCTCTGGCGAGCAACCGCGCCCGGAGCGGTTCGGGGAGGTCGTCGGCGGCGAGCGCCTCGGCGCACGCGTCGGCGATGTCGCGGTCCCAACCGCGATCACCGATCGGCTCGAGCACCAGCGCGGCCTCGGCCTGCAATTCCGGCTCGTCCGCCTTGCGCGCCAGCGCTTCCGCCGCCGAGCAGTCGGCGCGCGCGGTGGCGAGGTCGCCGGCGCGGGCGGCGGCCGAGGCGCGCTGGAGCAGGAGCCTGCCCCGATCGAGCGGTTCGAGGGCGGCGGCGTGGGTCAGGGCGAGCCCGTAGAGGCGCACCGCCTCCTCGAAGGCCAGCTCGCGCAGCGCCGCGTCGGCCGCGCGCCGCGCCCAGCGGACCGCGGGCTCGTGCGCGCCGGTCACCGCCGCGTTCGCCCAGTGCCAGGCCAATGCGGCCGAATTCGCTTCCACCGCATCGGGATACAACGCCTCGATGGCCAGCGCGGCCCGCTGGTGCAGGACCACCCGCTGCTGCAGTGACAGGCCGTCGAGCAGGGCCGCGCGGACCAGGGCGTGCGCGAATCGCACCGTGCCCGGTTCGTCGGCGCACACCAGCAGGCCCGCCTCGATCGCCTCGTCGACCGCGCCGAGACACTCCGCCGCCGAGCGGGCCACCAGCCGGGCGGCGACGGCGATGGCGAACCGCTCCCCCAGGATCGAGGACGCGCGCAGCAATTCCTGGGCGCGGGCCGAGCGCGGCGACATCCGGCCGCGCACCACCTCGCGCAGGCTGGTCGGCAGGCGCAGCGCGTCGTCGGTGGACCCGCGCAGGGAACGGCCGAGTTCGCGCAGGTAGAAGGGGTTGCCGCCGGTCATGTCGAAGGCATCGCCGGCCAGCTGGTCGGGCAGGGCGCGGCCCGCCTCCAGGTGCAGGCACCTGGCCGACTCCGCCGGCGACAGACCGCGCAGGATCAGGGAGGCGGCCATGGACTCACGGACCAGCTCCGGCTTGATCGTCGACCAGCCGACACCCGCCGCGTCGTCGCGTTCGGTGACGCACACCATCACCCGGCGATCGCGCAACGCGCGCACGACGTAGAGCAGGGCTTGCAGCGACGGCTCGTCCGCCCAGTGGATGTCGTCGATCACCAGCAGCACGCCCGCGTCGGCGCCGTCCAGGCCGGCCGCGAACCCGTCGAACAGGGCGACGCGGTCGGCGCCCGGCGCCGGGGCGGTGGTGCCGAGCGCCTGTCGCCACAGCCAGAACGGCGGCGTATCGGGAAGTTCCAGCGCGCGCGCCCACAGGGTGCGCACCCCTCGCTCACGTGCGCGCCCGGCCAATTCGGCCACGAGCCTGGTCTTGCCGACGCCCGCCTCGCCCGTGCAGATCACCAGTTGCGGCGCGCCGTGCACGGCGTCGTCGAGCCGGGCCAGCAGATCGGCCAGTTCCCACTCGCGTCCGATCAGCTCGGTGATCACGCCTCACCTCCGAGTATCCGAGCATACTCGCAGGTGAGGGGCTTACAGAAGGGTCAGGAGGCGGTGCGTTCGGTGAGTCCGCCGACCGCGACGACATACTCCTTCGCCGCGTCGTCGAAGCTGATCGAGTAGGTGGTGGGGTACCGGGTGGAGTGCTGATAGGCCTGCGGTTGCGGGATGTCACCGGTGAACGAGGGCTTGGTCAGCAGCCACTCCCTGGTGAACATCGGCTCGGTGAAGATGTACTGGCCGTCCCACGCGCCGTTGATCAGGGTCTGGGTGAACTGTCCCGGCGTCACCGGGTTGGACATGTCGACCCAGTGCACACCCATCCACGGCACCGCCTGCATCTCGATCGGTTCGGGCAACGTCGAGTTGTTCGCGGGCATGTACTTCGCGTCCGGTGTGTGCGCGGCCTTGGCGAGGAACTGCGGGTCCTTCGGGTCGATGGCGGCCACGGCGGCGGCGTCGACGAAGTAGAAGTGCGAGTCGAAGTGCGGCTTGTCGAACATGCCGACCGGCGGATGGCCGTGCGGCACCCAGTCGAAGGTGAGGTGGTTGATCACCGTGCCCGACGCTTCCTTCGGCAGGGCCAGCGGCGGGCTCGCCGGCGGCGGCCCCTCCGGCATGGTGGCCGGCATCGGCAGGCCCTCCAGCGCCGACTCCTGGATGCGCAGGCCGACCTCGGTCGGCGTGCCGGAGTCGTCGGTGGTGACGAAGGTGCGGATCTGGCCGTTGCCGAGCGCCCGTTCGTCGCCGAAATACGTCTTCGCCTCGGAGTCGTCGCCGCAGGCCGCGGCGGTGGCGAGGACGAGGACGGCGGCCAGTGCGGTGGTGAGGCTGCGTGCGCGCATGGTGCTCACCCCTGGGCCGCGGTCTGGACGGCGGCCTCGAAGGCGCGCACGCGGGCATCGGGCCCCGGCCGGATGCCGACCCGGTCGAAGGCGGGGAAGAGCCGTTCGGCGGCGAACCGGTCGGCGGCGTCGGGCGACTCCCACACGTCGACGATGGTCAGGGCGCCGTCACAGTCACCCACGTAATGCGACAGGCAGCCCGCGACGGGCTCGGGGCCCAGCGCATCGTGCACCGTGCGGTACTGGTCGAGCCCCACACCGGGGTGCTCGGTGATCTGGACGTAGCTCATGACTCCTCCATTCGACGGATCTGTCCCGAACGTAGGAGCCCTGGCGCGGTCGGTCGTCCGCCGAAATACTCATCTCGCTACTCATCGCGGTTCCATCCGGAAGGGTGATCGATGCGCCGGAATCCGACCAGGCGGTTAGGCTGTCCACGTCCTGGCTCGGTAAGGATGGGATCGGCAATGCGATGGACCTTCAGCGCTGACGAGTTCGCGCACGTGTGGCGGGAATCCGGCCAGGACCGCATGCCGTTCCCGATCCGGATGCTCGAATCACCGCGCACCGAGGACGACGCCGCCCGATTGCGCGCCCAGCTGCGCGAGCGACTACCCGGCGGCGGCGACCCCGACCTCGCCGCCTGCCTGCGGATCATGGCCGCCCCGCACGCCAGGATCGTGCTCGTCGGCGGCGGGCACACGCCGGGTAGCGAGATCCGGCTGCTCGCCTGTTCGGTGTTCGACCACGCGGTACTCGTCGTCCAGGAACCCGGCACGCGCCCCGACTACGGTGGCAGCGTTCGGGTTTCGATCGGCCACACCGCAGGCATCGGCGCCAGGATCGCCGCCTGCCTGCCCGACACCCCGCCCGGCCGCGAGCCGGCGCGCGAGGCCGACGCCGAGGCCGTGCGCGACGAGGAGACGGTGATCGCGGCACATCCCGCCGTCCCCCGGATCCAGCGGCTGCTGCGCCGCCCGCACACCGCCGAAGGGCATATCCGCATCGAGACGGGCCTGGACCGGCCCGCCCCCGCGCCGCCGGTGCACTACAGCTGGATCGACGTGGCAGGGGACGGCCGCTATCTGTTGCGGGCGGGCGAAACGGTGCACGTGGTGCCCGCCGCGCCCGGCCAGCTCGCGGCGCAGCTGCAACGCAAGCTCGCGCCCGCGCACAGTTCGCATACGAGACGCTCCGGCTAGCCTGGAGTCCGACGCACGATCTGGAGGGGAGACGCGATGACGATCGAGAGCAGCAGAGCCGAGATCTCCCGGTTCCGCAGCGCCGCGGCGGCGGGGACGGTGAAGTTCGAACCCGAGGCCGCGCGCCGGTGCGCCGACCTCTACGAACAGCAGGCCGATCAGCTCGCCCAGCTGCGTCAGCGTCTCGAATCCGCTTCCGAGGCAGGCGGTTTCGGCGGTTTCGTATCCGCCCAACAGTTGCAGGCCGGGTTCGCGCACAAGGCGCGTGACGCCGCCGACCTCCTCGATCACTACATCGCCGCCGCTTACCGGATGAAGGAGGCGTTCCTGCTCAGCGGTGGCCTCCTCGACGAGGCCGATGCCGCCGCGGCCGCCGCGCTGCGCGCCGTCGAGACGAGGATGCGCCGATGAGTGGCACCGACCCCACCTACATCAGTGCGATGGAGCACTTCGAATCCATTCCGCACGAACAGATCTACGCGCGCACCCAGCAGATCGACGCCGCCGAGATCCTCGGCGCCTCGATGGCCTGGCTGGAGTCCGCCGCCGCGCTGACCACGTCGATGCCGCTGACGAGGTCGAACGTCGATCGGGTGATCGAGGAGGCGGGCTGGGAAGGCGCCGCCGCCGACGCCGCGTTCGCGAGCACCCGCGGTTTCGCGGACTCCATGGACGAACTGGCCATGGTGTTCGGCGAAGTCGGCGCCCGGCTCGGCGCTGTCGCCGCGGCCGCCGAAGCGGTGAAATTCGCGGTCGCCGCGCCCGGTGGCGCCGGGCCGATCGGTACCATCGCGCGGCTGCTCGAGGCGGCACACGTGATCAACGCCCAGATGGCGGCCGAGGCCCTGCGCCAGGAGGCCGTGCTGGCGATGAACATGATCTACAAGCCCGCCTACACGCTGGCCGGGACCGCCGTGCCCGCGCTGCCGACCGCGCCCGGTGGCGACACGCCCATCGAGCCCGGCGGTTCGCGCAACGGATCCTCGCCTACGCCGGAACTGGGTGCGCCGCAGAATGATTCGCCCACCGCGCCAGGTGATTCACCCGCACCCCAGAGCTCAGAGCCCGGTACAGGTCAGCCCGGTTCCCAGTCGCCGACATCTCCCGACGAGAACCCCACGCCCGCCCCCTCTGGCCAGACTCCCACTCCCCCTGAGTCCACACCGCCGACCACACCGGAACAGCCACCGGCGCAGCAGGACTCGACCACGCCGACACCCCCGAGCACGGAGCAGCAGGCACCACCGACAGCGTCCGCGCCGAGCTCGGAAGCGCCCGCGCCGCCGACTGAACAGCCAGCGCCCGCACCGCAATCCGAACAGCCAGCGCCGACTGAACAGCCGGCGCCGCGGGCAGAACAGCCGACGCCCACACAACAGCCAGCGCCCACGGAACAGCCCGCGCCCCAAAGCGAGCAGCCGGCGCCCACACAACAGCCCGCGCCCCAAAGCGAGCAGCCGGTACCCACGGAACAGCCCGCGCCCCAGACCGAACAGCCGGCACCCACCGAACAGCCCGCTCCGTCGACAGGACAGCCGGCGCCGTCGGATCAGCCTGCGCCGCAACCACAGCCATCAGCTCCGCCAGAACAACCCGCACCTCCGACAGCGCAGCAGGCACCCTCCGAGGCGCCCACGCCGGCGAATCCCCCGGCACCACAGCCACAAAGCCCGGCCCCACCCGAACCCACTCCACCACAACCGGCCCCCACCTCGGAACAACCGGCCGCACCCCCACCCGCCCCCGAACCCCCCGCACCGGAGCAACCACCCCTCCCCGGCACCCCGGACATGTCCGACCCCGGCGGCCAACCGGGCGTCACCGGCCCGATCCCGGGCGTGGACGCCCCCAACCCTGCGCCACCGCCACCACCCATCGACCAGGACCAGCCAGGAGTGATCCCGCCGCGACGGTGATCGTCGGTCCCCGATATCGGGGCCGGCGCAGGTCCTCAGGTTCAGCTGGATCAGCAGCGGCATCGCAGACCCGCCCGAACCAGTCTGCGGCTCAAAGGTCGACGGCCCGCCGCCACACCTCCGGCCACGGTCGACCGCATCAGCCCAGTGACAACCACCTCGCCGAGCCAAGGCACTGACGAACTGGCTGCGGAATGTCGGGACCGAAGCCATCGACCTGGTCATGGCCGCGATCGCGGTGCGGGGCGGGACCTCGGCCTGGATGGCAGCGATGCGCGCGGGCACCGAACTCGTTGCCTCACAGAATGTTCGCCGACTGCCCTACGCGGCAGGCCTCCGGACCAGTGTCGTCAGCGAGTCGGCGGCACTGCCCAGCGCCCGGGAACCCTTTCCCGGCGGATACGACGAGGACACCGGGATGCGGTTCCTCGGCTTTCTGTTCTCCGTCCTGCAACCCTGCTGAGAGACGCTGGCCCGCAAACGGATACGCGGGGTCAGACTTTGACGAGGTCGTCGGCGTGGATGACCGGGCGCTGCATGGTGTCGGGGAGTTCGGTGGTGGAGCGGCCGAGCATGGTGGACAGTTCGGTGCTGTCGTATTCGATGACGCCGCGGGCGATGACGCGGTTGTCGGGGCTGATCAGGTCGACGACGTCGCCGCCGAAGAAGCGGCCGCGTACGCCGGTGATGCCGGCGGCGAGCAGGGAGCGGCGGGCCGCGACGGCGGCGACGGCGCCCGCGTCGAGCAGGACCGAGCCGCGGGTGTCGGCGGCGTGGCGGACCCAGAACTTGCGGCCGGACAGCCGAACCGGGCGGGCGGCGAAGGCCGTGCCGACGGTGCCGTCGGCCAGGGCGGTCGCGGCGTCGGCGGCCGAGGCCAGCAGGACCGGGATGCCCGCGTCGGCGGCGAGGCGGGCGGCGGAAAGCTTCGAGGCCATGCCGCCGGTGCCGAGCGCACCGCCGCTGCCCGCGATCACACCGTCGAGGTCGGCGCTGCTGCGCACCTCGGGGATGAAATTGGCGGCGCCCTTGCGCGGGTCACCGTCGTAGAGGCCGGCGACATCGGAGAGCAGGATGAGCGCGTCGGCGCCGACCAGGTGCGCGACGAGGGCGGCGAGGCGGTCGTTGTCGCCGAACCGGATCTCCTCGGTGGCGACCGTGTCGTTCTCGTTGACCACGGCGATCGCGCCGAGCGAACGCAGCCGGTCGAGGGTGCGCTGGGCGTTGCGGTGATGCTCGCGGCGCGCGAAATCGTCGGCAGAGAGCAGGACCTGGCCGACGGTGCGGTCGTAGCGGGCGAACGAGGTCCCCCAGGCGTGCGCGAGCGCGAGCTGTCCGACGCTGGCGGCCGCCTGCTTGGTGGCGAGATCCTTGGGCCTGCGGGAGAGGCCGAGCGGGGCGATCCCGGCGCCGATGGCACCCGAGGACACGACCACCACATCGGACCCGGCGCGCATCCGCGCCTCGACGGCGTCGGCCAGCCGGTCGAGCCGGTCGGTGTCGAGACCGCCCTCGAGGCTGGTCAACGCCGAGGACCCGATCTTGACCACCACGGCGCGCGCCGACACGATGGCCTGCCGCGCCTCACTGAGCTGCGAACCCGCACTCACCTGCATCTGCTTACTCCCTGCACCGCGATCGCCATCGATTCCGCCCGGCTCACGCCGGGGACTCACCGCAGTATGCCGATCGAACGACCGCCGCCGACACCGGTTTTCGACCGGCGCCGGCGCGGCCGGACCCCTACTTCTCGTTCTCGTCGAGCAGTCCGCGCCGCGCCCGCGAGGCGTGCTTGCGCTCGGCCGCGCCGACCCGCTCGTTGTTCTCCAGTCGCACGTCGGTACCTCGGCCGGTCGGCACGATGTCGACACCGGCGGCGACCTGCGGCTCCCACTCGAACGACACATCACCGATGGTCACCGAGCAGCCCGGCTCGGCGCCCTGCTTGACCAGCTCGGCTTCGACACCGAGGCGGGCCAGCCGGTCGGCCAGGTAGCCCACGGCCTCGTCGTTGTCGAACTGGGTCTGGCGCACCCAGCGTTCCGGCCGGGTGCCGCGCACGATGAAGCCACCAGGCTCCTGCGGATCGGCGATCACGCTGAAACCGGACTCGTCGGTCGCGATCGGGCGGATAACCGGCCGCTTGGGGGCGGCCTTCGGGTGATCTTCGCGATACTGGCGGACCATGTCGGCCAGCGCGAAGGTCAGCGGGCGCAGACCGGCCCGGCTGACCGCGGAGATCTCGAAGACCGGCCAACCGCGTTCGGTGAACTCGGGCGTCACCATCTCGGCGAGTTCGGCGGCGTCGGGGACGTCGGTCTTGTTGAGGATGACCACGCGCGGGCGGTCGGCCAGGTCGCCGAGGCTCGCGTCACCGGCGAGCGCCGGCTTGTAGGCGGCCAGTTCGGCTTCGAGCGCGTCGACATCGGAGACCGGATCGCGGCCGGGTTCCAGGGTGGCGCAGTCGACCACGTGGGCGAGCACCGCGCAGCGCTCGAGATGGCGCAGGAAGTCGAGGCCGAGACCGCGGCCGTCGCTGGCGCCGGGGATCAGGCCGGGCACGTCGGCGACGGTGAAGGTGGTGTCGCCGCTGGCCACGACGCCCAGGTTCGGGACGAGCGTGGTGAACGGGTAGTCGGCGATCTTCGGCTTCGCGGCGGAGAGCACGGAGACCAGCGAGGACTTGCCCGCCGACGGGAACCCGACCAGGCCGACGTCGGCGACCGACTTCAGCTCCAGGACCAGGTCGAGCTCTTCGCCCTCTTCCCCGAGCAGCGCGAAACCGGGCGCCTTGCGCGCCTTGGACGCCAGCGAGGCGTTGCCGAGGCCACCGCGGCCGCCCTTGGCGACGACGAACCGGTTGCCCGCGCCGACCAGGTCGACGACGATCTCGCCGTCCTTGCCGACCACCACGGTGCCGTCGGGCACCTTGAGCACCAGATCGGTCCCCATCTTGCCGTCGCGGTTGCCGCCCTCGCCCGGCTTGCCGTTGCCCGCCTTGGCGTGCGGATGGAAATGGAAGTCGAGCAGGGTGTGGACGTTGGCGTCGACCTCGAGGATCACGTCACCGCCGTTGCCGCCGTTGCCGCCGTCCGGGCCGCCGAGCGGCTTGAACTTCTCACGATGCACCGAGGCGCAACCGTGTCCACCTCTACCGGCACGAACATGCAGCACGACGCGGTCGATGAATTTGGACATGGGTTGATCCTCCTCCTTCTGACTGGTCGATTGCGGTAAGGGTGGGCGAACACGACGGAGCGGGTCAGGGAATGAACCCTGACCCGCTCCGGTGTCCGTGGGGAGCTGACGCTCCAGGCGGTCAGGCCTGGGCCGGCTCCGGGACGACGATGTTGACGGTCTTGCGGCCACGCTTGGTGCCGAACTCGACCGCGCCCGCCGCGAGGGCGAACAGGGTGTCGTCGCCGCCACGACCGACGTTCACGCCGGGGTGGAAGTGGGTTCCACGCTGACGGACGAGGATCTCGCCCGCGCTGACCTTCTGGCCGCCGAAGCGCTTCACGCCGAGGCGCTGGGCGTTCGAATCACGACCGTTCCGGGAGCTGGATGCGCCCTTCTTATGTGCCATTGCTTCGTCTCCTCGCGCTTACTTGATGCCGGTGACCTTGATGACCGTCAGCGGCTGACGGTGACCCTGGCGCTTGTGGTAGCCGGTCTTGTTCTTGAACTTGTGGATCCGGATCTTCGGGCCCTTGGTCTGGTCGACGACCTCGGCGGCCACGGAGATCTTGGCCAGCTTGTCGGCGTCGGTGGTCAGATCGGCGCCGTCGACGACGAGAACCGGGGTCAGGGCCACGGCGGTGCCGGGCTCACCCTCGATCTTCTCGACCTTCACCAGGTCACCGACCGCGACCTTGTACTGCTTTCCGCCGGTCTTGACGATTGCGTACGCTGCCATCGGTCGGCTTCCTCCACTCACGTTGGTCGTGCTCGTTTCACGTCGCAGCCGCGACGCGGTTCTTGGCTGGGGCTCATCCTCGCCTACAAGGCGGGAAGGGCA
The DNA here is from genome assembly GCF_029868625.1 of Nocardia neocaledoniensis. Classification (GTDB taxonomy): domain Bacteria; phylum Actinomycetota; class Actinomycetes; order Mycobacteriales; family Mycobacteriaceae; genus Nocardia; species Nocardia neocaledoniensis_A. The sequence continues at coordinate 281 of NZ_JARWOJ010000046.1, read as the reverse complement.
ACGGTCACTTGCCTGCGGTATCACCCGGCTGGTCAGCCAGGTGCCCAATCGCTGGGCAGCGACCGACCTAGGTTACCAGAACCGTACCCTGTCCCCCAATTCGGCCGGTCAGGCCGGAATCGGGGGGGGGGGGGGGGGGGGGGGGGCGCGCCCCCCCCCCGCGCCGGGGGGGGGGGGGGGGGGGGGGGGGGGGGCCGGGGGGGCCGGGGGCCCCCCCGAGAGCGGGGGGGGGGGCAGGCCGCCGCGGGCCCCCGGGTGGGGGGGGGGGGGGGGGGGGGGGG
>NZ_JARWOJ010000045.1 GCF_029868625.1 Nocardia neocaledoniensis | reverse complement strand
CCCCCCCGGCGGCCCGTGGCGGCGGGGGCCCCGCCGCCACCCGCCCCTCTCGCCGACACCACCCAACAACGCCCCCCCGCGGCCGGTGTTTTGCGGGCGTTCAGGGCCGCCGCGCGCGGATCAGGCCGAGACCGTCGCCCGCTCCGGACCGTCCTCGACGACCGGGCGACGCGAGCGCAGGGCACCGACGCCGAGCAGAGCGAGGCCGACGGCCGACCAGGTCAACAGGACCGCGAACGGCGCGAGCGCACCCGCGCCGTCGAAGTAGGCGACCGCGCGCATCAGCGAGGCGGTCGCACCGGGCGGGCACAGCTGGCCGATCGTGCCCCACGGCTGCGGCAGGAGCTCCGGCGCCGAGGTGGCCGCGGAGAAGGGGTTGCCGATGAGCAGCATCGTCAGAGCGCCGAGTCCGATACCGGCGCGCCCGATGGCGGCGGCCAGGCCGACGATCGTGGCGGCGACGGCGAAGGCGGACAGCCCGGCGATGGCCGACAGCTCGAGGTAGGAGCCGGGGACGATCGACAGCCAGGTGTGGAACACGAGGGTGCTGAGCAGGCCACCCGCCACCGCGAAGGTGAACAACCCGGCGAGGCGGCCACCGAGCGTGGACACCAGCAGGGTGAGCAGCACACCCGCGGCGATGCCCGACATCACCAGGGGCAGCACCATCGACCCGAAACCGGCGCCGCGCGGATCGTCGGGATCGGTCGCGACCACGTCCTCGACCGGCGCCGGGGCGGCGCCGCCGAGCTGCTGGGCCACGGCGGTGAGCTGCTGAGCCACCGCCGGTGAGGCGGCCGAGGCGACCAGGACCTGCGGTGCGCCGTTGCCGGTGACGATCGCACCGTAGATCTCGTTGTCGGCCAGCGCCGTTCGGGCCGCGTCCGCGTCGGCGAGGGTGGTGATGCTGAAGGCGTCGGGGCTGCGCTGGTGCAGCTGCATGCTGAGCTGGGTGGCTTGCGGACCGCTGACCGCGATGGGCAGGTCCCGCGGCGCGAGGTTGACGGCGGGCCAGGCGAAGGCGATCAGGAGCAGCGCCTGCAGCAGGGTGGCCGCGAGACCGAGCGCGACTGCTCGTCGGGTGGTCGACATGACATTCTCCCTTAAAGCGAATGTTCGTTCTTTATTGCCTCAACGGTGACACCGAGCGACCTCGCTTGTCAAGAACGGATATTCGTTTTATTTTGGAAGCATGCCCCGAGTCAGCGAAGAGCACCTGGAACGCCGCCGGAAACAGATCCTCGAGGCCGCGCAGCGATGCTTCACGCGCAAGGGGTTCCACGACACGTCGATGCAGGACGTGTTCGCCGAAGCCGAGCTGTCCGCGGGCGCGGTCTACCGGTACTTCGCGAGCAAGAACGACATCATCTTCGCGCTGATCCTGGAGACGATGACGCCCCTGCGCGGACGCATGGCCGAGATCATCCGCAGCGAGCAGGCCCCCACCCCCGCCGAGGTCGTGCGGCTGGTGACCTCGGAGGTGATCAAGCGCGGCGGGCCGGACGGGCCGCTGCGGCTGGCACCGCAGGCGTGGGCGATGGCGATGGTCCAGCCGGAGGCGAGCGTGCCGGTGCGCGCCGCCATCGCGGGCATGCGGGAGCTGTGGCGCGAGTACGCGGTGCGCATGCGCGACCTCGGCTGGATCCCGGCGGACGCCGACGTGGACGCGATGGCCAAGTCGATGATCAGTTTCCTGCCCGGATTCATGCTCCAGCACCTGCTGCTCGGGGACGTGGATCCGGACGACTTCGCGCGCGGCGTCGAGGCGATGCTGGGCATCAGACCGGTCGCCGAGGGTTAGAAACGTCACTGTTATGAGCGCGGGTGAACGGGTAGGTTCGGGTGCGGTGCCGGTCGGGGTCTAGCGCCGAAAATCACCGAAAAACGAATCGACCAGGGAGTTTCCTGTGGCATTTCACCGTCGACACCTTCGATCACGCACCGTCGCCGCGCTCGCGGCCGCCCTCGTCCTGCCCGCGGCCGTCGCGGGCACCGCACAGGCGCGCATGATCGGCGGCTTCGAGGTGGGCGGCGCGATCGAGGTCGAATACGACCAGGCGGGCGGCGCCGCGCTCGGCGACCCCACCTCCCCCGAGTCCGATGCCGCGGCCGGCGGCAAGTACCAGACCTTCGCCAACAACGCGGCCATCTACTGGCACCCCGAGACCAACGCCAACACCATCGCCGGGCAGATCAGGGACAAGTTCGCCCAGCACGGCAACGAGTCGGGCAAGCTCGGCTACCCGGTCACCCGCGAGCAGTCGACGCCCAACGGCGCGGGCCGGTTCAATCACTTCCAGAAGGGCTCGATCTACTGGTCCGTCGGTACCGGCGCGCACGAGATCAGCGGCCCGATCCGGGACAAGTGGGCCGCGCTCGGCTGGGAGTCGAGCCCGCTCGGGTTCCCGCTCAGCGATGTGGCCAAGGCGGGCAAGGGCGACGGCCGGTTCACCATGTTCCCGACCGGCGCCATCTACTGGACCTCGACCACCGGCGCGCACGCGGTGTGGGGCAGCATCCAGGCCGACTGGATCCGCGCGGGCGCCGAGGGCGGCCGCTACGGCTACCCCACCAGCGACGAGTACGACTACCAGGGCGGCAAGGCCCAGGATTTCCAGGGCGGCAAGATCACCTGGAAGCCCAGCAGCTGACGCCTACGGCGCGAGCAGGCCCTGCCTGGCCCTGCTCGCGCCGGACAGCGCGAGCAACAACATGGTGGTGAGCGCGCTGTCGTCGAGACCCTCGGCGGGGAACGTGTAGCGCAGGATCACATCGCCCAGTTTGCCGCGCCCGATCAGGGTGACCGAGCCGAACTGCATCTCGTTGTTGCGCTCGGCGACCCGCTTGTGCAGCTGCGGCTTGAGCGGCCGATCCCAGGCAAGCACGCTCGTCAGCGACAGCACGGTGAGTCCGGGCGCCAGGGTGACGGCGCGGATCGAGCACAGCGCGCCGTCGTATTCGAAGCCGAGCGATCCGTCGGCGTCGACGCGCACATCGATGTCCTGCATCTGCAGGCAGGCGCCGGTGCGCGCCTGCAGGTCGAGGTCGGGGGTGACCGTGGCGTCCATCTCGGCTCCGTCGCTCATTTGGTGCCGCCGAAGCGACGATCGCGCTTGGCGTATTCCAGGCACGCGTCCCACAGGTTACGCCGGTCGAAATCGGGGAAAAGCGTGTCCTGGTAGACGAATTCGGCGTAGGCGGCCTGCCAGATGAGGAAGTTCGAGCTGCGGAACTCCCCCGACGGGCGCAGGAACAGGTCGACATCGGGCATGTCGGGTTCGTCGAGGTAGCGGGCGACGGTGGCCTCGTCGATCTTCTCCGGATCGATCTCCCCCGCGGCCACCCGGCGCGCGATTTCGCGTGCGGCGTCGGCGATCTCGGCGCGACCGCCGTAGTTGACGCACATGGTCAGCGTCATCACGTCGTTGTCCTTGGTGAGCTCCTCGGCGACCTCGAGCTCCTTGATCACGCTGCGCCACAGGCGCGGTCGGCGCCCGGCCCAGCGCACCCGCACACCCATCTCGTGCATCTCGTCACGGCGGCGGCGGATGACATCGCGGTTGAAGCCCATCAGGAAGCGGACCTCGTCGGGGCTGCGGCGCCAGTTCTCGGTGGAGAAGGCGTAGGCCGACAGCCACTTGACGCCGATCTCGATGGACCCTTCGACCGCGTCCATGAGCACGGCCTCGCCCCGTTCGTGCCCGGCGGTGCGCGGCAGGCCGCGCTCCTGTGCCCAGCGGCCGTTGCCGTCCATCACCAGCGCGACGTGGTTGGGCACCAGCTCCGGCGGGATCGCGGGCGGCCGCGCGCCGGAGGGGTGCTGCGACGGCGGGCGGATGTCGCGGGCCGTCTTGCTCGCGGTGGAAGTGTCACGACGCAGGATCACGGCATCCATCCTGCCTGATGGTCACCGGGCGCCGGAGTGCGGGCGGTGCGCTGAGCACACCGTCTTCGTCCGAGCGGCCGGGAACTCGAGCCGTCGCCGTGCCGGTGCCCGCTCAGCCCGCGACGACGGATCGGTCCACCCCGGGGCCGACGGACCGCTCGATCAGCGGCAAGGTGCGCAACTGGCGTTCCAGATGCCACTGCAGATGGGCGGCGACCAGACCGCTGGCCTGGCGGCGGACGTTGTCGGGCACACCCGCGATGTAGTCCCACTCCCCCTTCAACAGGGCGACGAGCAGATCGAGCACGCCGGTGGCCGGGGTGCTCGCACCCGGCGGCCTGCAGTGCACACACACCGCGCCGCCCGCCGCGACATGGAACGCGCGATGCGGACCTGGGGTGGCACAGCGGGCGCATTCGTCGAGCGCGGGTGCCCAGCCCGCGAAACCCATGGCGCGCAACAGGTACGCGTCGAGGATCAGTTCGTGCGGGCGTTGCTTGGCGGCGATGGCGCGCAGGGCGCTGGCGGTGAGCGCGTGCAGTTTCGGGGCGGGCGCGCGTTCCTCGCCCGCGAGGCGCTCAGCGGTCTCGAGGATGGCGCAGGCGGTGGTGTAGCGGCCGTAGTCGTCGATGATGTCGGCGGCGAACGCCTCGACGGTGGTCACCTGGGTGACGATGTCGAGGGTGCGACCCGGATGCAGCTGCACGTCGATGTAGGCGAACGGCTCGAGCCTGGCCCCGAACTTCGACTTGGTGCGCCGCACACCCTTGGCCACCGCGCGCACCAGCCCGTGTTGCCTGGTCAGCAGCGTGACGATGCGATCGGCCTCGCCCAGCTTGTGCTGACGGACCACCACCGCCTCATCCCGATACAACCGCACGCGCCCAGTCTTCCACGTCGGCCCGACACCGCGCCCACGGACACACCCCGGCGTATCGGCCTCAGTTCTGCCGCAGCAGACCCGCGAGCAGTAGGAGCAGTGACTGCTGGGTCTCGAGCCGCGCGCGGTCGGGATCATCGGCGTGGGCGACGATGAGGGCGGCTTCGGAGATGGCGCTGAGCAGCAGCTGAGCCAGCACCGCGACGGGCGCGGCCGGGACGAGGCCCGCGTCGGTGGCACGTTGCAACTGGGCGGTGATCAGGCCGAGTCCGTGCCTGGCCTCGAACTCGCGGAAGGCGGGCCAGCCCAGCACGGTCGGGGCGTCCATCAGCACGATGCGCAGCATCTGCGGGCGGGCGCAGATGTCGAGGAAGCGGGCCAGCCCCGCGGTCATGCCCGCGACCACGTCGTCGGGGTCGACCGCGGCGACCGCGTCCTGGATCTCCGCGGTGGCCTCGGTCTCGACCTGTTCGAGCACGGCGAGGAACAGTCCGCGCTTGTCGCCGTAGTGGTGGTGCAGCGCACCGCGGGTGACCCCGGCGGCCGCCACCAACTGCTCGGCGGAGGTGGCGGCGAAGCCGCGCTCGGCGAACAGGTCACGGCCTGCCCGCTCGAGCGCGGCACGGGTGGTGCGGGAGCGGTCCTCCTGACTACGGCGCTGCATGCAGCCGAGTGAACTCCACGATCAGTTCGGCGAGCAACTCCGGCTGGTCCTCGGGCAGGAAGGTGTAGGAATCGCCGACGGTGCGCAGGCTCGCGTGCGGCAGGTCGGCGACCAGCCGACGGGCCAGCGACATCGGGAACAGCTTGTCCTCGGTCGACCAGACCACGAGCACCGGCAGCTCGACCTCGGCGAAACGTCGCGCGGCGTCGAGGGTGTGCCGCGCGTCCACGCCGGCGGCGAAGCGGCGCAGGTCGGCCCTGATGGCGGCGTCGCGCCGGGCCGGACCCAGGTAGGACTCCGCGATCGGTCGGGGCAGTGGGTTTTTGGTCACCCAGCCGAAGGCGAGCGGCAGCCGCTGGGCGGGCCGCCAGCGCAACGGGGCGAGCAGCGGGGCGATCGCGCCGGGGATCTTCGCCAGGCGCACCAGGGCCGTGAACGGCTTCGGCGGGAAGACCTCGAAGCAGTCGACGGCGGCCAGGACGACGCGGGCGATGCGCTCCGGCCGGCGGGTCATCAGGATCTGGGTGAGCGCGCCGCCGGTGTCGTTGGCGACGATCGTGACATCGGTGAGGTCGAGCGCGTCGAGGAACTCGGCGATCAGGTCGGCCAGGCCGACCGGGGTGAGATCGGCGTCGGGCATCGGGATCGAGTGCGAGCCGAGTGGCCAGTCCGGTGCGAGGCAGCGGTGTCCGGCCGCGACGAGTCCGGGGACGACTCCGCGCCACAGATCGGCGTTGACGAGCAGGCCGTGGACGAAGACGACCGGCGATCCGGTCCCGGTGTCGTGATAGCGGAGGCGCCCGGACGAGAGCGAGATGTCGTGTGCCGGGCCGAGTGCTGAGCTGATTCCCATGGGGTCCTCCCCTGGTCGAATGCTGGGCCACTCCACTGTTACATACATACTGAATGTATGTCTAGGCAGAAATCCACCCAGGGTATGTGGACGGCCGACCAGTTCGTCGTTACCGTCGAGCCCACCACCAGCAGAGACGGAGTCCCCATGTCCGTGCCCGACCGCGTCGCGTCGACCTCCCCCGCCGACCTCGGCCTCACCGAGCTCAGCGCCGCCATCGCCGACGGCCGACTCACCTCGGTCGCGGCCGTCACCGACGCGCTCGACCGGATCGAGGCAGCCCAGCCGACCCTCAACGCGTTCCGCGTCGTGCGCCGCGCGGCCGCCCTGCGCGAGGCCGCCGAGGCCGACGCGCGCCGCGCCGCCGGGACCCGACTGCCGCTGCTCGGCGTGCCGATCGCGGTCAAGGACGACACCGATATCGCCGGCGAGGTCACCGCCTTCGGCTGCGGCGGCGAGTTCGCGCCCGCCACCGAGGACGCCGAAGCGGTGCGCCGGTTGCGCGCGGCAGGCGCGGTGATCGTGGGCAAGAGCAATACCTGCGAGCTCGGACAGCTGCCGTTCACCAGTGGCGACGCCTTCGGGCACACCCGCAATCCGTGGGACCGGACCCGCACGCCCGGTGGCTCCTCCGGCGGGTCGGCGGCGGCGGTCGCGGCCGGATTGGTGCCCGCCGCACTGGGTTCCGACGGCGCCGGCTCGGTGCGCATTCCCGCCGCGTGGACCAACCTGGTCGGTATCAAGCCCCAGCGTGGCCGCATCTCCACCTGGCCGCACCCCGAGGCGTTCCACGGGCTCACCGTCAACGGGCCGCTCGCGCGCACCGTGCGCGACGCCGCGCTCCTGCTCGACCTCGCCGCCGGGCCACACCCCGGCGACCTGCACACGCCGGCTCCGATCGACGCCGGTGCGGCGGTGGGCCGCGATCCGGGCAAGCTCAGAATCGCGCTCTCCCTGCGTATTCCGTTCACCGCGACCCGCACCGCCCTCGACCCCCAGATCGCGGCGGCCGTGCACGATCTGGCGAGCACCCTGCGCGCCCTCGGGCACACGGTGACGGTCGCGGATCTGCACTACGGCGTCCTGATCGGCGCCTCCTTCCTGCCGCGCTCGCTCGGCGGGATCAGCAAGGTGCGCAGGTCCATGCCCGCGGCGGTCGTCGACCCGCGGACCACGGCGAACGCGCGTGTCGGCCGGTTGCTCAGCGGACCCGCGCTCACCGCGGCCCGGATGCTGGAACCCTTGCTGCACCGGCGGATCGGCGGATTCTTCGACGACTACGACCTGGTGCTGGCCCCGACGACGGCCACCCCGGCCCCGCGCGCCGAGGAGATCGACGGCATCGGCGTCGGCGCGACCAACGGCCTGATCACCGGCGCGTGCCCCTTCACCTGGCCGTGGAACGTCCTCGGCTGGCCGAGCGTGAACGTCCCCGCCGGATTCACCGACACCGGACTGCCGATCGGCGCGCAGCTGATGGGCACCGCGAACTCCGAGCCGACGCTCATCGCCCTGGCCGCCCAGCTGGAAGCGGAACGGCGCTGGGACCGTGACCGGCCGACGCCGTGGTGGGCCTAGCGACCGGGTTCCGCCCACCCCTCGATATCACTCTCGGTGCCCGCCGGGCAGCCGTCCTGACCGGTCTGGCGCGGGAACATCATCAGGCAGCGCTGCGGGCCCTGCCCACCGACGGCCGTGGTGACCAGCACCGCGATGGATGACCCGTCGGCCACGCGCCGGGTCGAGAAACCGAGCGTGCCGGTGACGCCGCGATAGTCGCTCTCGCGCATCTGCACCGCGATGGCGGTGCGGTTCGGCGGCAGATCGGCCAGTACCCCGCGACTGCTGCGCACCGCCTGCAGGAACAATCCGCTCACGTCGAAGGCCAGACCGGTGCGATCGCCGGCCCAGGTGGGCCGGTAATCGCCGAGTTCGGGATAGCCGCGCAGGTCCTCGATCAGCCCGGCCAGTTCGACGCACAGCTGCTCGTGTTCGAACGGCACCGGCTGATCGCCGACCTTGCCGACACCGCGCACACAGTCGGCGCCGCCGAGCATCACCGGCGCCGCCTTGGATACGTAGCGCACGGTGAGATTGGCGGGCAGCGCCGCGGTCGCCTTGGGGTCGGTGATCAGGCGGGTCACCGCGTCGTTGCCCAGGATCGCCGGGCCGTCGCCGCTGAGGCAACCCCGGCTCACCGCCTTGGCGAAGGTCGGGAAGTCGTCGTTGCGCCCGGCGAAGAACAGCAGGGTGTTCCGGTCGAAACCCTCGGTCTCGCAGGGGGCCGGGAACCGGTAGAGCTGTTGCTGTTCGCGCCAGCTCAGGCTCTCCTGGGGCACCCCGCGCTCGGCGAGTTCGTCCTTCAGGTCCGCGACCAGGGTGGTGACGTAGAGGTCGTCGGCGGCGTCCGGGTGGTAGATCACCACCTTGTCGTAGCGGCGTCCGCCCGTGTTCTCGCGGGCGCCCTGCGCGTAGTCGGCGATGAGCCGCGCCTGCACCTTGTTGCTCGGCGCCGCCTGGAAATACAGCGGCGAGGCCTGATCGAGCCCGTCGGCGGACAACGTCGTCGCGACCGCGGGCACGCCGAGTTCACCGAGCCGGGTGATCGCCCCACGGGTCTCGTCGGTGCTGCGGTCGATGCCGACCACGCCGAGCACGCTGGGGTCCTCGGCCGCCAACCCGCGCAGCTGATGCTCGACCACCCACCGCGCGTGCCGCATGTCGGTGCCGCCATTGGCGATGACGACGCGCAACAGTGGTTCGGACTCGTCGGAGGCCAGCAGGGCGCGGCGCTGCTGCACCGCCAACCCGGCCAGCTCCTCGACCTGGGCGTGCGGATAACGCACATTCGTGTCGGCATAGCTGAGTCCGGCGAAGTACACCAGCGAGACCAGCGGCCGGTTCGGGTTGCTCTCGCGCGCCTCGGCCGCGGCGGCGTTGAGCCGGAACACCTCGCGCTGCATCGCGGTCAGCTCGGGATCGTCGGCGAAGATCTGCCGCGGATTGTCGCTGTAACCGACGCATTCGCCGTCGCGCAGACTCACCGAGACACCGCCGGTCCACGGCCACTGCGAACACGGCGCCCCGCGCAGCGGCGGGAAGTAGACGAGCGCGGCGCCGATGGCGAGGGCGATCGGGATCAGGACGCACAGCCCGACGAACCAGCTGCGCGCGGCCATCGGCGGCGCGGGCGGCAGCGCCATCCCACGGAAGCGCGGATCGCTGACGTGCGGCGGCGTGTCGGCGGGAAGCAGCGCGCGCAACGGCAGGAACCAGGCGTCGGTCTGACGGTGGGTGCGCCGGTTCTCGATCTCACGGACCCAGCTCTGCAGCGGGTCCTGCGGCTGCGCGGTCGGCCGGTCGGCGATGCTCTCCAGCGTGCGCAGATGGCGCAGGTCCCCGATGTGGCCCAGCTCGCCGACCTCACGATGCGGGCCCTCGTCCCGGAACGCGACGACCACCAGCGGATCGAAATGCCCTGTTTCGTTGCGGATCTCGTTGATCCAGGTGAGAATCCGCGCGCCGTCGCCGCCCTCGGCCAAACCGCCGAGCAGAGCCACCGGGTAGGCAGTGCGCCGCCAGCTCGACGGCCGCCAGATGCGGCGCCGATAGGCATCGCGCAGGTCCTCGAGGAAGGCGTGGATGAGCAGTTTGGCGACCTGCTCCTCGTTCTCGTCGACCCGGTGCGAGGCGGTCAGCCGGGAGGCGAAACCCAGGAAACTGCCGGACAATTCGGGCGCGAGATAACGCTGGTGCAGGAACCACCGCGTCACCTTCGACATCCCGGGGATGCGCCCGGACACCCACAGCCACAACCGCAGCACCGGCCACAACGCCAGCACACCGAAGACCACCCGCGAGATCGTGTCGCCCGCGACCCCCTCGGCGGTGTCGGAGCGACTCGTCGGCGAACCGCTGCGCAACAGCTTGGGCAACCGGCGGCGCAACTCGTCGGGCGTCTCGGATTCGTCGCTGGTGACGCGCTGCCTGGTCAGCCAGTCGGCGGTGCGGTAGCGCGGGAACTTGATCGCGCCCATGGCGGTGTCGTCGGCGGCGAAACCGGCGACCAGCTGCTGGATGATCGGCAGGCAGTGCCCGGCGAGTTCCTGATCGTCGACCGAGCTGACCGCGCCGAGGTCGGGCGTGAGCGCGGTCCGGGGCAGGTCGGGCGCGTGCAGATCGACCTTGGCGCGCGGTGTCGCGCGCCTGCCACCGGATTCGCCCAGCCAGCTGTACAACTCGCCGACCAGCGCCGCGTGCCCCTGCACCCCGACCACCTCGACGATCGGTCGCGGCAGCGTGCGCCGTCCGCGCCACAGCGCGCGCAGCACCCGCGGCTTCGCGTCGGGAATCTCGAGTACCCGCAGCAACTCCAGCAGCTTGCCGACATCATTGGCATCGGGCACTTCGACGGCCTCCCCGGGGCGAACAGCGAGCACACCGGAACGCACCCGGCGTATTCGCCGAACGATACCCCGTCCGGCCGACACTCAAACGGTCAAAAGCCCAGCTTCCCCAGCTGTTTCGGGTCGCGCTGCCAATCCTTGGCCACCTTCACGTGCAGGTTCAGGTAGATGCGGGTGCCGAGGATGTGCTCGATCTGCTTGCGCGCGTTGGTGCCGACCTCCTTGAGCCGGGAACCGTTCTTGCCGATGATGATCGCCTTCTGGCTCGGCCGCTCGACATACAGCAGGGCATGCACCTCGAGCATGTCCTCGTTGGCCTCGTACGGCTGGATCTCCTCGATCACCACGGCCAGCGAATGCGGCAGCTCGTCGCGCACGCCCTCGAGCGCGGCCTCGCGGATCAGCTCGGCCATGAGCGTCTCCTCCGGCTCGTCGGTGATCTCGCCGTCGGGATAGAACGCCGGGCCCTCGGGCATCTTCGACGCGATCACGTCGACGAGCACCTCGACCTGCTCCCCCTTCACCGCCGACACCGGCACGACCTCGGCCTCGGGCCCGAGCAGCTGGGAGACCGCCATCAGCTGGTGGGCGACCTGGTCGCGGCTCACCTTGTCGATCTTGGTGACCACCCCGAGCACGGTGGTCTTGGGCGCCATCATCTTGATCTGCTCGACGATCCAGCGGTCGCCCGGCCCGATCTTCTCGTCGGCCGGGATGCACACGGCGATCACGTCGACCTCGGAATAGGTGTCGCGCACGAGATCGTTGAGGCGCTGGCCGAGCAGGGTGCGCGGACGGTGCAGGCCGGGAGTGTCGACCAGGATGAGCTGGGCGTGCTCGCGATGCACGATGCCGCGAATCGTGTGCCGGGTGGTCTGCGGACGCGAGGAGGTGATCGCGATCTTGGACCCGACCAACGCGTTGGTCAGCGTCGACTTGCCGGTGTTCGGGCGGCCGACGAAACAGACGAAACCGGAACGGAATTCGGTGTCAGCCACCGCGCACCTCGCTCAGGACGGCGCCGGCGCGGTCGGTGCTGATCACCGTGGCCGACGGCGAGACCTCGTGCAGCGCGGCGATGCCCGCGTCCTCGGCGGCACCGCCGACGACGACCGCGGCCTCGAAACCCTCGGCGCCGCTGGAGATCGCGGCCGCCACTGCGGCCTGCAGCGCGGTCAGCCGCAGGCTGGTCAGCGCGACCTCGCCCGCGGCGTAGGTGCGGCCGTCGGTGTCGCGCACCGCGGCACCGCTCGCACCGCCGGTGCGGCCCAGCGCGCCACGCGCCAGCACCAGCAGCTTGTTGTCCTCGGCGTCCAGTTCACTCATCGGCTTCTCCGTTGTCGTCGGGCACGCTGACCTCCGCGGGCTCGGCGCCCGCCCCGGTCGACGTCTTGTTCTTCTTCTCCTTGTCGGGCGCGCGGCGCACCAGCACGGTGTTGACCCGCATGCGGCCGCGCGCGTCCGCGCCGCCCTCGCCGCGCAGCACCAGCCCGTACACCGTCACCTTCGACCCGGGCAGCGGGACACGCCCCAGCTCGTGGGCGAGCAGGCCACCCACGGTGTCGACGTCCTCGTCCTCGATGTCGAGCCCGTACAGCTCGCCGAGGTCCTCCACCGACAGCCGCGCCGAGACCCGGTAGCGGCCGTCACCGAGGTCCTCCACCGGCGGGGTCTCGTCGGTGTCGTATTCGTCGGCGATCTCACCGACGATCTCCTCGAGCACGTCTTCGATGGTCACCAGCCCGGCGATGCCGCCGTACTCGTCGACCAGCAGCGCCATGTGGTTGCGGCGGCGCTGCATCTCGTCGAGCAGGTCGTCGAGCGGCTTGGAATCGGGGATGAACACCGCGGGCCGCATCACCTCGCGCACCGTCACCTTGCGGCTGCGGTCGGCATAGGGCACAAGGTCTTTCAGATACACCACGCCGAGCACGTCGTCGACGTTCTCGCCGATCACCGGAATCCGGGAATGCCCCGAGCGCACCGCGAGCGACATCGCCTGCGCGGCGGTCTTGTCGTGCTCGATCCAGACCATCTCGGTGCGCGGCACCATCACCGCGCGGGCCAGGGTGTCGCCGAGTTCGAAGACCGACTGGATCATCCGTCGTTCGTCATCGGCGACGACGCCACGCTCCCTGGCCATGTCGACCACCTCGCGCAGCTCGATCTCGGAGGCGAAGGGGCCGTTGCGGAATCCCTTACCCGGCGTGATCGCGTTGCCGAGCAGGATCAGCAGCCTGCTCACCGGGCTCAGCACCGCGCCGATGACCTGCAGCGGCACCGCGGCGCCCAGCGCGATCGAATAGGCGTGCTGGCGACCGAGGGTGCGCGGCCCGACACCGATCACGACATAGGACACGATCACCATCACCGCCGCGGTGACCAGCAGGGCCGTCGCCGGGCTCCACAGCTGCAGTGCCGCGGCGGCAAGCAGGACGGTGGCGCTGATCTCGCACAGAATGCGCAGCAGCACCATGAGATTCACATACCGCGGCCGGTCGTCGACGATCCTGCGCAGGCGCGCGGCGCCGGGCCGTTCCTCGCGGACCATGTCGTCGAGCCGGGCCCGCGACACCGTGTTCAGTGCCGAGTCGACCCCGGCGAAGATCCCGCCGAGGCCGATCAGCACGATCGTCAGCAGGATCTGGGTGAATGCCGTCACGCGGGGCCCAGCGCGTCACCCGGCGCGGTGAAGCCCGCCTTGCCGAGCAGCCTGGCATCGCGCTCGGCCAATTCGGCGCGCCGCTGTTCCTCGCGCAGGCTCACGTACCACTCCTCGAGCAGCTGGCCCTGCAGCGCGAACATCTCCTTCTCCTCCTCCGGCTCGGCATGGTCGTAGCCGAGCAGGTGGAGGACGCCGTGCACGGTGAGCAGCGCCAGTTCGTGGTCGAGCGAATGCCCGGCCTTCTGCGCCTGCCCCATCGCGAACTCCGGGCACAGCACGATGTCACCGAGCATCGAGGGGCCGGGCTCCGGGCTGTCGGGGCGTCCGCCGGGCTCGAGCTCGTCCATCGGGAACGACATGACGTCGGTGGGGCCGGGCAGATCCATCCAGCGCACGTGCAGGTCGGCCATGGTGTCGAGATCGACGAGCACCATCGACAGTTCGGCGGCCGGGTGCACGTCCATCCGGCCGATCACGAACCGTGCCACGCTGACCAGGTCTTCTTCGGGGACGTCCATGCCCGATTCGTTGGCGATCTCGATGCTCACCTGTTCAGGGTACGGGCCCGTGTTCGATCGATGAAACCGCATCGGTCCAGCGTGGCGCGGGTAACGGCGGCACAGCGCGACGCGAGTTCCCGGCTGGGAACCCGCGTCGGCAGCGCAGCCTTATCCGCGGTTCGCCCGGCCTGCCGCGCGGCGCGCCGCGCGATTGCCGGGATAGTGCGGGCCCGGCACCGCTCGGGTGTCGGATTCATACCGGTCGTAGGCGTCGACGATGTCGGAGACCAGCCGGTGCCGCACCACGTCGGCGCTGGTGAGCTCCGAGAAGTGGATGTCGTCGATGTCGGTGAGGATCTCCGAGGCCGCCCGCAGACCCGACCGCTGCCCGTTGGGCAGGTCGACCTGCGAGATGTCACCGGTGACCACCATCTTCGACCCGAAGCCGAGGCGGGTGAGGAACATCTTCATCTGCTCGGCCGTGGTGTTCTGCGCCTCGTCGAGAATGATGAACGAGTCGTTGAGACTGCGGCCACGCATGTACGCCAGCGGCGCGACCTCGATGACGCCCGAGGCGAGCAGCTTCGGGATCGCCTCCGGGTCCATCATGTCGTGCAGCGCGTCGTAGAGCGGCCGCAGGTACGGGTCGATCTTGTCGTTGAGCGTGCCGGGCAGGAAACCCAGCCGCTCACCGGCCTCGACCGCGGGCCTGGTCAGGATGATGCGGGTGACCTGCTTGGACTGCAGCGACTGCACCGCCTTGGCCATCGCCAGATAGGTCTTGCCGGTACCGGCGGGACCGATGCCGAACACGATGGTGTTGGCGTCGATCGCGTCGACATAGCGCTTCTGGTTCAGCGTCTTGGGCCGGATGGTCTTGCCGCGCCGCGACAGGATGTCCAGGCTCAGCACCTCGGCCGGCGACTCCGACACGCCCTCGGTGAGCATGGAGACGGTGTGCCGGACCGCTTCGGGGGTGATCACGCGATTGCGGCCGGTCAGCGCCACGAGCTGCTCGATGACGCGTTCGGCCAGCGCGACGTCACCGGCCTTGCCGGTGATGGTGACGGTGTTGCCGCGGACGTGGATGTCGGCCGGGAGCAGCTTCTCCAGCTGACGGAGATTCTGGTCGGCCGAGCCGAGGAAGGGGAAAACAGACTCCGGGGCGAGTTCGATGCTGGAACGCACTGTTCGCGCCGCGGGACCCGCGTTGTTTCCGCCTGCGCCGATGCCTGATACGGGGTTGGTGGGGTCGCCGATCTCGCCTGAGTTCTTCAAAAGTGGCTATGGCCTGCTTCCGGTCTCGACTGTCTGTTCGATGAGCTCAGTTTAACGCGCGGCACCGACACCGCCCAGCGATATAACGACCGGTACGGCCGAATCGCGATCGACGAGTGATCGCAGGTCACAGCGGGCGCGACCGGCGCGCTACCACCGCGCGGTGAGCGCCCCGAGGGCGCCGAGGGCCACCGCGGCGGCCGTGGAGGTGCGCAGCACGGTCGGACCGAGCAGCACGATGTCGGCACCCGCCTCGGCCAGAGCGGTCAGTTCGGTGTCGTCGAGGCCACCTTCGGGCCCGACGATCAGCACCACCTCGGGCGCCTCGGCCAGGGGAAGCTCGGTGAATTTGCGCGCACCGGACTCGTGCAGCGCGGCCACGATCGCGCCGTCGGCCTTCGCCGCGCGCACCAGGTCGAGCAGCTCGCGGGTGCGGTGCAGCTCGGCGACCTCGGGGATGTACGCGCGCCGGGACTGCCGGGCGGCGGACTTCGCGGCGGCGCGCCACTTCTCGATCCCCTTGGCGGCCTTGGCCTCCCAGTTCGCGACACAGCGCGCGGCCTGCCACGGCACGATCTCGTCGGCGCCCGCCTCGGTCATCAGTTCGACGGCGAGTTCGGAGCGATCCGACTTCGGCAACGCCTGCACGACCCGTACCCGCGGCGTCGCCGGGGTCGCGACCCGGCGGGTGCGGACCGCGAGGTCGAGCCGGTTCTTCTCCGCCGCGACCACCTCCGATTCGGCGAGCACACCGCGCCCGTCGGACAGGGTGATCGGCTCGCCGACCCTGATCCGGCGCACGGTGGCGGCGTGCCTGCCCTCCGGCCCGTCCAGGACCGCGACGGCGCCGGGCTCGGGGACCTCGTCGAGATAGAAGACCGTCGCGGCCACCGGGTCAGCGTCCGCTGAAGGAGGCGCGCAGCCGGGCGAACAGGCCGCTGTTGTGCTCGGACTGGGCCGACATCACCTCGGCGCGGTCCTTGTCGCGCATGCCCTTGAACTTGCGCAGCAGGTCGGTCTGCTTGCCGTCCAGCTTGGTGGGCACCACGATGTCGAGGTGGGCCAGCAGGTCACCGCGGGCGCCGGAACGCAGCCGGGGCATGCCGTGGGCGCGCAGCTGGATGACCTCGCCGGGCTGGGTGCCCGGCGCGATGGTGAGCTCGGTGGGGCCGTCGAGGATCGTGTCGACCACGACCGTGGTGCCGAGGATGGCGTCGACCATCGGCACCCGCACGGTGCAGTGCAGATCGTCGCCGTCGCGGACGAAGGTGTCGTGCGGCTGCTCGACGACCTCGACGTAGAGGTCGCCGGCGTGACCGCCGCCGGGGCCGACCTCGCCCTGCGCGGCCAGGCGCACGCGCATGCCGTTGGCCACGCCGGCCGGGATCGGCGCGGCGATCTCTCGGCGGGCGCGCACACGGCCGTCGCCGCCACACTTGTGGCAGGGGTCGGGGATGGTCTCCCCGGCGCCGCGGCAGGTGGGGCACTGCCGCGAGGTGAGCACCTGGCCGAGGAACGAGCGCTGCACCGACTGCACCTCGCCCGCGCCGTCACAGGTCTCGCAGCGCACCGGCTTGGAGTTGCCGTTGGTGCCCGCGCCCTGGCAGATGTCGCAGAGGATGGCGGTGTCGACGGTGAGGTGCTTGGTGACGCCGACAGCGCATTCGGCCAGGCTCAGCCGCGTGCGGATGAGCGAGTCGGCGCCGGGCTGCACCCGGCCGCGCGGCTTGCGCACGCCGCCGCCCTGGCCGCTCATCCCGCCGAAGAACGCCTCGAACACGTCGCCGAGGCCGCCGAACCCCGCGCCGCTGAATCCGGCTCCGCCGCCGCCGTTTTCGAGCGGGTCACCGCCGAGATCGACGATCCGGCGCTTCTCCGGGTCGGTCAGCACCTCGTACGCGGTGGAGACTTCCTTGAACTTGGCCTGGGCGGCCTCGTCCGGGTTCACGTCGGGGTGCAGTTCGCGGGCCAGCTTGCGGTAGGCGCGCTTGAGCTCCTGGTCGGTGGCGTTCTTGCCGACGCCGAGCAGTCCGTAGTAATCCCGTGCCACTTGAGTTCTCTAGTCCTTGGTCGCTGTGGTCCAGCCGAGCGCCGGGCGCATCCTTTAGTCGAATCGACTCAACTTTACCGGCCGAAGTATCGACTTTAACAGTGCGGGTCGGCCGTCCCGGCTCGCCGTCACCTTTCGGCGAGGACCTCGCCGATGTATCTGGCGACGGTCGCCACCGACGCCATCGTCCCGGGATAGTCCATCCGGGTGGGCCCGAGCACACCCATGCCGCCCAGGACCGCGCCGGCCGCACCGTAGCCGGTGGACACCACAGAAGTGCCGCGCATCTGCTCGACCTGGGTCTCCTCACCGATCTGCACCATCACCTGGCCGGGTTGCTGCGCCGCGGCGAGCAGCTTCAGCACGATGACCTGCTCTTCGAGGGCCTCGAGCACGGTGCGCAGGGAGCCGGGGAAGCCGAAGTCGGCGACATTGCGGGTGAGGTTGGCGGTGCCGCCGAGGACGAGCCGCTCCTCCGGGTGCTCGACCAGGGTCTCCACCAGCACGGTCGAGACGCGGACCAGCACATCCTTGATCTTGTCGGGCGCCCGTTCCGGCAGCCCGGCCACCGACGCGCTGGCCACCGAGAGCAGCTTGCCGTCCATGGCGCCGCCGAGCAGGCCGCGCAGGGCGGCCAGATCGTCGTCGGAGATCACCGCGCCCAGGTCGACGATGCGCTGGTCGACCCGCCCGGTGTCGGTGATGACCACCAGCAGCAGACGGGCCGGGTTGAGCGCGACGACTTCGATGTGCCGCACGATCGACGCCGAGACCGTGGGGTACTGCACGACGGCCACCTGGCGGGTGAGCTGGGCCAGCAGGCGTACCCCTCGGCGCAGCACGTCGTCGAGATCGACACCGGATTCGAGGAACTCCATGATGGCCCGCCGTTCGGCGCCGGAGAGCGGCTTCACCTCGGCGATGCGGTCGACGAACTCGCGGTAGCCCTTGTCGGTGGGGATGCGGCCGGAGCTGGTGTGCGGCTGGGTGATGTAGCCCTCGGCCTCGAGGACCGCCATGTCGTTGCGGATGGTCGCGCTGGAGACACCCAGGTTGTGCCGCTCCACGAGCGACTTCGAGCCGATCGGTTCCTTGGTGGCGACGTAGTCCGCGACGATCGCTCGCAGGACCTCGAACCGCCGATCCTCGGTGCTCGACGCCATCGACCCCACCTCCTCGCTAGTGCCGGGTACCTCATCGGCCCACGTGTGTCGCTGCGTTCGTCGCACAGACTCGCACGCGGACGCTCGCAGCGTCTCGTTCTCCAGTCTAATTGTCCGGTCCGGAATCGCCCGCGCGCCTCGTCGCCCCGCGCCCGAGTTGTCCACAGGTCGCGAGTTGTCCACAGACCGCCGATCGGGGCTGGTCGAGTGCGGGCACGCGGCGTACGTTCGGCACTGATTCAGCTGTTCACCAGTGGTTTTCGGGCCGGCGGGAGGGGCGTGCGATGCAGCGGAACGTGATGGCGGTGGATCCGGTGGAGTTCGCCGGATTCGATCGCGGGTGTGCGGAGTTCCTCCGCGTGATCGAGGCGATGCGGGTAATGGCCCGCCGGATCGCCGAGCAGGAGTACTGGGGGCTCGGCGAGGACGACGCACGACTGGTCTCCGCCCCGGCGCTGGTGGCGAGACTGCGTGCGAAGGCGGGCGGCGGCGGGAACAGCATCGACACCGTGCTGGCGGCACACGCTCACGTGGTGGCGGATCTGCGGCTGGCCCTTCGGCGGGCATTCGAGCAACTCACGCTCGTCGACGAGGACTGGGCCGATCGGCAGAGAGCTGTAGACAACGTTGCGACTCAGCGGGTTTCGATGGGTGACGGTCATGTTGGAGTATGAGCCACCCAGGATTCCCGGCGGCGGTGAGAACGTCCGGAATTGGCATCACCGGGAGATCGTCGCGGCCTTCGCCCCGCTGGATGTGACGGCGGCGGTGGCGCAAGCGGACAGCTTCGAACTGATCGCGCGCAGGTGGGAAGACGGGGTATCCGCGTTCGCCCGCGCGCTGCGCGACGCGCGGGTGGTGGCCTGGTCCGGTACCGCCGCGGACGCGGTGGGCGCGGCTGTCACCGCCTATGTGGCGGAGGCGAGGGAACTGACCACCGCCTTCGTCGAGCTGTCGGGCGCGGTGCGGGCGGCCGCGGAGGCGATCGTGAGCACCCGGCACGCGATACCCGAACCGGTGGTCGCCGTGGTCGGCGATGCCGCGGCGAGATATGGCGCCCAGGAGAGTGCCGTCGAGAAGGCGCGTGCGGCGATGCACGAGCGGTACGTGCTGCCGTTCGGCGCGGTGGGCCGCCGGATTCCGGTGCTGCCCATGCCAGCTCGGCGAGTCGCCACCTTTCCAGAGAAGCGATCGGCTTCGGGCGCAGACGAAGGGCGGCCGAGAGGGGCGGCTACCGGCTCGCCGAAAGGCGGACCGATAGGCGAGGGTCGACCGGGTGACGGCCACGGCGTCCAGGGTCGACCGGGTGACTCCCGCAGCGTCGAAGGTCGACCGGGTGACGCCCGCAGCGTCGCGGAACGACCGGAAGACATCGGCAGCGAGAATCGTTCAGAGCATGCGGGTCGCGGCCCGAAGAACGACCGGGTGGGCGAGCAACCGGGGTCGGCCGGGTACTCGGAAAGCACCGCCATGGCGGCCAACGCCTCCGGCCGCACCGAGATCGAGGGCAGCGGCACGTCGGCGACCCGTGAGGTCGGCGGTCAGGCGGGAGGCGGGCCAGGTGACCTCGGTGCACCGGGTGGCGAGTCACCGGAGCAGGGCGTGGGTGAGTCGGTCGTCCGGACCGTGTCGAGCAATGCGGGCGTCGTGCCGCTGTCGCTGCCCGCCAACAGCTTCAGCCCGCCGGGAGGAACTGCTCTCCTGCCCGCACCGAGCATGGAACCGGGGCCTGGCTGGCCCGGCGAACGGCCGGGGCGGCAGGACCTCTCGTCCGTCGCGCGCCCTGACACGGCGGCTGGCGGCACCTCGGCCACGGGGGCGGTCGATCGGGCATGGGCCGGTGGCCCGCGCTCTCAGCCGTCGCCACCCTCCGATGCGCTGGAGCCCGGGATCGGTCGGGGTGTCACCGACGCGGCGGGGCCGGTCATCGGGGCGAATCCAGCCTCGACGGTGTCCGCACCGCGCATCCTTGATCGCCTGTTCCACTGCGCCGTACCACCCGCTGGAGGACTGGCAACGGACCCGGAACATGAGCGGGCACTGCCGGACTACTTGATCACGGCGGCGAATACCGAGGCCCTGCTGGGCGATCGGTGTCCCACGGTCACCGGCGGAGTGATCGGCGGCGAGTCGCCCGCGCCGGGCGGCGAGCAGCGCTCAGCGTCGGCTCGGGTCTGACATGGCATCGAGCCGAGAGTGCCGGTCGCGGCCGGTCCGCGGGATCCGGCGGCGGTGCCGGCCGCCCGTGGTGGGCGGCCGAGACCGAGCTAGCCGCGAGCTGCCGAGTGCGCGGCGCCCACCTGCTTGCCCGCGAGGGCATCCAGGCCGAGCATCGCCAGCAGCGATACACAGTCTTCCGCGTCGTTGGAATGCGACGCGACCGTGCGGGCGGCGACCGCGCACTGCCGCGCGTTCTCCGCCTTCTCCGCAGAGCGCGCTTCCGCGAATTCGCTCTGCTCGTGGACGAGGGTGATGTGCCGTTCGGTGGACATATAGCTCCCTAGGATCGAGCCGAAGCCTACGCCCCCAATCGTTATCTTCGGCCGCGAACCCAGCGAAAGTCCCGGTTCGATACCCCGGTGTCGACGGCACGCGGTGAGGTGTGCATCACGCCGGATCACTCGGCTGACCGGGCGATTCCCGAGGTCCTTGGCGCACGGTGGCGACCCGGAAATTCGGGTCACGAATCAATATCGCGCGGGCTACCCCCGCGCGTCCCGCAACAGCCGCAGCTGCCCGATCTCGGCCACGTTCTTCATCAGCTCGGCATCGACCCAGGAGACCTGATGCGCGACTGTCAACCCGGCATCGGCAGGCCACGGATAGGCCGAGCCCGCGTCGAGCGCGGCGTCGTCGAGTCCGTCGAGGACCTCGAGCCATTCCGCCCGCAACCCCCGCAACCACTCGACGGTGGGCGCGCCCGGACCCGGCCAGACGATCTCGGTTCGTTCCCGGGGCGGCCGGTGCCGCGCGTGGTCGATCGCCACGCTCCACCACCAGCCGATATGCCAGCTGAGCCAGCCGATCGTCGGCACCGGGATCGGATCAGGTTCGGTGTCGGCCCAGTCCGCGACCCAGGCCGCCTCGCCGTGCCTGCGCATCGTCCAGCACAGCTCGGCCGGCTCCCACAGGAAGTCTGCGGGCTCCAGCCGCTCGAGATGGAATTCGAACAGCGACCAGACGAGGTCGAATTGCCAACGCAACATCGCACTTCGGGAGGACGGCACGCCGCGCATCGTGCCACGCTGACCCCTCGGCGGGGAACCGTTTTTTCCTGGCCGGCCGAGCACGCCGAGACCGCCCCGCACCGATCCGGAGCGCGCGCACGCGCGCCGCGATGCGGGCCTGCCGACGTCCGCGCTGCCGTGAGTCGGCACCGCGATCGGTGCGCTCCTCGCGGGCGATGACGTGTTTCGGCGTTCCGGGTCCGGCGCTCAGGTGAGCAGGTCACGCACGATGCCGTCGGCGAGCAGGCGGCCGCGATCGGTGAGAATCAGATGGTCGTCGGTGATCACCGCGAGGCCGTCGGCGACGATGCGGTCGAGGGCGGGTCGCGCGGAGGACGCGAGTGTGCCGAGCGGCAGGCCGGTGCGGAGCCGGACGGTGAGCATGAGGTGCTCGGTGTAGCGCTCGTCATCGGTGAGGGCTTCCCAGCCTGCGGCGGGCAGGCCACCGAGCGTGACGCGGTCGGCGTAGCGCGCGGGATGTTTGACGTTCCACCAGCGGACGCCACCCACGTGGCTGTGCGCGCCCGGGCCCGCGCCGAGCCAGTCACCGCCGTCCCAGTAGCCGAGGTTGTGCCGGCAGCGCGCCTCGTCGTTCGCGGCCCAGTTCGAGACCTCGTACCAGGCCAGCCCCGCCGCGGCGAGCCGAGAGTCGATGCGTTCGTAGCGGGCGGCGAGCACGTCGTCGTCCGGGGCGGGCAGCTCACCGCGACGGACCTTGCGTGCCAAGGCCGTTCCGTCCTCGACGATCAGGGAGTAGGCGGAGACATGATCGACTCCGGCGGCCAGCACCGCGTCGAGGCTGGCGTCGAGATCGGCATCGGTCTCCCCCGGTGTGCCGTAGATCAGGTCCAGATTGACGTGGTCGAAACCGGCCGCCCTGGCTTCCTTCGCCGCGGCGACCGCGCGACCCGGCGTGTGGGTGCGATCGAGCACCTTCAGCACGTGCCGCGCCGCGGACTGCATGCCCAGCGACACCCGCGTGTAGCCGGCGGCCCTGATGCGCGCGAAGAACTCCGGCGAGGTGGATTCCGGGTTCGACTCGGTGGTCACCTCGGCCCCCTCGGCCAGGGTGAAGTTCGCGCGGACGGCGTCGAGGACCGCGGCCAACCCGTCACCGCCGAGCAGCGACGGCGTTCCACCGCCGACGAAGACGGTCGACACCTCGGGCGTCGCGCTCGGCAGCGCGCCGAACTCCGCCGCCGCGGTCGCGAGCTCCCCGCGCAGCGCCTCGAGCCACGACTGCGGCGACGCCGAGGTCCCCAATTCCCCCGCCGTGTAGGTGTTGAAGTCGCAATACCCGCACCGTGTCGCGCAGAACGGCACGTGCACGTACACCCCGAACGCGCCACCGCCGAAATCGCGCAGCACCGGCCGCTCGGCCTCGGCCGGTCTCACGCCGGAAGCCCCGGGAACAGCGCTGGTAGTCACCCCTCCAGTCTGCCGGGCGCCGATGGACGACCGTGCGCAGCCCTCGCGAAGGCCCGGCAGACCACCGGCACCACGCCCTGCGCGGGTGGCCCGGTGGGCCGCCTGGTGACCGGGTCAGTCCGCCACCACCGGTGTGTTCTGGTTGGCGGTGAGGACCCAGGCGCCGTCCTCCTTGGTCATCACGTACATCGGGGTACCTCGGCCGGTGACCTCGCCGTCGAGATCCACGTAGGTCTGACGGATCTTGACCGCGGCCACATCGGGGCGCAGGAACAGCACGTGCTCGATCTCATAGGTCGCCTTGCCGTGGGTGGTGGCGCCGGGCAGGACCCGCGCGGTGAACTCGGCGATCGCGGCGCGGCCGAACAGGCGCTTGCCGTGGCCCGTGGTCCAGATCGCGTCCTCCCGGAAGACCGCGGTGAATTCGTCGATCAGTTCGTTGTCCTGGGCGTGCGCGATGGTGGCGACGACGGCGTGGATCGCCGCCAGTTCGGTGTCGAGGTCGGCGGGTGTGTGGCCGGCCACGGTGGCGTCCTTGCTCATGCGACCACTCTGCAACCTCAACAACACTCCAGGTCAACGTGCCGTGCCGGACCGCACACGGCGATCCGTAGACGCATCACCGGTCGCTTCCGCGCAGTCGGGTATGACGACCGTCACAGAACGGGTCACCCGTCCAGGGAATTTCCCCCAAAAATGCGGGAAATATCTCCTTGCGGTCGGAACGACCCGGCTGACATGGCAGAATAGGCGCATGCACGCAACTGGAGTACGACTCGTGGCCCGCCGCCACGTCGACTTCCAGCGTGTCTGCAGCGCCTGTTGTCGGCCCGGTTTCCACCGGTAGCGCAGCGGCGTCCCCGCCCGGGTATCCCCCGGTGCCTTCGACTTCTCATCGGCCCGCTGACCACCTGACGCGAGCCAGCCCCTCGCGCCTTCAGCACGGATGTACCACCCACCCCGCAGGAGCGACCCCACATGACGTCGAGCACCGACGCCGCTTCGACCGACCAGTCGACGCCGCAGGCCAGCCCCGAGCGCGCAGCAGCCAAGCGCCCGGCAGCCGAACGCCGCGTGCGGCCCGACCGGCCGCGCAGCGAGGCGCCCGTCGCGCCGCGCGAGCGCACCGGCAAGCCGGTCCGCCGGCGTTCCGAAGGCCAGTGGGCCCTCGGCTACCGCGAGCCGCTGAACCCGAACGAGCAGTCCAAGAAGGACGACAATCCGCTCAACGTGCGCGCGCGGATCGAGAACATCTACGCCAAGGGCGGCTTCGACTCGATCGACAAGGCCGATCTGCGTGGCCGCTTCCGCTGGTGGGGTCTCTACACCCAGCGCGAAGAGGGCTACGACGGCACCTGGACCGATGACGACAACGTCGACATCCTCGAGGCCAAGTACTTCATGATGCGGGTGCGCTGCGACGCGGGCGCGCTCAACGCCGCCCAGCTGCGCACCATCGGCCAGATCTCCACCGAGTTCGGCCGCGACACCGCCGACCTGTCGGACCGCGAGAACGTCCAGTACCACTGGATCGAGGTCGAGAACGTCCCCGAGATCTGGCGCCGGCTGGAATCGGTCGGCCTGCACACCACCGAGGCGTGCGGCGACTGCCCGCGCGTGATCCTGGGTTCGCCTCTGGCCGGTGAGTCGCTCGACGAGATCATCGACCCGACCCCGGCCATCGACGAGATCGTCAAGCGCTACATCGGGAAGAAGGAGTACTCCAACCTTCCCCGCAAGTTCAAGACCGCGATCTCGGGCCAGCAGGACGTGGTGCACGAGATCAACGACGTCGCCTTCGTCGGTGTGAACCACCCCGAGCACGGGCCCGGCCTCGACCTCTGGGTCGGCGGCGGTCTGTCGACCAACCCGATGCTGGCCAAGCGCGTGGGCGCGTGGGTGCCGCTCGACGAGGTGCCCGATGTCTGGGAAGCCGTCGTGTCGCTGTTCCGCGACTACGGCTACCGCCGCCTGCGCACCAAGGCCCGCCTGAAGTTCCTCATCAAGGACTGGGGCATCGAGAAGTTCCGCCAGGTGCTCGAGGACGAGTACCTGAAGCGCAAGCTCATCGACGGTCCCGCGCCCGA
>NZ_JARWOJ010000044.1 GCF_029868625.1 Nocardia neocaledoniensis | reverse complement strand
GGTGAGCACCATGGCCGCCGACGCCCAGTCGGCACCGACCCGGCCTGGACCGAGCCAGTCGTACAGTCCGGCCGCCCGGCTCACCAGGCCGCGCCGGGGGGGCCCCCCCGCGCAGGTAAGCACGGCGGGGGCGGGTTCGGTGGGCTCGCTCCCGGCCGGGGTGTGGAGGGGGTCGGCCCGGCGGGCGGGGGGGGGGCCCCCCCCCCCCCCCCCCCCCCACCCCCCCCCCCCCCCCCCCCCCCCCCCGCGGGGCGCGCCCCCCCCCCCCCCCCCCCCCCCCCCGGCCGCGGGCGCACCCGTGGAGTCGATCGCGGTGCGCTGGGCCGAGGCCGCCGCGATTGCGGGCGACAACGACACCGCCGTCCGCCTGGCCGAGCCCCTGCTCACCACGGCCGGGATCGAGCCCACCGAACTCGTCGCCGCCGTGCGTATCTGCGCCGGGGTGCTCACCCGGCGCGGCCTGGTGAGCCGGGCGGCCGGACTGTACGACTGGCTCGGTCCAGGCCGGGTCGGTGCCGACTGGGCGTCGGCGGCCATGGTGCTCACCCTCGCCGGTGACCTCACCGGCGCGGCGGAGATGTCCGAGACCGCGCGGCAGTGGCCGCCGACCGAAGCCGACGCGGGCGCCCGCCTCGTCGCGGGCGCGCTGCGCGACTCCCTCGACCCGCACGGCTCCGGCACCGCCGCGGCGATCTCCGCCCTGATCCAGGCGGGCAACGCGGGCGACGGACGCTTCCTGCCCTGCGCCGCGGTCTCGGTCGCCACGCTGCTGTGTCTGGGTACCGGCGATCCCCGCCGCGCCGAGGACGCGCTGCGCCGCTCCGCGGAGACCGGCCGTCAAGTCGCGATCCTGCGCGCCTGGACCGCGCTGCTCGGCGGTGACGAGCGACGAGCAGCGAGTCTGCTCGCCGAGCTCGACATCGCCGCGCTCGATGCCCGCGACCAGTTGCTCGCGCACGCCCTCGCCGTCGGCCTGGCCCGCCGCGGCGGTGACCACGCGGCGCTGGCGAACGCGTGGCAGGACGCCTGCCCCCTGTTCGACGAGCTGGAAGCCGACCTGCTGAGCCTGCTGCCGATCGGCGAACTGTGGCTGGCCGGCATCCGGCTCGGCGAGGTCCGCCGCATCCGGCCGCTGGTCGACGCGGCGCGCGCGCTGCTGCGCAAGCTGGGTCGCGCGCCCGCGTGGACCAACGCCTTCCACTGGTACGGGGTGCAGGCCGCCCTGGCCGAGGAGTCACCGCGCGAACTGCTGCCGCATGCCCACGCGCTCAAGACCGCGGCGGAAGCGGGCGACCAGCAGGCCGCCGCGCTCGCCGACGCGGGCCGCACCTGGGTGCTCGTGCTGCGCGGGCAGGTCGTCGCGGCCGACGTACAGGCCGCGGTGTCGGCGCTCGCGGAGTTGGGTCTCACCTGGGACGCCGCCCGGCTGGCCAGCGAGGCCGCGCTCGCCGTCGACGACTCGGCGACCGCGACCGTGCTGCTCAAGCTGGCCCGCTCGGTGCGCGCCCGCGCCCAGCCCGTCGAGCCGCGCCCGGCGGCCGTGCCGGTGTCGCCCACTCGGGAGGACCCGACCCCGCGCGCCGCCGACACCACCCTCAGCGAGCGCGAACGCGAGGTCGCCGAGCTGGTCCTGCTCGGTCTGACCTACCGGGAGATCGGGGCTCGGCTGTACATTTCCGCCAAGACCGTGGAGCATCACGTCGCGCGGATCCGGCGTCGCATAGGCGCGCGGTCCCGATCGGAATTATTGTCAATGCTTCGCGCCATGGGACACGGTTCGCTGCTGGTGTAGCTCGGCGCGAACCTGACGTCGACGCCGAAGCGAGGTAAATCGGATGGCCACTGGGGTCGGCCTGCGGATGGCCGATGACGAGTGCATCGCCGCCGTGGTCACCGAGGACGGCGCGGTGCGGCTCATCGCGCGCGACGCGGTGCTGCACATGTCCGACGACGGTGACGCGGCGCTGGGCGGCCCCGCGCCGACCGGGCACGCGCACTCGATCTCCGGTTTCGTGCGCGCCGTCGGTGACCCGTCGGGGGTCGATGTCGACGGCGGCGAGGCCTACCGGGCCGAGGACCTGCTGGCCACGGCCATGTTCTGCCTCATCGACCTCACCACCGAGCACCTCAGCGGTCCGGCCGAGTTCTACGCGACGCATCCGGCGCGGTGGACCCCGGAGATCGTGCGCGGCGTGCGCGAGGCACTGGACTATCTGGGCCTGACGTCGGTGGCGTTGCTCGGCGAGGACGAGCTGCCGCAACCAGAGGACGGTGTCGAGCCCGGCGGCGCGTACGCCAGGTCCGCCGCGGAGGCAGCGCTCGTCGCGGTGCTGGCCACGCCGGCGGGCGCGACGCCGCCGGATCCGCTCGTCACCGAGAACTCCCTGGTCGCGACCGATGTGATCCCGGCGCTGGCCCCGCCGGCGGTGACCGCGCAGGCCTATTCGGCGGCGATGCCGGTGACCGCGCAGCCGACGAAGGCGATCCCCACCCCGACCTCGGCGATCCCGGTGGTGTCGCCCGCCGACCCGCCGAAGCCCGAGCGCAGCCGCACCCCGCTGCTGATCGCGGCCGCGGCACTGGTCGGCCTGCTGCTCGGCGGCGTCGGGGTCTCGGTCGCGCTGCGCGGCGACGAGCCGACGGCACCGCCGCCGATCTCGGACGCGCGCCCGGAGTCGCTGACACCGACGCCGACGCCGTCGCCGCTCGTGCCCGCGCCGCCCCCGGCCGTCGAGACAACGACGCCACCGCCAGCCGTCACCACGACACCGGAACCCGAGCCGACGACCAGCACCGAACCGCCGCCGACGACCACGCCGGAGCCGTCGCCGACGCCGGAGCCGACCACGCCCGGCCGCAGCACGACCCGTCCGCTGCTGCCGTTCCAGACGGTCCCGCCGGGCTCGCTGCCCTCGCCCATGCGCATTCCGGGCTACTACTGATCGAGTGCGGGGTACGGTAACCGCGCCCGCTGCCCGACTGTGCCCTAGAGTGATGCGCTGACCGACATCACTGCCGCCGGTGGTGGTCTCGATCACTCATGCCGACGAAGGGATTTCATGCGCAAGTTGGTGGCGCGTCGCGCCGCAGTCAAGGCTGCCTCCGCCGGTTTCGCCGCGACTGTTCTTCTGGCTCCCCTGCTCGGCTCCGGCATCGCTTCGGCGGAACCCACTGCGCCGACCCAGCTTTCGGCGGACGCGCTCCCCGAAGAACTGGCGACCGCGATCTCGCGCGACCTCGGCATGACCCCGACCGAATACCTCGACCGTGCCGCCCGCGCCCAGCAACTGCGCGACTACGCCACCGAATTCCGTGCCGCGAACCCGGATACCTTCGCCGGCGCGTGGATGACGCCGGAGGGCAAGGCCGTCGTCGCCGTCACCGACGCCGAGGCGGGCAAGCTCGCCGCGGCCGCCGGGTACCAGACCCACGTCGCGCCGATCTCGGCCAGCGGCCTGGAAGGCGCGCTGGTGCAGCTGAGTCAGTGGATCGCGAGCCTGCCGCGCGAGATCTCGGAGCCGATCAGCTCGGTCGCCATCGACGCGCTCAACAGCCAGCTGGTGCTCAACATCGCCAACACCGGCACCGGCCACCTGCTGAATCTGCCCACCCTGATCGCCACCATCAAGGTGGTGCTCTCCCCCGGCGGCGGCGGTCCGGTCGAGTACAAGCCGATGGGCGGCGACACCTACATCACCGCGACCAAGGACCTGCACGACACCACCCTGCGCGGCGTGGACGTGTGCTCGTTCGGCTTCAACAGCACCGATGCCGCGGGCAACGCGCTCAATATCTCGGCGGGCCACTGCAATCCGAACGTCGACAACGGCGGCACCGCCCCGGTGTACGTGCCGAACGTGCGCGACATCCCGAACAGCCCCGAGGTCGGGTCCTTCGCCAAGGCCGTGCTCGGCGGTCCGGCCTCGCTGGACTACTCGGTGATCAAGCTGAACGAGCGCGCCGTGAACGCGGGCATGGACCAGCCGCGGGTGCGTGGCGCCAACGGCACCACGCTGGCCATCACCGGCACCGCGGAGCCGGTCACCGGCGCGCCGGTGTGCAAGACCGGGCAATCGTCCACGTTCACCTGTGGTTTCGTCTCGGCGGAGCGGGTGGAGACCCAGCTGTTCACCGCGGAGGGCGTCAGCAAGACGATCCGCGGCTTCGCCAGCACCGCCTGCACCCTCGGCGGCGACAGCGGCGGCGCGATCGTCACCGGCACGCTGGCGCTCGGCATCACCAGCGGTTCCAACGCCGCCGAGGCGCCCAACTGCACCGAGGCCAACACCCAGCTGGCGCCGTTCGGCGGCACGGCCTCCCTCGGCGTCCCGATCCGGCCGATCCTGGCCGACATCGAGGCCACCTCCGGTGGGGGCCTGGGCAGTGGAATCGCGGTGCGCACCAAGCCGAACGCGGGCTGAGGCGCGGGAACGGGCCGAGTGGGGGAAATCTCGTGACCGGTACGAGTAGGCATAACCGGTCCGAGCCCATATAGTTCGATCATGCTCCTGCCACGTATGGGTCGCACCCCGTCCGCGCGAAGCTCGAGAAGAGCTCGGAAGTCCGTGATCGCCGCGTCCGCGGCGATTCTGCTGTTCGGCCCCACGATGGCGGTCGCCGATGCGCAGCCGGCGCCCGCGGTTGATCTGCCCGCCCAGCTGGTCGAGGCCGTCACCCGCGATCTGAAGATCTCGCCCGAGGAGTACCTGCGCCGCGCCGAGGTGGCCCAGCAGGTCGCCGCGTTCGCCACCACCGCGCAGCGCCAGTTCCCGCAGTCCTTCGCCGGCGCCTGGCTCAACGACGCGGGCAACGCCGTCGTCGCGCTCGCGCAGGGCCCCGGCGCCGACGAGGCCGCCACCGCCGCCGAGTCGGCCGGTTTCGAGGTCCGCAACGTCGCCAAGAGCGAGTCCGCGCTGCGCGGCGAGAAGACCGCGTTCGAGAACTGGCTCGATTCCGCCCCCGCCGAGGTCTCCGCGCTCGTGCGCGGCGTCGTCATCGACCCGGTGAACAACGCGATCGCCGTGCGGGTGGAGCAGGCCGGCCTGCCGCTGCCCAGCTTCATCGACCCGTCCCGCGTGGTCGTCACCGCGCCGCCCGTCGCGGGCGAGCGCGTCGACCTGGACGCCACCCCCGTCGCCGGTGACGGCACCGGCGCGCTGGCCGGTGGCGACGGCTACGCCTCAGTCGTCGGCCGCAGCTCGCTGCGCTGCTCGCTCGGCTTCAACGGCACCGACCGCGCTGGCAACGTCATCAACATCTCGGCGGGCCACTGCAACCCCGATCTCGGCTCGGCCGGTACCGGCAACGCGGCCGCGATCTACGAGCTCAACGGTGACCGCGCGGGCGCCCAGCTCGGCACCTTCCAGAAGTCGGTGCTCGGCGAGCAGGACTACTCGATCATCCGGGTCAACGACAACGCGCGTGCCCGCTTCGAGAACAACCTGGTCCGGGTGCCCGGCAACGCCCCGATCGCGGTCGACGGTGTGGCCACCCCGGTGGTCGGCGCCCCGGTCTGCAAGTCGGGTTCGCGCACCGGTTTCAGCTGCGGCATCATCAACGGTGTCGACCAGACCGTGCAGGTCGGCGACCGTCAGCTCACCCAGAGCTTCTCCGCCAACATCTGCGCCCTGCCCGGCGATTCGGGCGGCGCGATCGTGACCGGTCGCCAGGCCCTCGGCATCTCCAGCGCGTCGTCGGTCGCCGACTACCCGATCTGCGAGATCCCGAACATCATCGGCGCCATCACCGGCGACGTTCCGCAGCTGTTCGCGCAGCCGCTGAGCGTGGTCCTGTCGGACAACCCGGGACTGTCGGTCCGCACCAACTGATCGCGGTCCCCCAGGCATAGAGCAGCCACGAAAGAGGCCGGTAGCACTGCGCTACCGGCCTCTTTCGTGCGCAGGGCATGCTGGGTGGCATGTGTTTGGTTCTGCTCGCCTGGCGGGCGCATCCCGAGTACCGGCTGATCGTCGCCGCCAACCGGGACGAGTTCTACACCCGCGCGACCGAGTCGCTGCGCCGCTGGGACGGCGAGACGCTGGTGGCCGGTCGCGATCTCGGGGCCGCCGCGCCCGGTACCTGGCTGGGGCTGCGCACCGCCGAGTCCCGTTTCGCCGCGGTCACCAATGTCCGTGATCCACAGGACAATCCACCCCACCCCCGCTCGCGTGGCGCCCTGCTGCTGGACTACCTGCGCGGTTCCCGGCCACCCGGGGACTATCTGGCCGACACCGCCGCGGCGCCGGACGACTACATCGGCTACAACCTGCTGGTCAGCGATCTACGCACGCTGTGGTGGCATTCCAACCGCGGCGGGGTCGGCCCGGCCGAGCTGGCACCCGGGCTGCACGGGCTGTCGAACGGCGCGCACCTGGCCTCGTGGTCGGGAGCTGTCCACACCCGTCCCCAGGTGACCGGCGCGGGCACGGTGGCGCCGTGGCCGAAGGTGTCGAGCGGGCTGGCCGGCCTGGGCGAGATCGTCGCGACCGCACCGGATTCCGTCGACGACTATTTCGCCCTACTGGCCGACCGGACCGAGGCGCCCGACGACCTCCTGCCGCGCACCGGCATTCCGCTGGAGTTCGAACGGGCGGTCTCGGCGCGTTTCGTCGCCCACGACCTGCACGGCACGCGAGCGAGCACCGTGCTGCTGATTCGGGAGGACGGTCACTTCACCATGGCTGAACGCACGTTCGGCCGGTACGGGGCCGTGGGCGGGTCGGAATCGCTGTCGGGCGTCGTCGACCTGGGCTGAGAAAACGCGAAAGGCCCCCCCCCCGGAATTCGGGCGGGGGCGGTAGGGGGGGGTGTGTTTGGGGGGGGGGCCCCCCGGGCCCCGTCACAAATGTGCGCACA
>NZ_JARWOJ010000043.1 GCF_029868625.1 Nocardia neocaledoniensis | reverse complement strand
ATTGCGAACGTAACGTTGTCGCTCCTGCCCGGTCACCGACGTGGATTGTGCACGCAGGGTCGGGTGGCCGAACGGCTGTCGGACCCGCAATCTTCTTCCTGAGGTAGGCCGCGAATTCCTCGGCGTTGACCCGATCATCATCCGGTGACCACTGGTCGGGATCCCAGACGAAGCTCAACTCGTCCACGAGGTCGCGGTAAGCCCCCAACACATCCGCAGTGCTCGCACCGGTCCTCAGCGCCACGGCAAGCAAGGACTCGCCACGCAGAAGAGCATCGAACATACGCGCAGGCCTCAGCTCTTCTCTCGACTGCCAGGGCAGATCCCCCGGAATCTCTAGATCTAGGAGCGCCTGCTGTCCCAGCAGACGCCTAAGCCGTTCGGCCAGGCGCGCGGCGGCATCATGCGGCACTACCTGGCGTTCAATCTGATCGGTGCGAGCTCGACGCCTACTCATCGTGTTCCTCCAGGGCCCCTTCTTCCGTCTCCGTCGAAGCGTCCTCTTCTCCTGCCGGCCCGGTGCGGAATCCGAACCCGCCCACGAACGCGGCGAAAATCCTTGGTACATCGTTTCGTTCAGCACGCACGAGCGCAATCACGGTTACGACGAACACCACCCCGAGAAATGCCGTCACCGGCCAGACAGCCAGCGCCGTGGACTCCCCCACCACGGACAGAACACCGGTCGACATCGAAACCCTCCAAACGACAAAAAGCCCCCGGCAGCATGGCCGAGGGCTTCACAGGCGGACAGAAAAAAGCGCTCCAGCTGATGGAGCTGGAGCGCGGGATACAGGTATCCCCTTGAGGGACAAGGTATCAGATGAAGTCTGTCACGGAAAGTTCCCAGGTCAAGACGCAACTTCGCCTTAAGATCCGACTTTCGTAACGCGGCGCGAGAAGCCTCCGACGGCCGTCGGCACACAACCGCCGTTAGGTTCTCGGCAGAGACCCCCGTAGTTGGATGTCTCCCTGGCTGGTGCACCGCAGCGCTTGTGGTCATGGTCCAGGCGAGTGCCAGTGAGGAGCGGAAGTAATGCCGGGCCTGGCGATGATCCATCCGGTGCGGCGGCAATTAGCCTTCATTCGCTACTGCTTCGGGTCTAGCCGAAGATCGAGCAGGGATCGAGATCGCGTCACAGGACGTGATCTCGAGCATTCGCCTCCCACCCTCGCGAAGGACTCAGCCGGACCGCTAGCTCCGAGCGCGTTTTCGAACTCCCTGGCGGTTTCAGGCCAGGCGTTGGTGATCGTGCCGTCGGCGCGCTTCCACCATGCCCCTGCCACACCGTCACACCAGATAGTCCAGGCCAGAGCACGGTCCAGGCGTTCGAGGTAGTTCGCCATTGCCTGCTCGGTCACCTCCAGCGGCGCACCCCGGTCGGCGCTGAGGGCCAGGCAGCGCGCGATGTATCGGGCTTGGTGTTGCTTGAACGAGGGGTTGCTGTTGGACGGGGTGAACGAGTGCGGGCCGGCGATCATGTAGAGGTTCGGGAAGCCTGGCACCGCGAGGCCGTAGAACGCGGTCGGTCGCCCTCGTCGCTGCCACAGTTCGTGCAGGTCTCTTCCCTCACGCCCCCGGACCCGGACTCCGGCAAGGAATTCCGGGGCCCGGAATCCGGTGGCCCAGACGATGACGTCGGCGTGGCGTTGCCTTCCGTCGACCGTGCGGATTCCGTGCGGGCTGAGCCAGTCGATGGGGGCGGTGACCAGTTCGACGTGCGGCTGGGTCAGTGCCGGATAGTAACTGTTGTCGAGCAGTATCCGCTTCTCCCCGATCCGGTATTGCGGTGTGAGTTTGGCGCGTAGCTCGCGGTCGTGCACGTGTCGTCGAAGGTGGGCTCGTGCGAGGAGTTCGGCGGGTCGTGCTGACCACCCGGCGCGCATGATCGGCGCGAGAACCAGATCGGCGGCGCGATAAATCCCTGACCGGTACAGCTCGTGCGCACCGGGCACATGTGTCAGCGCCCACCGCGATACCGGCCCGAACGTGGCGGCCGGCTTGGGCAAGACCCAGGGCGGGGTTCGTTGGTACACCGTGACCCCAGCCGCGACGCGAGCCAGTTCGGGAATCATCTGTGCCGCTGAGGAACCGGTGCCGACCACCGCGATCTGTCCGCTCAGATCGACGGTGTGGTCCCACCGTGCGGAATGGAACGCAGGCCCGGCGAAGGTCTCCGCCCCTGGCATGCGAGGAATCGCGGGACGATGCAGTTGACCGAGCGCCCACACGACCGCGTGGGTGCGGATCAGCTCACCGCTGCTCGTGGTCAGGGTCCAGGTGCGGTCGGTGTCGCTGTAGTCGGCGGCCACCACGGTGGTGTTGCAGCGCAGGTGTGGTCGCAGGTCGTTGCGGTCGGTGACCTCGCGCATGTAGGTCAAGATCGACTGCTGGTCCGGGTAACGGACCCGGGCGTCGCGGTAGGGGTCGAACGCGAACGAATACAGGTGCGCTGGGACGTCGCAGGAACAGCCCGGATAGGTGTTCTCTCGCCATACCCCACCGACCTCGGGTCCTTCTTCGAGGACCAGGAACTCGCCTATGCCGGCGTGTTTCAGTTCAGCCGCCATGGTGAGGCCGCCGAACCCGGCCCCGACGACGACCGCCTTGTGCGTGGTCATGGCCGCACCTGGCCGCTGACCGGCCGGGTGGCGGAGTCGGTTGGCGGGCTCGACCAACCGGTCCAGCGTTGCCACCAGTTCAGGTAGTCCGGGGCGGCCATCGGTGCGTCGAAGGCGTCGAGGTTGATGCCGAATCCGTCGACCAACTCACCCAGATGCGCTCCCAGATACTGGCGGTGGTGGTGTAGCTCGCGGTGGACGCGTTGGGCGCGCCGGGGTGTCATCTGTCGGTGGGCGGCGAACCAGGTTCCGCGGGCCACGATTCGTTCCAGCGTGTAGACCGCGGTGGCGGATTCGAGCAGGCCTCGGGCGGTGTCGTCGC
>NZ_JARWOJ010000042.1 GCF_029868625.1 Nocardia neocaledoniensis | reverse complement strand
CCAGGGGGCCCGCCGGGGGGCGGGCGGGCGCCGGCGCTGCCCGGACCAGCCCCTAATACATGTTGCGGACCCCCCCCACGCCCCCCGGGGGGGGGGGGGCCTCGGGGGGCGCGGGCGCCGCGGGCGGCGGCGGTGGGCACTTCTATGCCGGCGGCGGCGACAGCGGTAGTGACAGTGGCGGCGGCTGCGGTGGCGGTGGTGGCGGCTGCGGCGGGGGCAGCTGACCGCCGTTTGGCCTGAGCCGCGCTCGGGTACCCAGTGCTCAGCCAGTGGGGGGAATCCACCATGTCGCGACGGTGGTGGGCGGGCCGCATCCGGCTGAGCTGGACGAATCGACCGAGGGGGAAACATGTGGGCTATCGGATCGGGACTGCTCGTCACGGTGATCGGGGTGATCTCTTTCGGGTTCGCGCCCATACTGGGTTTCGTACTGTTCTGCGTCGCCATCGGGCTCTACACCACGGGCTTCGCCCTGCTCTCCCGGAACTCGCACTCCGGTCGTTCCGGTAGGCGGGGCGGGGGCGGCGGCTGGAGCGCGGGCGGCTCGAGCTCGTCCTTCGGCTGGAGTTCCGGCGACGGCGGTGGTTCCAGTGGTGACGGTGGTGGCTCCAGCGGCTGCGGCGGTGGTAGCAGCAGCGGCGGGGGTGGCGGCTGTGGCGGTGGTGGCGGAGGCGGCGGCGGAGGCTGACCGCCTGAGGTAGGACTCGAACAGGGGTGTGGCATGAAACTGTTCAGTGGTTCCGGCGACCTGATCATGGCCTTCGCCGCGGCGGTGCTCCTGGCCGTCATCGGCGCGACGGTGATCGACAAATCGGCCATGGCGGCCATCCCCCTGTTCGTCATTGCGGCGCTGGTCACGGCCGACGCCTTCCGCGATCTCGCCCGCGCGGACCGGCTGCCCTGGCGGTCGTCCACGCAGGCCGCGTCCCGTCAGCCCGGCTGACGCACCGGTGCCAGTCGGTCGCAAGGGGTTGTTAAGGCGGCGGGCATACCTTCGGCCGTGAGAGTTGAACCGGCTGGGGAGGTTTCATGGATATCGCCGAAGTGATCGGGACGATCGTCGCCTTCTTCATCGCGGGAATCGGGGTGGCGATCATGGTCATGGTTCCCGTGATGATCATCGTCGCGATCGTCAGGGCCACCGATACCCCGGCGGCCCGGGCCCGGCGGGCCTACCGGGCCGCCGAAGCGCAGCGGGCCAGGGCGCGGATGGCGCACCGGCGCGGATCGCGGTCGAGCAGCTGGTCCTACGCCGACGGCGGCTACGGCGGCGGGTACAGCAGCAGCTCGAGCGGTGGCTGGTTCGGCGGCGACAGCGGTTCGTCGAGCAGCTGCGACAGCGGTAGTTCGAGCAGCAGCAGCTGCGGCGGCGGCAGTTCGAGCAGCTGTGGCGGGGGTAGCAGCTGCTGATCAGGGTGGGGGGACATGGTGGGACAGGAGACTGCCCGCCGGGTTGAGATACAGGACCAGAATGCGCACTTCGGTACGGCCGAGATTGCGGGCCACGTGCGCGTTCGCCGGTCCGCTCGGCTCACGGAAGACGTGGCCTCGCGGATACACCGCTGGGCCACGTCGCACGTACGGATGGTCGAGGACACCCCGGGTGACCAGCACGAACAGCGTGCCGTCGTGATAGTGCCACCCGCTGCTGCCGCCGGGCGCGATGCGCGTCCGGCGGATCACGATGTCGCGCCGGCCCAGCCGCACCCGCAGCAGCGTCCGGCTGGCGGTGCCGACCGCTGGCGCGGGATTCGGCTGGAACGAGCTGGTTCGCCACCAGGTCATACGGCCATCGAACCACGGTCCGCGCACCCGCCGACCTGGGCCCTCAGCCGCGCAGACCGGCGAGTGCGGAACGCACGGCGAGCCCGGCGGTCGGGTCGCCGACGGTGATGCGGGCACTGCCGTCGGGATAGGGCTTGGCCTTGATGCCTGCTTGGCGCAGCGCGGTGGCCACTCCCGGGCCGGGCAGATAGAGGAAGTTGGCTCGGCTGGGTGGGGCGACGATTCCTGAGGCACACAGGGCAGCCCGTAGTGTCTCGCGCTCCCGCTGGATGTGGCCGACCCGGGCGCGGAGTTCCTCGTCGGCCGCGTAACAGGCCCGGACGGCCGCGGTCGCCGCGGCCGGGATGCCGAAGGGCAATTGCTGCGCGCGCACCCGGGCGATCAGCTCGCCGCGCCCCACGCAGTATCCGATCCGCAGTCCCGCCAAGCCGTACGCCTTCGAAAACGTGCGCAGCACAAGCAGATTCGGATGTCGACGCAGCAGATCGCGCGGGTCGAGGCGATCGGCCGGGTCGAGGAACTCGACGTACGCCTCGTCGAGCAGCACCGGTACCCGCCGGGGGATCGCGGCGAGGAAGGCACGCACCGCCGCCGCGTCGAGCACCGTTCCGGTCGGGTTGTGCGGGCGGCACAGCACGACCAGCGCGGTCCGGCGGTGGACCGCTCGGCGGAGGGCGACCAGGTCCTGCTGCCCCGCGGGGTCCAGCGGCACCGATACCAGCGGTCTCCCCGTCATCTCCGCCATGATCGGGTAGCCGTCGAAAGTGGGTGTGCTGCTGACGATCTCGCCGCCGCCGAGCGTCCGCAGGATCTGCATGGCGACGCCGGTCGCCCCGGCGCCGACCACCACATCGTCGGGGAGCACACCCAGCCGCTCGGCGATGAGCCGTTGCAACCGCTCCGGCAGGAACTCCGGATATCTGTTCGCCGAGGCGAGCGTGTCCCACACGGCGGCGACCACGGAAGGCAGCGGCGGAAACGGGTTCTCGCTGAGGGACAGGTCGAACAGAGTGGCCGTGCCGCGGGAAACGGGGGGCGGGGTGGACCGGTAACCCCCCCCCACCGGGAAACCCCACCGCCCCCACCCACCCCCGCCCGCCCCGCGCAAAAACCCCCCGGCGCCCCGGGTACGAAGGCCAAATCGTTCGGAC
>NZ_JARWOJ010000041.1 GCF_029868625.1 Nocardia neocaledoniensis | reverse complement strand
GCGGCCCTGCTAGTAGAACAAAAGTGAGGGCGGCGCCCCGAGTAGTGGCCCGCCCAACCCAAGGCCCGGGGCCCGGCGGCGGGGTGTGGGGGTGGCCCCCCCCCCGCCCGGGCCCCCCCCCCCGGGGGGGTGGGGGGGCCCCCCCCCGCGGCCGCCCCCCCCACTCCCGAAGGCCGGCTCCGAGCGCGCGAGATGAGGGGATCGCGCGCCCAGAGCCGTGACCAACGCCCCTGGCTCTTAGGGGCGCCCGCGCCGAGAACGGCGCAAGTACTATCTACGTCAGTAGATAGTAGATAGTAGATACGCGGAATGCAACTACCCGGCAGATGATCGGTAGCGGCGCCGCGGCGGCGCGATCATTGGCCGCCTTCAGGGGCCGATAGTATGTTGGCGAGCCGCAAATGCTGTGTACAACGCCCGTATCTCGACCCGGCAGAGGAGCCAATCGGTGCCATCGATGTTCGTGCGTACGGTCGTGGTCGTCGATACAGATACGCCGCGGGCGCTCTCATGAGTGTGGCACTGTGCCTACTGGCCTACACCGTGGTCGTGGCGGTGCTGGCGCCGCCACTGTTGCTGCGCACGGCCGGCGACGGGCAACATCCCCGCTTGGGCCTGGTAGCCTGGCTCAGCGCTATCGTCTCGGTCCTGCTGTCCTGGGCCGTCGCGGTTGCCTTCCTCGGCGTCGATGTCGTCCGCGATCTGCTCGCCGATCAACATCTGGATCTCGGACGTTGTTTCAGGCAACTGCACGACGCCGCGGCCGGCTCGTACGGAATCGCTGTCCAGATCGGCCTGTGGACGCTGACAGGGCTGGCGGCACTCGCGGCTTTCGTCGCGGCGTGGCGGCTGTGCCGTTCGCTGGTCCGGGCTCGATCGGTGACTCATCAGCATGCGCAGGCGGCACGGATGGTCGGTCGCCGTCATGACCGCCACGACGCGGTGGTGCTCGATCATCCCGAACCGGCGGCCTATTCGGTGGCAGGCAACCCGAACACCATCGTGTTGACCCAGGGCATCGTCGCCACCCTCGACGAGGAACAGCTGGCCGCGGTCATGGCCCACGAACGCGCCCACCTGCGTGGACGCCACCACCTGCTACTCGCCTTCACCCGAGCACTCGCCTCGGTGTTCCCCCGCATCGAGTTGTTCGCCACCGGCGCCGCGCAGGTGGCGCGCCTGACCGAGATGATCGCCGACGACGCCGCCGCCGACATCTACGGACCCATTACTGTCTGCGAGGCGCTGGTGACCTTGGCCGACAATCACGGCATGGCCCCGGTCGCGGCCACTGAAGTGGGGCTGGTCGATCGGGTTCGCCGCCTCGCGGATCCCCCGGCACCCACCCGGATCAATCGTGTCGCCGCCTCGGCCGCTATCGCCGCGGTCGTCCTGGGACCGATGATCGCGACCCTGGCCGCGGCAGGTGGGATCGGTGTCTGCGCGCTGGGCACCTGAACCCGGCAAGGGCCCGCCGGTCGCGGGGCAAGCTCGGCTTGCGTCCGGCGATCGCGCTGGCGGTTGTTCGGCGTCTTGTGAACTACGTCTTGTATCCAGGAAGGTGAAGGAGTCGATGATGGCAGGTCGGTCCTTGGTCCCCGACGCCGCCCGCTGGCCCGGTGGTGACCGGTTGCAGTGGCTGACGCTGTCCGCTCTCGTATTCCTCGGCGGCGCCGCGGCGCTACGGGTTGTCGGTGTCCCATCGGTAGATCTGCACGGACCGACGCATTTCCTCGGGCTCATGGACCCTTTCTGCGGCGGAACCCGGGCCACCTACCTGCTGCTGACCGGCGAAGTGTCGGAGTCTCTTCGCTACAATCCCGGCGTCCTTGTCCTCGCCGCCGTCGCCCTCCTTGCCCTGGCGCGCGGCGCGATCGGAGTGCTCACCGGCCACTGGTTACAGATCGCGCTGCGTCCAGGACTACGCCGCGTATTGCGGATCGTCGCCGTGGTCGCGGTGCTGGGGTTGTGGGTGCGCCAGCAGGTCAACGCCGACCTGCTGACCCAACCCTGGCCGGTCCCGTAACTATCGAGTGACCACCGCGGTGTAGCCCAACTCGGTGATCGCGGCGATCACGTCCTCGACGGTGGTGACCGCGACATCGAGCTCCACGGTACTGCGGCCCTTCTTCATCGAAGTCTGCGTGCCGGCCACGCCGGGCAGGTCTTCGAGGGTGTCGTCGATGAGCAGTGCGCAGCTGCCGCAGTGCATGCCCTCGATCCGGAAAATGTGGGTGGTCATGCGGAGTTGCCCCTTCAGAGGATGGTGATCATGCCCGAGTACATGCCCATACCGCAGGTGTAGTCCAAGCGGCCGGGCTGCAAAGTGCCCAGGTCGATGCGGGTTTCGCCGCTGGTCGGCAGCGTCGCGGTGATGCCGAGACTCGGAACAACCATCGACCGAACACATCCTTGTGTTCGGTTGGTCTTGACGACGAGCGTGGTCGGGATGCCCGCGACGGCTTCGATATTCTTGGGACCGTAGGAGCCGGTCTTGGCGGTGATTGTCAGGGTCTGCACACCGTCGGCGACGACAGCGGCCGAGGCGTCTGCTGCTGGGGGTTCGAATCCGATCGACTCGGTGATCCGGCTGGCCGCTAGCGGCGAACCGGCGAGCTCGAGGCCTCCGTTGAGTGTGTAGAAGCCCATCGCGAGCACCACGACACCGGTGGCCAGGGCCAGTCTGCCCCGCCACACCGTGGCCGCGACCCGGGCGGCGTATCCGAGGATCGCGAACAGCGGGCTGGTACCGAGCACGAAGACCGCCATGATCGCCGCACCCCACCACGGCGAGCCCGAGGCCAAGGCCAGCGCCTCCACCGACAGCGTCACCCCGCACGGGATCAGGACCGTCGAGACACCTAGCACCGCCGGAGCAAGCGCGGCCTGCGAACGTGCCCGCTTGCGCAGTACCCGCATCCAGGACGCGGGTGGTTCGACCACGATGCCTCGGAACCCCGGCACGCCCAGCTGCGCGAGACCGAAGACGATGATCAACAGCCCTGCCCCGATCTGCAGCCAGGTCCTGGCACCGGTCGACAACTGCACGGCACCTCCGACGGCACCCAGGACCGCGCCGAGCACGGTGTGCGACAACAATTTCCCGGCAAGGAACCCGCCGACCGGGGCGAGATCATCGACGACCCGTTGGCCCCAACGCGGCTGGCCCGTCGTTGTCCCAGCGGCACTGTTGGAGGCCGATGCAGCGCCGACACCCGCCGCTGCGGCGGCGCGCTGACGGGTGATCAGACCGGTGAGCAGACCGCCTTGCACGGCAGCACACGACACACCGCCGGCGAACAAGCCGGTCACCAGAACAGGAAAAAGATTCACGAAAGACTCCTGCGAGGAAAGGAAAGACAACGGCATGACAGTTCGCGCCGACGACAGAGTCGGCGGCGCGAGACCCGAGACGGTCACAACATCGGACACATCCCGGGCGCCCGCTCCTATGTCCGCAACACGCAGAGTTCGGCCAAGGTCGGTGCACGCGGCAGGACCGCCCGCACCCGTATCATCGCGACATCCGGGGCTCGGCGAAGCACAGTGGCAACGACGTCGCGCCGCGGAAAGGCGAGTGTCGCCAGCATCGCCAGGAATGCCGCCAAACACGCCATCACCAGACCCACCGGCGGGGCAGGCACGGCATCGTCGGCCACCGTCAACGGCGTATCGGCAGCCTGGACGCCCACCCCGGAATCAGGGCCGTGATCATGCTCGTGGATTCCGGCATCACCAACCTGCGCACCACCACACTGACCCGCCACACCACCGACCATGGCGGCCGAGTGCGCCATCGTCATCGGCATGCCGGTCTGGCACTGCGCCCCGTGCACGAGGGCGATCGCGACGAACGCCGACAGCGCCACCGCAAGCCGCAGCAGCGCGGCTCGTCGTGCAGTCATCGGCGCGAAGATCACGCGGTGATCCTACTAAGCGATCCAGTAGGACGCGCAGCCCGCCCGCGATCACTACGGTCGTGTTCGTTTGCCGCCCTCGACGCCAGCGGCCTCAACTCAGGCTGAGACTTCACAGCCCGGCACTCCGGGTTCCACTTGCCTTGGTGAGCGCGGCGGCGCCCTGGGCGAAGGCATGGCGGCATCGCAAAGGCGACAGCGTGCTGCCCGATTCTCGGCGAATGCTGCCACGTCCCCGAACAGTGCCGTGCGTGGCCTTGTCCAGGCCAGTGAGTGCTAGCGCGGCTGTTTTCTGCATCTGCACCCACTGGCCGCTCAGTGACTATCGAGTGGTACGGCGGGTGCGTGCCAGTGCGGCCACCGCGACGGCCGCGGCGATCACGCCCAGTCCCAGCCCGCCCGCAGCCATCCAGCGCGTCGCCGAATCAGTGCCGGTCTCGGCATCGTGCTCGTCCTGGGCTGCCGGGGCGGCGGCGTGGGAGTGTCCGTGTCCGTCGCCGGCGGGAGCGGGTGCCAGAGCCAGGACCGGCAGCGGGAATTCCGGTTCGGGTGCGCCCTCGGTGCTGGGCTGGTCCCAGGTGACGACCTTGCCGTCGCTGTAGGTCTGAACGGCGCGGAAGGCGACGGAGTCCTGGGTGGGCAGCGGCCCGGCGTAGAGATCGAAACGCTGGAACTGGCCTGGGCCGACACCGGCCCCTGGATCCGCTGTCCAGGTGACCGAGGTTGCCATCTTGGCCGCATCCCGGTTCACCGTGGCGGTCCATCCGGGCAGCGGTTCGGTGCGCGCGGTTTTGAGGCCGGGCAGCTCGACCGTCAACGCGGTGGTCGAGGCCTGCTCGGATTCGTTGGAGATGCGGAAGGTCAATACCGCGGAGGTGTTTTGCTTGGCGCCGGGGGCTTCGACACCCAGGTGCGCCGAGGCGATACCGCCGGCGAGCACGGTGGCGGCCGCAGCGGCGCCGAAGGTGACGGCCAGGCGCCGCAGAACTGTGGTCATGTCATATTTCCTTGAGTAGGTGGTGAGCAACGATCAGAGGCCGGGACCCGATGG
Organism: Nocardia neocaledoniensis; assembly: GCF_029868625.1. Taxonomy (GTDB): domain Bacteria; phylum Actinomycetota; class Actinomycetes; order Mycobacteriales; family Mycobacteriaceae; genus Nocardia; species Nocardia neocaledoniensis_A. Next base: position 9,873 of record NZ_JARWOJ010000041.1, on the reverse strand, counting down.
GAGGGCCCCGGCGCTCGACGACATCACCGGCCTGGCTGTGGAACCAGGCGGGCCTCACCGCCTGGTTTCCGGTCCGGCGGCGGGATAACGCGAGCGCCGGTCCTCGGCAGAGGAGTGTGTGCGGGGCGCCGGTGGTTGGACCCGGCGGTGTCCGCGTCGCTCGGGCTCCGAACCCGGCCACGGGCGCGGCGCGCCGTTCGGGAGACGAGGCCCGGGACCGTGTCGGTCTTCACCGACGGCTGTCCGCGGCCGCGGCGGTAGGGGCTGGCGGCGGTAGGTGCGCTGGTCGGATTCTGCCGCCGGTCGGGGCTTGGTCGCCGTACCGAGCCGATTCACCGGTTCGATGCCGCGCCCGGATCGGCGGCGCAATGGGGTGGTCACCGGATCCGAGCCCGCAAAGGCGGGTTCGGTGAGCCGGTGGCGTCCGCTGGGCAGACGATGACGTCCGGTGACGTGCTGCTCGGGCGCGGTCGCGGTGCGGTCGGATCGTTCCAGCCGGGCCAAGGCGTAGGCGGCGATGACGCCGATCGCGGTCAAGCCCGCCCAGACGACCCAGTCCAGTCCGGCGTCGCGCGCGGCGCCGACGAGGGTACCGGTGGCCAGGTTGCCGACCAGGATGCCGACACCGACGACGGTGTTGTAGAAGCCGTAGTGGGTGGCGACCAGCTTGTTTCCCGACAGCGAGACCACGGTGTCCATCTCGAACGGGAACACCGCCGCCGTGCCGATCGCCAGCAGCGTGGTGGTGACCAGCAGCGCGGTCACCGCGGCCACGGTGCCGAAAAGCCCCGTGGTGGGCACGATGATCAAGGGGATGAACGCCGCAGCGAGCACGGCCATGCCGGCGACCAGGCTCTTGCCCGGCCCCCAGCGGGCACGCAACCACGCGGTGATGCGCAGCTGACCGGCGACAGCGACGACGCCGGAAACCACGAACAAGGCCGAGACCAGGGTTTGCGAGCGTGCCCCGGCGATGAATTCCGCTTGCAATGGCAAGGCCAGATACACCTGGAACGACAAGACATACGAGCCGATCATCGCTACCGAGAACGCCAGGAACCGCCGGTTGGACATGACCCGGCGCCAGTCGTCGAGCACCGAGGTCTTCTCGGCCGGGGCTTCACCGCGGCGGGCGGGCAGGGCGAACAGCTGAGCGATGGTCAACGCGGCGAACACCGCCGCCGCGACCCCGGCGGTGACGCGGAAGTCGACCGCCATCAACGCCAGCCCGACCAGCGGTCCGGCGAGGATGCCCGCTTGATAGAACATGTTGAAGACCGCGAACGCCTCGACGCGGCGCTCGCCGGTGTCAGCGGCCAGATAGGCGCGCACGGCCGGATTGAACAACGCGCCCGCGAAGCCGGTCGCCGCGGAAGCGATCAACACCGCGGGCAGGGATTCGGCGAAGACCAGCAGCGCGAAGCCGCCGGTACGCAGCAAGCATCCGGCCACGATCAACGGTTTGTAGCCGAGCCGATCAGCCAGGGTGCCGCCGATGAGGAACATGCCCTGCTGGGAAAAGTTGCGTACACCCAGGACCAGTCCGACCGCCCACGCCGCGAGCCCCAGTGGGCCGGCCAGGTATCCGGCCAGGTACGGCATCAGCATGTAGAAGCCGAGGTTGATGCCGAACTGGTTGATCATCAACAGCTGCGCGGGCCGGTCGAAACTGGCGAATTTGGTGACCACGGTCACGAGGCGAGTTCTCCTTCTGCCATTGCCGTCGGCGAGACCACCGTGGTGCAGCGGGTCCAGCGCTGCACGACCCGTTCACCGGGGTGGCTGATCGCTTCGGGCGCGATCGGCGGGGTGGTGTCGAGGAGCCCGTGCTCGGCGCAGTAGGCGTCGTTGTAGATGGTGTCGAAGTAGCGGTGTGGCCCGTCGGGGAACACCGCGGCGATTCGGGTCGACGGCGCGGCGACGCGGGCGGCCCATCCGGCGACCAGCGCGACCGCGCCCACGCTCCACCCGCCGGTGGCGTGGTGTGTCGCTGCCAGTGTGCGGCACGCCCACACCGATTCCGCCGGGGCGACCCAGTGGACTTCGTCGAAGGCCGCGTAGTCGACGTTGGCGGGGTAGATGCTCGAACCCAGGCCGCGCATCAGCCGCGGCCCGGCCGGTTGGCCGAAGATCGTCGAGGAGATCGTGTCGACGCCGACCAGTTTCATCTCCGGGTTGTAGCGGCGCAGCACGCGCGCGACTCCGGCCGAGTGTCCGCCGGTGCCGACCGCGCACACCAGGACATCGACGGTGCCCAGCTGCTCGATCAGCTCCAAAGCCAGGGATTCGTAGCCCTCGACGTTGTCGGGATTGCTGTACTGATCCGGGCACCAGGCGTCGTCCTCGGCAGCCAGCAGCTCGGCGACCCGGTCGCGCCGCGCCTGCTGCCAGCCACCGACCGGGTGCGGTTCGGTGACCAGGTCGACCGTGGCGCCGTAGGCGGCCAGCATCTGGGCGACGATCGGTTCCAGCCCCGGGTCGGTGACCACGGTCACCGGGTGCTGGTACACCATCCCGGCCAGCGCCAACCCCAGGCCCAGCGTGCCGCTGGTCGATTCGACGATGCGCGCGCCAGGCGCCAGATCGCCGCGTTCGCGCGCCTTCTGCACCATGTGCAGCGCGGGACGGTCCTTCATCCCGCCAGGGTTGAACCCTTCCAGCTTGGCCCAGAACCCGCGATCGGCGCCGGCCAGAGGTTCTCCGATCCGCAGCACCGGGGTGTTGCCGACCAGACCGCGGGGTGCATCGATGGCATCTGGGGCGCCCAGCATGCGACGGGTGTGGGCGAGTTCGAGGGTGGGGAAGGTCGAGGTGTTGTTCACGGTTGCTGTCTCTTCTCTGCACAGGCGACCGCGTTAGCGGTACGCCACGACGATGGGCAGCGAGCACCGGCCGGACACGACGGATCGGCCTGGCGCTGACCGATCAGCGTCGGGAAATACAGAACAGAGTCAGTACAGTGCGCCCATCAGGCGAACGCGGCGCAGTAGGCGGCCCACGAATACCACCAGCGCGGGAGTCCGGTGTCGACGCCGGCGTCCAGACCGCGGTGAAAGCGGCGAGCACCAGAGCGGCCAGCGTCAGCGACACGATGCCCGGCGGCAGCGCCTTGTCCGGGCAGTGCCCGGCGTGCGCGATGCACAGCTGGGTCGCGTCGACGGTAGGGAGGGCGTGGTCGTGGCCGGTCGCGGCGTCGAAATCGGCGTGGTCGTGGTCAGTCGCGCTGACGGGCGCGGCAGCGGTGAGCGCGTGATGGACACGTGAGCCGGTCTGATCATTGAAGAGCAGGCAATCGGCGGCAGGAACGATCACCAGGGCGGCCAGCAGCAGAACTGCCAACCAGCTACCCCTGCGCATCCGACCGAGAGAATTCACGATGCCGCGACAATAACGAACACATAACGGCGAACGCAATGGCGCCGCCGCCACATCCACAGCGTCGCGATGGGATCGTGTGCCCGTCTTCGTGTCGTAGACCGGCGCGGAGAGCCCCCACGCTGCCTTGCTGCGCAAACTCCACCTCCCGAACTCGATCACGCTGGGCACCAATACTTTTGGCGGTTCCTACCCTATCCGCAAGCGGAGGGTTGGTTGACAACCACAGCGATCAATCTACTATCTCGGTACGTAAATAGTTTGTGTTGTGTGATCAGGCGCACGCCTCGGCGTGTCGGACCACAAGACCTTGCGCGAGTCACATCCGTGACATGCCCCGGTGACGAGCACGTGACGAGCACCGTTTGTTCGTCCGAATGCGGCTAACCCGCCGCCCGCCGGCGGTAAACCGCACCGGCAACGATGAAAGGGACCATCATGACCACCACCGCCCGACCCCAGCGACATCGCCTTCCCGCCCGCCTGCTGGCTGCCACATCGATCGCCGCGGCTGCGACCTTTCTGGTCGCTGTTCCCGCGACCGCGGCACCGTCGGCCTCGGGGACCAGCGGCCGACCCGCGGGCGCCGATGACGGCCGGGGCACCGCCTGGCATGGCAACTCTCGCGTCGACAACGGCCACAGCACCGATGGTGGTCCACGCGGGCACGGACACGATCGCGCCGACGCCGGTCGCCACGACCCGTCCGACGACGGCGGCCACTGCACACCTCGCGTGTGCTCCGGACCCCGCTAGCCGCTGGAGTCGGGGTGATCGATCCCTCGCGGCCGCTGCCGCAGCGCCTCACGCAACCGCTGCGATTGCGCGGGGGTCATCCTTTCGATGAACCGGGCCAGCACGTCTTCAGCGCGGCCGCCCGCATCGAGCGCGGCGCGCATCAGTCCGGCGCTGTACTGCTCGCGAGTCAGAGTGGGCCAGTAGAGGTAGGCCCTACCATGGCGTTCACGGTCGAGCCAGCCCTTGCGGTGAAGGTTGTCCATGGTGGTCATCACCGTGGTGTAGGCGATCTCACGCCCGCCGGCGATCACCTCGCGCACCTGGCGAACACTGACCGGCTCGCCGGCCGACCACACCGTGTCCATGACCACCGTTTCCAGCTCGCCGAACCCGCCGCCTGCCACCCGAACCTCCTCACCTTCCGGCTTACCCGCACCGAGCGGGCCGCGCAGATCTCGGCGACGAGACGCGCGCGACAGCCTGGCCGTGATCGTAGGACGAATTCGTTTCACTCGCGCGGCAACGAGGTGAACAACCAACACGCCCGCTCACGTGCCTCTCCCCACACACGAGCGCCCTAGCATGCGACGAGAAATCCTCTTCACCTGCACAAACCCAGTCATTCACCGGCCAGTCGATCACCGGTATCGACACGACGAAGGAGACGCCCATGTCGTCACCACCCAACCTCGGCATGCTCAGAACCCGGCGCAACTTTCTGGCGCTGAGCGCCGGTGCGGGCACAGCCGCACTGCTGGCGGCATGCGGGAATTCCACCTCGCCTCAGCGTTCTCCGGTCGGCCCCGATTCCGAAGCGGTCCGATCCGCCGAGGACACCCGGCGATCGGCCACCGCGGCGGTGCGCGAGGTATCGCTGCGTCCCGCGCCGAGCACGGTCGATCTCGGCGGGGTCCAGGTCCAGACCTGGACCTACGACGGCTCCCTGCCCGGGCGTGAGATCCGGTTGCGCCGCGGGGAGGTGCTGCGTGCCGAACTGAGTAATGCTTTGCCCGCGCCGACGACGGTGCATTGGCACGGCATCGCCTTGCGCAACGACATGGACGGCGTTCCCGAGATCACCCAGGACCCGATCGCCGCGGGCGCGAACTTCCGCTACGAATTCACCGTTCCCGATGCGGGCACCTACTTCTTCCACCCGCACGTCGGTGTCCAGCTCGACCGCGGCCTCTACGCCCCGCTGATCATCGAGGACCCTGACGAGGGATCCGACTACGACACCGAAGCCGTCATCGTGCTCGACGACTGGCTCGACGGTGTCGACGGCCGCGACCCGGACAAGGAGCTGGCGAGGCTGCGTGAGCAGGGCATGGCCGGAATGGACATGGGAGGGCAATCCGGCGGCATGGACCACGGCGGAATGTCGATGAGCGGCTCGGCGCCGATGTCGGCACCCAGTGACCCGGCGATGCCGTTGGGCACCGACACCGGCGACGTGCAATACCCCTACTACCTGATCAACGGGCGCCTGGGCACCGACCCCGTGGTCCTGCAGGGCCGCCCGGGACAGCGGATGCGGCTGCGCATCATCAACGCTGCCTCCGACACCGCCTTCCGCGTCGCCCTCGGTGGTCACCAGCTACGGGTCACCCACACCGACGGCTTCCCCGTGGATCCGGTGTCGACCGCCAACATCCTCATCGGGATGGGCGAACGCTACGACGCCGTGGTCGAACTCGGCGACGGGGTGTTCCCGCTGGTCGCCTCCGCCGAAGGCAAGACCGGTCAGGGCTTCGCGCTCATCCGAACCGGATCCGGCACTCCACCACCGCCGGATGCTCGCCCCACCGAACTGGCCGCGATCCCGCTGTCAGCGGACAGGCTGAGCGCGGCCGAGGCCGTCCGGCTGCCCGACCGCAAACCTGATCAGATCCTCGATGTGGTCCTGGAAGCCGACGTGAACAAATACATCTGGACGATCAACGGCAAAGCCTTCCCCGACCATGCCCCGCTGGATGTGACTGCCGGGCAACGGGTCCGGCTGCGGTTCAACAACAAGACGATGATGTGGCACCCGATGCACCTGCACGGCCACACCTTCCAGGTCGTCACCGGCTCCGGGGCCGGGCCACGCAAGGACACCTTGATCGTGGTGCCCAACCAGACCGTCGAAGTCGACTTCGACACCGACAACCCCGGCCAGTGGATGCTGCACTGCCACAACGTCTACCACGGTGAAGCCGGGATGATGGCCGTCGTCTCCTACGAGCAATAACCCCAGGCCGAGTGCCGCTGCCCCATGCCGCGGTTTCCACCGCGCGTCAGTGCGCGTACCGCCCACCGATACCTGATGCCCGCCACCGATGCGAAAGGAGGTGACCGACCGATGAACCCGATGAAGATGTTGTGCGACTGGATGTGCTCGATGATGGCCTCGTGCTGTCAAATGTGACCCCCAACGGGTCACGTGGGTCGGCCGTCGAGTCGCCAGTCGGCCGACCCACGAAATTCCACCAGGGCGACGTGACAAGCAAACTACTATCTGCGTACGTAGATAGTAGTTCTACGAGATAGGCCACTATGAACACCAAATCCTCACCGCAGAGCACGCGCCGGATCGCCACTAGCGTCGGCCTTGCGATCTTCACCGTCGCCGCCACTGCCACGCTCGCCTCTCCGGCGCTCGCCGACGCCGGCACCACCGCATCGGCCACCGAGGTCTCCGCCGCACACGACAACCGCCACCGTGACCACCACCCGGGCAGTCGCCACGGCAACCACCGCAACCATCAGGCCCCGCTGCTCAACAACTACCGGCCCGGATTCCCGCTTCCGCGCACCGGCAGCTGGTAACACAGGCCTGGTCAGATGAGGGTCGATCCCACGATGGCGATCGACCCTCATCTGCACTTCGACCAGGTCGAAGTGACAGAACATCACCGAACAACCTACGATATTGCTACGTAGATTTAAGGTTCCTGTCAGGAGGTTGGTCGTGGCACACCGATTCGGCGATCTCGAAGCCGTCGTGATGGAGCGCGTGTGGGCGGCCGAAGACGACCTCACCGTCCGTGACGTCTACGAAAGTTTGCTGCTCGAACGCGAGATCGCCTACACCACGGTGATGTCCACCATGGACAACCTGCACCGCAAGGGCTGGCTCGACCGCGAACGCCATGGCAAGGCATACCTGTACTGGCCCACCCTCACCCGCGAGGAATACAGCGCACAGCTCATGCGTGATGCCCTCGAAGGCACGCGCTCCGATCTCGTGCTGGCGCATTTCGTCGACCAGATCAGCGAGGATGAATCCGAGGCCTTGCGCGCCCTGCTCCGCCGCGGAAAATCCAACCGATCCAAAAGCTGAGCCATCCCGTTCGCCCTGGTCGCGGCGAGTTCGGCCGCGGCTGCGCCCCTGCCGTCGACCCAAAGGAACGTCAGCGCATGTCCAGCGATCACCTACGCTCCGACGCCGACCCAGCGACCGCCCACACTCACGAACACGGCGGAAGCCGTGGCCCTGACCACAACGAGGCCTCGCACCCGAGACCCGAACATCACGAGCACACCGCCACCTCCGGCCACGATCACGGTGCGCCTGCACCCGACCACGGCACCCACGACGATCACGCCGGGCACACAGGCCACGGCGGGCACGCGGGCCACGGCGATCACGTCGCGATGTTCCGGCGCCTGTTCTGGGTGATGCTCGCCCTGGCCGTGCCGGTCGTCGCCGCGGACATGATGTTCGCCGACCTCATCGGCTACACCGTGCCCACCGGGTTGCAGTGGGTGTCCCCTGCGCTGGGCACCGTGATGTTCTTCTGGGGCGGACGGCCCTTCCTGACAGGGGCGGTCAGCGAGATCCGTTCCCGTCAGCCAGGGATGATGCTGCTGATCGCGCTGGCGATCACCGTGGCCTTCGCCGCCTCCTGGGGCTCGACACTGGGCCTGCTGGCCCACGAGCTCGACTTCTGGTGGGAACTGGCACTGCTCATTGTGATCATGCTGCTGGGCCATTGGATCGAGATGCGTTCGCTCGGCCAAGCCTCCAGCGCGCTGGAATCGCTGGCCGCGTTGCTGCCCGACGAAGCCGAACGTCTCGGAGAGGACGGCACCACCGCCACCGTGCCGGTCACTGACCTGCGCACCGGCGACCTGGTCGTCGTCCGCCCGGGCGCACGAGTCCCTGCCGACGGCAGCGTCGAGACCGGCAGCGCCGACGTCGACGAATCCATGATCACCGGCGAATCCCGCCCGGTCCACCGTGGCCCCGGCGACCGGGTTGTCGCCGGAACCGTCACCACCGACTCCGCTCTACGGGTCCGGATCACCGCAGTCGGTTCCGACACCGCGCTGGCCGGAATCCAGCGCCTGGTCGCCGAAGCGCAGAACTCGACCTCACGCGCCCAGGTGCTGGCCGACCGCGCCGCGGCATGGTTGTTCTGGTTCGCTTCCGGCGCAGCGGTCATCACCGCGATCACCTGGCTGCTGCTCGGGCAGCCCGAATCCGCGGTCACCCGCACCATCACCGTGCTCGTCATCGCCTGCCCCCACGCCCTGGGACTGGCGATCCCGCTTGTGGTCTCGATCGCGACCGAACGAGCTGCCAAAGCCGGTGTGCTGATCACCGATCGCCGCGCTCTCGAAAGAATGCGCACCGTCGATGCGATCCTGTTCGACAAGACCGGCACCCTCACCCGCGGCGAACCCGCCGTCGTCGCCACCACCTCGACCCAACCCGGCATCGGTGACGACGAAGTCCTGGCCTTGGCCGCAGCCGCAGAGTCCGACAGCGAACACCCCTTGGGTCGCGCCATCGTCAACACTGCTACCGAACGCGGCATCAGCATTCCCACCGCGACAGATTTCACCGCCCAGAACGGTGTCGGAGTCACCGCCACAATCAACGGCACAAAGATCAGCGTCGGTGGGCCCGCGATGCTCGACCAGCACAACCTCGACCCAGCACCCGCTGCGGCCGAGTGGTCCGCGCAGGGATCGACCGTGCTGCACGTCCTGCGCGACGGGAAGCTCATCGGGGCACTAGCTCTGGCCGACGAGATCCGCCCCGAATCCGCCCAGACCATCAAGGCCCTGCACGCTCGCGGCATCCACGTGGCCATGATCACCGGCGATGCCGAGCCCGTCGCCCGCACTGTCGCTGCCCAACTCGGCATCGACGAAGTCTTCGCCGGAGTCCTGCCCCAGGACAAAGGCGCCAAAGTCCAAGCCCTCCAAGACGCCGGGCACACCGTGGCGATGGTCGGCGACGGCGTCAACGACGCCCCCGCCCTCGCCCGTGCCGACGTCGGCATCGCCATCGGCGCCGGCACCGACGTCGCTATCGCTTCCGCCGGTGTCGTGCTGGCCTCCGACGACCCCCGCGCTGTCTTATCGGTGATCAAACTGTCGCACGCCACCTACCGCAAGATGATCCAGAACCTGGTCTGGGCAGCCGGATACAACATCATCGCCGTGCCCCTGGCCGCGGGCGTGCTCTCGCACTGGGGCATCACACTTCCGATGGAAGTCGGTGCCCTGCTGATGTCGGCCTCTACCGTCGTCGTCGCGGTCAATGCCCAACTGCTCCGCCGCCTGGACCTGAGTCCGGACGCGGTGCTAGCTGACTAAGCCGAGTCGCGTCCGCTCGAGCCATCCTTTGCGGTGGACGGTTTTAACCCACCGAAATTAGGGGGGACAACAGGACCCGGGGGATTGAGGGGGGGTTTGGGGGTGGAGGGGGCAGCAGCCAGGCGATCTGACCACCCTGCGCCGGCTCGAACAGCCGGGTGATGCCGG
>NZ_JARWOJ010000040.1 GCF_029868625.1 Nocardia neocaledoniensis | reverse complement strand
GGCGGATTCCGGTTGGCGCGGGCGGGGGGGGGGGGGGGCCCGGCCGCGGGGCCCCCCCCCGCGGCCGCCCGGGGGCCCCCCCCCCCCGGGGGCGCCGCGGGGGGCCAGGGCCGCGGCCCGGGCGGCGCCGCGGGGGGGGGGGGGCCGCGCCCGGCGGCGCCCCCCCCCCCCCCCCCCCCGCCGCCAACCGGAATCCGCCCGCGGACCCCTCAGCCGCCATACCGTTGTCCCTGCGGACGGCCCGTCGCATACGAGCGGAAGCTGTAGACCTGGCGACGATCGGCGCCCTCGGACCGGGTGAGCTCGAAGCCGGGCTCCTCGGCCGGGCGCTGCACCAGGAAGCTCAGTGCCGTGGTCTGTTTCGTATACGTGGCGTCGTAGGCGGTCACCCGTACGTAGTGGCGGGGGAAGGTCGCTCGGCAGGCGTTGATCTCGGCGAGCACCCCGTCGGGTTCGTCCAGATCGAACAGCGGCAGTCCCCACATCTCCCAGTAGGTGTTGCGTGGGTGCGGATCGTCGGTGTATTCGATCGAGACCGGCCAGTTGTTGAGCAGCGCGTAGCGCACCTGCGCCGCGATCTCGTCGTCGGTCAGTTCGGGCAGGTAGGAGAAGGTTCCCTGGCGCAGATACATGATGCTCCCTACAGACTCGGCGTCGGCACCGCGTCGGGTGCGTCGGTGGAGGTGTAATCGAAGGTGACATCGCCCCAGGTCGACAGCGCGACCTCGAGCGAACGACAGGTCGAGGCGGCCGTGCGCAGCACGTCGGGCCCCTCCTTCAGCAGGTCGCGACCCTCGTTGCGGGCCTTGACCACCGCTTCCAGCGCCACCCGGTTCGCTTCGGCGCCCGCCGCGATCCCGAGGGGATGGCCGATCGTGCCGCCACCGAATTGCAGGATCACGTCGTCGCCGAACAGATCGAGCAGCTGATGCATCTGCCCGGCGTGGATACCGCCCGAGGCCACCGGCATCACGCCGGGCAGGCTCGCCCAGTCCTGGTCGAAGAAGATGCCGTTGCCCGGCTCGGTGGGAATGTGGTTCTCGCGCAGCGTGTCGTAGAAACCGCGGGTGGTCGCCGGATCGCCCTCCAATTTGCCCACCACGGTGCCCGCGTGCAGATGGTCGACACCGATCAGCCGGCACCATTTCGCCAGCACCCGGAAACTCACGCCGTGGGTCTTCTGCCGGGTGAAGGTCGAATGCCCCGCGCGGTGCAGATGCAGCAGCACGCCGTTGCGCCGGGCCCACTTCGACATCGACTGCATCGCGGTGTAGCCGACGGTCAGGTCCATCATGATGACCACCGAGCCCAGTTCCTTGGCGAACTCGGCCCGCTCGTACATGTCCTCCATGCTCGCGGCGGTCACATTGAGGTAGTGGCCCTTGATCTCGCCGGTCTCGGCCATCGCCCTGTTCACGCCCTCCATCGCGAACAGGTACCGGTCGCGCCAGCGCATGAACGGCTGGGAGTTGATGTTCTCGTCGTCCTTGGTGAAGTCGAGGCCGCCCTTGCAGGCCTCGTAGATCACTCGTCCGTAATTCCGGGCCGAGAGTCCCAGTTTCGGTTTCACCGTCGCGCCCAACAGCGGCCTGCCATATTTGTTGAGATATTCGCGTTCCATCACCGTGCCGTGCGGCGGCCCCTGGAAGGTCTTGACATAGGCCACCGGAATACGCATGTCCTCCAGTCGCAACGCGAGCAACGGTTTGAATCCGAAGACATTTCCGATGATCGAGGAGGTGAGGTTGGTGATCGACCCCTCCTCGAAAAGATCGAGATCGTAGGCGATGTAGGCGAAGTACTCGCCGGGCCGGCCGGGCACCTCGTCGATCCGGTAACATTTCGCCTGATACTTCGAGTGCGCGGTGAGCCGGTCGGTCCACACGACTGTCCAAGTGGCAGTGGAGGATTCACCCGCCACCGCGGCCGCCGCCTCGATCGGATCGACGCCGCGCTGCGGGGTCACCCGGAACACCGCGAGCACATCGGTCTCGGAGGGCACATAGTCGGGTGCGTAATATCCCATCGACGCGTAGGACTGTACACCCGGATCCCAACGATCCCGTTCGGTTTCTTCCGCCATGGTTCCTCCTGTGGAATCCGGTGTGCGCCTTGATGAATTACAGGATGCGGGCGGCAACGGTCACAAACAATGTGAATGTTTCTGGGAAAGCTCAACCGAAACGTTGAGTTTGCTACCGTCGGGTAATGGGCAGGGTGAGTGCGGGGCGGATGGAGACCTTCCTCGCGGTGGCCCGGCTCGGCAGCATCCGCCGGGCAGCCGCCCAGCTACATGTCACCGAGGCGGCCGTGTCGGCCGCGGTCGCCCATGTCGAGAAGCAACTCGGTGCCAAACTGATCACCCGATCCGGGCGGGGGATCGCGCTGACCGAGGCGGGCCGGGTCTACGCCGAATACTGCCGGGGCATCCTCGGTCTCATGAAGGAGGCGCACGCCGCGGTCCGTCAGGCCGAGGCGGGCAGGCTGCGGATCGGCGTCGTCGCCACTGCGGGCGAATCGGTGGTGCTGCGGCCGCTGGCCTCGTTCCGGCAGCGCTACCCCGACGTGGAACTGAGCCTGTCCATCCAGCCGCGCGACGTGCTGTTCCTCGAATTGCAGCACCACGAAACCGATCTCGTGATCGCGGGCCGCCCGCCCCACGAGGCCAACCTCGTGATCCAGGCTCGTCGGCCGAGCACCCTCGTCGTGGTCGGCACCCATGACGCGCACGATCCACGCCACACCACCTGGCTACTGCGCGGCAACGGCTCGGGCACCAGGGAGGCCACCCTCGCGTTGCTCGACCGGCTCCAGATCGACCCACCCACCCTCACACTGGGGTCACACGGCGCCGTCATCGCGGCGGCCCGCGAGGGGCTCGGCATCACCCTCATCCACTCCGACGCCGTCGGCGAACACCTCGACTCGGGCGCGCTGCACACGATCGCTGTCCCCGGCACTCCCCTCGACCGCGCCTGGCACGCCGTCACCACACCCACCCCCACACCCGCCACCCGTCTGTTCCTCGCCCACCTCATCGACCCGTTGGAAACCGGCACCGACGCCTTCCACGCCGCCATCGGTCCGTAACCGCAGCTCATCCGCGGCGTCGCCACCGACCGGCGTGGCGGATATGTATGCGTTTCGCATATAATCGCGCCATGGAGTCCGCACTGGAATCGACGATCGCAGAATGGCACGCGAGCGTGAACGGCGGCGATCTGGAACGGGCCGCGGCGGCGGTCGGCGATCCGATCGTCGTCCTCGGACCGAAAGGCGCGGGGCCGATCACACCGCAGCAGTTCGCGGAGTGGGTCGAGCGCTCGGGCATCACCTTGACTCCCCGGTCGTGGCATCCGGTCAGCGAGCGCCTGATGGTCGTCGAACAGGACGCCACCTGGCCCGCGAACACGCGCGCGACCCGGGTCGCGACGGTGTTCCGGGTCGCCGACGGCAAGGTCACGGCCGCACTGCGGCTGCCCGATCTGAAGTCGGCGCTGGAGCTGGCCTACCTCTGCCGCGAGATGGCCGCGTCCGAATGACCACGCCCGGCCCCGGCCAGTCCCTGTTCGCGTTCGTCCGCCACTGGTCGCGCCGCGCACCGGCCGAGGACGACGAACTCGCCGAGCGTGGACGATCGGTCCTGGTCACCGAAGCCGTCCACGCGCTCACCCACCGTGGCGACCCGGCCACGGTCAACGCGATCGCCCGCGAGATCGCCATCGATCAGAGCGGCGCCTCCCGCCTGATCAAGAACGCCACCCAGGCGGGCTACCTGACCATGCGCCCCGGCGCCACCGACGCCCGCGTCCGCACCGCGACCATCACCCCCGCCGGCCATATCCTGCTCGACCAGGCCCACGCCTGGCAGGAGCAGGTCTTCGCCCAGCTCACCGCCGGCTGGAGCGACCGACGACGCCACGAGTTCCACCGAGCCATGACCGACCTCATGTCCCGATCTCGCACGCTGGACCACTGAGATCGCGCAACCCACCGGTAAGTGGCCGGCCGACGACCACCGGAATCCGCCCGTCGAGCACTCGCTTCCGGTGATCCCACTGGGCGACAAGACGGTCGGCGACGGCGGCTGGTAGGCCGCAGACGGGGCGCGCCGGAGTTCCTTGCCCCGCTGGCCAACCCACCGATCCGGCGAACCTGCCACGCTCGGCGCCCGGGCGGACGTACGATCCGAGCGTGGCCGAATCGAAGGGTTCCACCCCGCTGCGCGTGCTGGTCTACAGCAACGACGCCGACACCAGGCAACAGGTGATCCTGGCGCTGGGCCGTAAGCCGCGCGCGGATCTGCCCGAACTCGATTTCTTCGAGGTCGCCACGGCGCCGGTCGTCATCGAGCAGATGGACGCGGGCGGGATCGATTTGGCGATCCTCGACGGCGAGTCCGCGCCCGCGGGCGGCCTCGGCATCGCCAAGCAGCTCAAGGACGAGATCGACGAGTGCCCGCCGCTGGTCGTGCTGACCGGCAGGCCCGATGACGCCTGGCTCGCGAACTGGTCGCGCGCCGAGGCGGCGGTTTCGCATCCGATCGACCCCATGCAGCTCACCAACGCGGTCGCGGGCATCCTGCACGCCCGCTGATCGGCACTCCCGCGGCATCGTCCCGCGCCCTCGGATAGTCCGAGTCTCGCAGATCTGTCTATCACCACTGGTAACACCAGTGGTTTCGCGTCGTGCGCGCACGCCGGATTACCCCCGGATCGCTCATGAATCGCCGTACCGAAATCGATCAAACCCCGCACCGGAAACGTGCGGCGGACCCCGCTGACGGCGGTAGTCTGTGCTCTAGCTCACACGAGCGCGGGCTCAGATATAACGCTCCGCCATCGCTGCACAGCCTTGCGCGAGCCCCGTTACCAGGCGGACAACGTCGTCGGCCCGTCTCGCCGAAAGCTGCCGTCCGCGGCCGGGCCACACGGCTCGACCTGCTCCAGCGAGGAGGGGAAGTGCAGTCGTGAACATCGAGGTGCCCGCACTCGTACTCGGCGCCATCGCCGCGGCGTTCGCGGTGTTCTCCGTCATCATGGCGGCGCTCGTCGGTCCGAAGCGCAAGAACCGGGCCAAGTTGGAACCCTACGAATGCGGTATCGAGCCGACGCCGCACGCGGTCGCCGGTGGCCCGGGAAATACCGGGGGACAACGCTTTCCGGTGAAGTACTACCTCACGGCGATGTTGTTCATCATCTTCGACATCGAGATCGTGTTCCTCTACCCGTGGGCCGTGCACTTCGACGCACTCGGCCTCTTCGGGCTCGCCGCGATGGCGCTGTTCATCGTCAATGTGTCGGTCGCCTACGCCTACGAATGGCGGCGCGGCGGCCTCAGCTGGGAATGAGTGGGAAATAATGGGTCTCGAAGAGAAACTGCCCAGCGGGTTCCTGCTGAGCACGGTCGAGGATTTCGCCGGCTATCTGCGCAAAGGCTCCCTGTGGCCCGCGACGTTCGGGCTGGCCTGCTGCGCGATCGAGATGATGGCCACCGGCGCGGGACGATTCGACATCGCCCGCTTCGGCATGGAGGCGTTCCGCGCCTCCCCGCGCCAGGCCGACCTGATGATCGTGGCAGGGCGCGTGAGCCAGAAGATGGCCCCGGTGCTGCGCCAGGTCTACGACCAGATGACCGAACCGAAATGGGTGCTGGCCATGGGCGTCTGCGCGTCCTCGGGCGGCATGTTCAACAACTACGCGATCGTGCAGGGCGTCGACCACGTCGTCCCGGTCGACATCTATCTGCCCGGCTGCCCGCCGCGGCCGGAGATGCTGCTCAACGCGATCCTCGCGCTGCACGCCAAGATCGCCGAGATGCCGATGGGCGTCAACCGCGAGGAAGCGATCCGCGCCGCCGAACAGGCCGCCCTCGCCAGCACCCCGACCATCCGGATGGAGGGCCTGCTGCGATGACCTTCGACGCACCCGACAACGCCGACACCCCTGCCGGACAAGACATTCCCGACGAGACACCCGCCCCCGCGAAGCCACCGGCACCGCCCGAGGAGGAGGTCATCGGCACCCGCCGCGGCATGTTCGGTGTCACCGGGACCGGCGACACGTCCGGCTACGGCGGCCTGGTCACTCCCGTCGCGCTGCCCGCGGGCACGCCACCGCCCTACGGCGGCTGGTTCGACGGCTTCGTCGGCACTCTGCGCGCCGCCCTCACCCACCGGGTCATCGCCTTCGACACCGTGATCGAGCGGATCGTGGTCTTCCGCGACGAGATCACCCTGCACGTGCGGCGGGAACACCTGGTCGAGGTGGCGAGCGCGCTGCGTGACGACTCCTCGCTGCGGTTCGAGCTGTGCCTCGGCGTGAACGGCGTGCACTACCCCGACGAGCGGGGCCGCGAACTGCACGCCGTCTACCACCTCATGTCGATCACCCACAGCAGGCGCATCCGGCTGGAAGTGTCGGCGCCCGACGACGATCCGCACATTCCGTCGCTGTTCGCGGTCTACCCGACCACCGACTGGCACGAACGCGAGACCTACGACTTCTTCGGCATCCTCTTCGACGGGCATCCCTCGCTCACCCGCATCACCATGCCCGACGACTGGCGCGGCCACCCGCAGCGCAAGGACTACCCGCTCGGCGGGATCCCGGTGGAGTACAAGGGCGCGCGGATACCGCCGCCCGACGAGCGGAGGGCCTACAGCTGATGACCGACACCGATTTCCGCCGCGACGAACCTCAGGTCGTCACCGTGGCGGGCCAGGACTGGGACCAGGTCAGCGACGTGATCGAGGGCGGCGCCGAGGAACGCATCGTCGTCAACATGGGCCCGCAGCACCCGTCCACGCACGGCGTGCTGCGCCTGATCCTCGAGATCGAAGGCGAGACCGTCACCGAGGCCCGCTGCGGCATCGGCTACCTGCACACCGGGATCGAGAAGAACCTGGAGTTCCGTACCTGGATCCAGGGCGTCACCTTCGTGACCCGGATGGACTACCTGTCCCCCTTCTTCAACGAGACCGCCTACTGCCTGGGCGTGGAGAAACTGCTCGACATCACCGAGCAGATCCCCGAACGCGCCACGGTGGTGCGGGTCATGCTGATGGAGCTCAACCGCATCTCCTCGCACCTGGTCGCGCTGGCCACCGGCGGCATGGAGTTGGGCGCGCTCACCCCGATGCTGTTCGGCTTCCGCGAACGCGAACTCATCCTCGACGTGTTCGAGACCATCACCGGACTCCGGATGAACCACGCCTTCATCCGGCCCGGCGGCCTCGCCCAGGACCTGCCCGACGACGGCGTCACCAAGGTGCGCGAACTGCTCGACATCATGCCGGGCCGGTTGCGCGACATGGAACATCTGCTCACCGCCAACCCGATCTGGAAGAAACGCACCCAGGACATCGGCTACCTCGACCTCACCGGCTGCATGGCCCTCGGCATCACCGGTCCGGTCCTGCGCGCCACCGGGCTGCCGCACGATCTGCGCAAGGCCGCCCCCTACTGCGGCTACGAGAACTACGAGTTCGACATCCCGACGACCAGCGGCTGTGACTGCTACGGCCGCTACCTCATCCGCGTGGCGGAGATGCGGGAGTCGCTCAAGATCGTCGAACAGTGCCTGGACCGGCTGCGTCCCGGCCCGGTGATGATCGACGACAAGAAGATCGCCTGGCCCGCCGACCTGCAACTCGGCCCCGACGGACTCGGCAACTCCCCCGAGCACATCGGCAAGATCATGGGCACCTCGATGGAATCGCTGATCCACCACTTCAAGCTCGTCACCGAGGGCATCCGGGTCCCCGCTGGTCAGGTGTACGCGGCCGTGGAGTCACCGCGCGGCGAGCTCGGCGTACACATGGTCAGCGACGGCAGCACCCGCCCGTACCGGGTGCACTATCGCGACCCCTCGTTCACCAACCTGCAGGCGGTGGCCGCGATGTGCGAGGGCGGCATGGTCGCCGACGTCATCGCCTCGGTCGCCAGCATCGACCCCGTCATGGGCGGAGTAGACCGATGACCACGGAAAAGCCTTCCAGCACAGCGATCCTGCTCAACCTCACCACCCGGCCCGAGCCGTACCCGCCGCACATCCGGCAGCGTCTCGAAGTCGACGCCAAGGAGATCGTCAACCGCTACCCGCAACCGCGGTCGGCCCTGCTGCCGCTGCTGCACTTGGTGCAGGCCGAAGAGGGGTACGTCACCGGCACCGGCATCGACTTCTGCGCCGACCAGCTCGGGCTCACCGCCGCCGAAGTGACCGCCGTGGCCACCTTCTATTCGATGTACCGGCGCACCCCTACCGGCGACTACCACGTCGGCGTGTGCACCAACACCCTGTGCGCCGTCCTCGGCGGTGACGCGATCTACGAAGCGCTGCAACGACATCTGGGCATCGGGCACGGCGAGACCACCGCCGACGGCGCCATCACCCTCGAACACGTCGAATGCAACGCGGCCTGCGACTACGCGCCGGTGATGATGGTGAACTGGGAGTTCTTCGACAACCAGACCCCCGACTCGGCGCGCGCCATCACCGACGCCCTGCGCGCCGGGCACCAGGTCCGGCCGACGCGCGGCGCACCGCTGTGCACGTTCCGCGAGACCGCGCGCATCCTGGCCGGTTTCCCCGACGAACGCCCCGGCGCGCTCGACGGCGCACCCGGCCCGGCCACGCTGGCCGGCCTCGACGCCGCGGCCGAGGACGACGGGCAGGGGGCCTGAGATGACCACCCTCACCCCGGTTCTCAGCGAACACTGGGCCCAGCCGCGTTCGTGGACCCTCGACAGCTATCGGTCCACCGGCGGCTACGAAGGACTGCGCGCGGCCCTGCGCCTGTCCCCCGACGAGGTCATCCAGACCGTGAAGGACGCGGGCCTGCGCGGGCGCGGCGGCGCGGGCTTCCCGACCGGCATGAAGTGGTCGTTCATCCCGCAGGGTCCGGGCCCGGACGGGACGACCAAACCGCACTACCTCGTGGTCAACGCCGACGAGTCCGAACCCGGTACCTGCAAAGACATTCCGTTGATGCTGGCCACCCCGCACACCCTGATCGAGGGTGTCGTCATCGCGGCCTACGCGATCAGGGCGGCCACCGCGTTCATCTACGTGCGCGGTGAGGTCGTGCCCGTGCTGCGCCGCCTCCAGGCCGCTGTCGCCGACGCCTACGCGGCGGGCTATCTCGGCAAGAACATCCTGGGCTCCGGCTTCGATCTGGAACTCATCGTGCACGCGGGCGCGGGCGCCTACATCTGCGGTGAGGAAACCGCGCTGCTGGACTCGCTCGAAGGACGGCGCGGCCAGCCCCGCCTGCGGCCGCCGTTCCCGGCCGTGGCCGGCCTGTACGCGTGCCCGACAGTGGTCAACAATGTCGAATCCATCGCCAGCGTGCCGTCGATCCTGCGCCGCGGCACCGAATGGTTCCGTTCGATGGGCAGCGAAAAGTCCCCCGGCTTCACCCTCTATTCGCTGTCGGGGCACGTCGCCCGGCCCGGCCAGTACGAGGCGCCGCTCGGGATCACCCTGCGCGAACTGCTCGGCTACGCCGGCGGGGTCCGGGCAGGCCACACTCTGAAGTTCTGGACACCCGGTGGCTCGTCCACGCCGATCTTCACCGCCGAACACCTCGATACCGCCCTCGACTACGAGGGCGTGGCCGCCGCCGGATCCATGCTGGGCACCAAGGCGCTGCAGATCTTCGACGACACCACCTGCGTCGTGCGGGCCGTACTGCGCTGGACCGAGTTCTACGCCCACGAATCCTGCGGCAAATGCACACCGTGCCGCGAAGGCACCTACTGGCTGGTGCAGCTGCTGCGCAGGCTCGAAGCGGGCCAGGGCACCGAGGCCGACCTCGACAAGCTCGCCGACATCGCCGACAACATCAACGGCAAGTCGTTCTGCGCACTCGGCGACGGCGCGGCGAGCCCGATCTTCTCCTCGCTGAAGTACTTCCGCGAGGAATACCTCGAGCATCAGCGTCGCGGCGACTGCCCGTTCGATCCGGCCCGCGCCACCGTGTGGGCCGATGCAGGGAAAGAGGACCGATGACAGCGATCGCCCCTGGCAACAGCAGCGGAGTCGTTCCCGCCGATCTGGTGAGCGTCACCATCGACGACACCACGGTCCAGGTCCCCGCGGGCACCCTGCTGATCCGCGCCGCCGAACTGATCGGCGTGCAGATCCCGCGCTTCTGCGACCACCCCCTGCTCGACCCGGTGGGCGCCTGCCGCCAATGCCTGGTCGAGGTGGAGGGACAGCGAAAGCCCGTCGCCTCCTGCACGATCCCGGTCACCGACGGCATGGTCGTGCGCACCCAGCTCAGTTCCCCGGTCGCCGAAAAGGCACAGCGCGGGGTGATGGAACTGCTGCTCATCAACCATCCGCTCGACTGCCCGGTCTGCGACAAGGGCGGCGAATGCCCCCTGCAGAACCAGGCGATGTCCACCGGCAGCGCCGAATCCCGGTTCGAGGGCGAGAAACGCACCTATCCGAAGCCGATCCCGCTGTCCTCGGCCGTGCTGCTCGACCGCGAACGCTGCGTGCTGTGCGCGCGGTGCACCCGCTTCTCCCAGCAGGTCGCCGGCGATCCGTTCATCGAACTGATGGATCGTGGCGCGCTGCAACAGGTGGGTACCGCCCAGGCCGAACCGCTGGACTCCTACTTCTCCGGCAACACCGTGCAGATCTGTCCCGTCGGCGCCCTCACCGGCACCTCCTACCGGTTCCGGGCCCGCCCCTTCGACCTGGTGTCCACACCGAGCGTGTGCGAACACTGCGCCTCCGGCTGCGCCCAGCGCACCGACCATCGGCGCGGAAAAGTCCTGCGCCGCTTGGCCGGTGACGACCCCCAGGTCAACGAGGAATGGAACTGCGACAAGGGCCGCTGGGCCTTCGCCTACGCCACCGAACGCGACCGCCTGACCACACCGCTGGTCCGCGGCTGGGACGGTGTGCTCGCCCCCGCCTCCTGGAACGAAGCGCTCGCCGCCGCCGCGACCGGCCTGCGCGCCGCCATCGGCAACGCCGGCGTCCTCGTCGGCGGGCGCGTCACCGAGGAAGAGGCCTACGCCTACGGCAAGTTCGCGCGAATGGTGCTCGCCACCAACGACATCGACTTCCGCGCCCGCGTGCACTCCGAGGAAGAGGAGCGCTTCCTCGCCGCTCGCGTCGCCGGCCACGGCGTACGGGTCGACTACGCCGCGCTCACCGCCGCACCGGTCGTGCTGCTGGTGGGCTTCGAGCCGGAAGAGGAATCACCGATCGTCTATCTGCGCCTGCGCAAAGCCGTGCGCACGCGAGGCCTGCGGGTCGTCGCGCTGGCGCCGTTCGCCTCACGCGGACTCGAACGCCTGTCGGGCACGCTCATCCAGACCCCGCCCTGCGGCGAAGCCGATGTCCTCGACGCCATCGCGGCCGACAACTCGGCCGAGGCCACCGAACTCAGAGCGCTGCTGCGCACCCCCGGCGCGGTGATCATGGCGGGTGAACGGCTCGCCGGTAGCCCCGGAGCCCTGTCGGCCGTGGCACGCCTGGCCGACCGCACGGGAGCCGAACCGGCCTGGGTTCCGCGGCGCGCGGGCGAACGCGGCGCGCTCGAAGCCGGCGCCCTGCCCAGCCTGCTGCCCGGCGGCAGACCCGTCATCGATCCCGCTGCGCGCCAACAGGTTCGCCACCGCTGGCAATCGGGCGAACTGCCGGTCACCCTCGGCCGCGACACCGCGGGCATCCTGGGCAGCGCCGCGCAACTGGGCGCGCTCGTGATCGGCGGCGTCGACCCGGCCGACCTGCCCGACCCGGCAGCGGCATCGGCCGCCATCGACGCGGCTCGTTTCGTGGTGAGCCTCGAACTGCGGCACAGCGCCGTCACCGAACGCGCCGACGTCGTGTTCCCCGTGGCGCCCGTCATGGAGAAATCCGGCACCTTCCGCACCTGGGAGGGCAGGCCACGCCCGTTCGCCGCAGCGCCGCTGGACACCACCCGCCGCGTCGCCGCACCCCTGTCGGACCTGCGCGTGCTGCACGCGCTCGCCGCCGAGATGGGCGAACCGATCGACCTGCCCGACGCCGCGGCCGCCCGTGCCGAACTCGACACCCTCGGCGCCTGGACCGGCGAACCGATCTCCACGCCCGAACACAGCAGCCAGACCCGGCCCGTCGCCGGACCGGGCACCGCGATCCTCGCCGGCTGGCACATGCTGCTCGACGCGGGCCGCATGCAGGACGGAGAACCCAACCTGGCCGGGATCGCGCGGCCACCGGTGGCCCGGCTCTCGGCCGCGACCGCCGCCGAGATCGAGGCCGCCGAGGCCGATCGCGTCGTCGTCTCCACCGACCGCGGCGAGATCACGGTGCCGCTCATGATCACCGACATGCCCGACCGGGTCGTGTGGCTGCCGCTGCATTCGACCGGGTGCACGGTCGCCGCCACCCTCGGCGTGACACCCGGCGCCGTGGTGCGCCTGCGCCGCGCCGACGACAGGATGAAGGAACACCGCCATGAGTGAATCCGTATTCGGCACCGATCCGCTCTGGCTGGTGGTGCTCAAGGCGCTCGGTGTGTTCGTGTACCTGATGCTGGTACCGCTCATCGCGGTCTACGCCGAACGCAAAGTCGTGGCCTGGATGCAGATGCGGGTCGGCCCCAACCGCATCGGCCCCGGCGGCATGTTCCAGTCCATCGCCGACGGCGTGAAGATGGCGCTCAAGGAAGACATCATCCCGGCGATCGTGGACAAGCCGATCTTCGTGCTCGCCCCCATCATCTCGGTGATCCCGGCGTTCATGGCGTTCGCGGTGATCCCGTTCGGTCCCGAGGTGTCGATCCTGGGTCACACCACCGCGCTGCAGCTCACCGACATGCCGGTCGCGGTGCTCTACATCCTCGCCATCACCTCCATCGGCGTGTACGGCATCGTGCTCGCCGGCTGGTCGTCGGGATCGACCTACCCGCTGCTCGGCGGGCTGCGCTCGACCGCGCAGGTGATCTCCTACGAGATCGCGATGGCACTCACCTTCGCGACGGTGTTCCTGCTGTCGGGCACGATGGCGACCTCCGGGATCGTCACCGCGCAGGAGGGCACCTGGTACGTCTTCCTGCTGCTGCCCTCGTTCCTCATCTACTGCGTGGCCATGGTGGGCGAGACCAACCGGGCGCCGTTCGACCTGCCCGAGGCCGAAGGCGAACTGGTCGGCGGCTTCCACACCGAGTACTCCTCGCTCAAGTTCGCCATGTTCATGCTCGCCGAGTACGTCAACATGGCCACGGTGTCGGCGCTGGCGACCACCCTGTTCCTCGGCGGCTGGCGGGCACCGTTCCCGATCAGCCTCTGGGCAGGCGCCAACTCCGGCTGGTGGCCACTGCTGTGGTTCACCCTCAAGGTCTGGACGTTCCTGTTCGTCTTCGTCTGGCTGCGCGGCACCCTGCCCCGCCTGCGCTACGACCAGTTCATGAACCTGGGCTGGAAGCTGCTCATACCCACTTCGCTGGTATGGGTGATGATCGTGGCCACCGCCCGCGTCCTCGATATCGAGGGCATTCCGGGCAAGAACGCGATCCTGGTGGGCGTCGGCCTCGCGATCACCGCGGCCATGATCGCGATGTTCCTGCGCGCGGGCCGGGCCAAGGGTTTGCCGCCGCTGCCGGAGGAGCCCACGAAATCGCCTGTCTTCCTGGGCTTCCCGGTACCGCCGATGCCCCCGCGCACCGACGCCGAACCCGAACTGGGTCTGTTCGATCCGCTCGCCGGCTTCGCGGTCACCGCGGCGACCATGTTCAAGAAGCCCAACACCGAGTTCTATCCCGAACAGAAGGTGCCCACCGCGCCCCGCTATCACGGCCGCCATCAACTCAACCGGTACGCCGACGGGCTCGAGAAGTGCATCGGCTGCGAACTGTGCGCCTGGGCCTGCCCGGCCGACGCGATCTTCGTCGAGGGCGCCGACAACACCGAGGACGAACGCTTCTCCCCCGGTGAACGCTACGGCCGCGTCTACCAGATCAACTACCTGCGCTGCATCGGCTGCGGCCTGTGCATCGAGGCGTGCCCGACCCGTGCGCTGACCATGACCAACGACTACGAGCTCACCGACGACAACCGCGCCGACCTCATCTACGAGAAGGACCGCCTGCTCGCCCCGCTGGCCGAGGGCATGACACCCCCGCCGCACGCGATGGCGCCCGGCACCGACGAGGCCGACTACTACCTGGGCCGGATCGAGCCCACCACGTCGGCGGAGGTGCTGCGATGACCACCACCCTGCTCGCCGCCGACATCCCCGGCACCGCCACCGGCGAGGCCGTGCTGTTCTGGGTTCTCGCCCCGATCGCGGTCCTCGGCGCGCTCGGCATGGTGACCGCCGCCAAGGCCGTGCACTCGGCACTGTGCCTGGCCGCCACCATGATCGCGCTCGCCGTGTTCTACATCGCCCAGGGCGCGCTGTTCCTCGGTGTCGTCCAGATCGTCGTCTACACCGGCGCGGTGATGATGCTGTTCCTGTTCGTGCTGATGCTCGTCGGCGTCGACTCCGCCGAATCGCTGCGGGAGACGTTGCGCGGCCAGCGCATCGCGGCCGCCGTCGTCGGCGTCGGGTTCGGGCTGCTGCTCATCGGCGGGATCGGCGCGGCTCTGCGCGACAGCGCGATCACCTACCCCGCCCGTGGATTCGGTGGCCGCGACGTCATCGCCGAACTCGCCGAACTCATCTTCTTGCGCTACGTCTGGGCCTTCGAACTGACCGGCGCGCTGCTCATCACCGCCACCATCGGCGCGATGGTGCTGGCCCACCGTGAGCAGTTCACGCCACGGCGCGGCCAGCGCGAGATGTCACGTGACCGCTTCCGCACCGCGGGCGAACGAGCCACTCCGCAGCCCACGCCCGGGGTGTACGCCAGGCACAACGCCGTCGACAGCCCCGCCCAGCTCCCCGACGGCAGCTTCGCCGAACTGTCGGTGAGCACGATCCTGCGTCACCGCCGCACCCGCGCGCACACCGAGGCCGCCGCGCTCTCGGTCGGCGCGGGCAGCGACGTCACCCCGACGGCCGACGAGGAAGGCACCCGGTGAACCCCGAGAACTATCTGTTCCTGTCCGCGCTGTTGTTCACCATCGGCGCCGCGGGAGTGCTGTTGCGCCGCAACGCCATCGTGGTGTTCATGTGCATCGAGCTGATGCTCAACGCGGTGAACCTGGCCTTCGTCACCTTCGCCCGCCTGCACAGCAACCTCGACGGTCAGGTGATCGCGTTCTTCACCATGGTCGTCGCGGCCGCCGAGGTCGTCGTCGGCCTGGCCATCATCATGACGATCTTCCGTGCCCGCCGGTCGACCTCGGTCGACGACGCCAACCTGCTGAAGTTCTGACATGGGTACCGCGACGTTGTGGCTGCTGCCCGCCCTCCCGCTGGCGGGCGCGATCGTGTTGCTCCTGCTCGGACATCGCGCCGACCGCTGGGGTGCCTACCTCGGCACCGCCGCCGCGCTGGCGTCGTTCGCCGTCGCCGCGATCGCGTTCGCCGGCATGCTCGGCCGCGCGGACACCGACCGGGCGATCCACCTCGAGCTGTTCCGCTGGGTGCCCACCGGTGACCTGCAGGTCGGGTTCGGGTTGCAACTCGATCAGCTCTCGATCTGTTTCGCCCTGCTGATCACCGGCGTCGGCTCGCTGATCCACCTCTATTCGATCGGCTACATGAGCCACGATCCGGGCAGGCGGCGCTTCTTCGGCTACCTCAACCTGTTCCTGGCCGCCATGCTCGTGCTGGTCCTGGCCGACAATTTCCTGGTGCTCTACCTCGGCTGGGAAGGGGTGGGCCTGGCGTCCTACCTGCTGATCGGCTTCTGGTACGAGAAGCCGTCCGCGGCCACCGCCGCCAAGAAGGCGTTCATCGTCAACCGGGTCGGCGACATGGGGCTGGCGATCGCCATGATGACGATGTTCGCCACCTTCGGCTCCTTCGACTTCCGCACCGTGTTCGCGGCGACGCCGGGAGCGAGCGAGGGCACGCTCACCGCCATCGGGCTGCTGCTGTTGCTGGCCGCCTGCGGCAAATCCGCGCAGGTGCCGCTGCAGTCCTGGCTCGGCGACGCGATGGAAGGCCCCACCCCGGTCTCGGCGCTCATCCACGCCGCCACCATGGTCACCGCGGGCGTGTATCTCATCGCCCGCGCCAACCCGATCTACGACCTCGCCCCCACCGCGCAGGCCGCGGTGCTGGCCGTCGGGGCGGTCACGCTGCTGTTCGGCGCGATCGTCGGCTGTGCCAAGGACGACATCAAGAAGGCACTGGCCGCCTCGACCATGAGCCAGATCGGCTACATGATCCTGGCCGTCGGCCTCGGCCCCGCCGGCTACGCCTTCGCGATCATGCACCTGCTCACGCACGGCTTCTTCAAGGCCGGACTGTTCCTCGGCGCCGGCTCGGTGATGCACGCGATGAACGACGAGACCGACATGCGCCGCTACGGCGGTCTGCGCACGCTGCTGCCGATCACGTTCGTCACCTTCGGTCTGGGCTACCTGGCGATCATCGGTGTTCCGCCGTTCTCGGGATTCTTCTCCAAGGACAAGATCATCGAGGTCGCCTTCGACCACGGCGGCACGGTCGGCATCCTGCTCGGCGCGGTCACGCTTCTCGGCGCCGCGCTGACCGCCTTCTACATGACCCGCGTCATGCTGATGACGTTCTTCGGCGAGCGACGCTGGCAGCCCGACACCCACCCGCACGAGGCGCCCGCGGTGATGACCGGGCCCATGATCCTGCTCGCGTTCGGGTCGGTCTTCGCGGGTGGGCTGTTCGTCTGGGGCTCGTCGCTGCAGAACTGGCTCGAACCCGTGGTCGGCTCCCATCACGCCGAACCGGTCGTGCCCGCCTGGGCCGTGACCGCGCTGGCGCTGACCGCCGTAGCCATCGGTGTCGCGGTCGCCTACCGCAAGTACGCCGAGAGCGCGGTCCCCGAGACCGCACCCGAACCGGTCACCGTGCTCACCACGGCGGCCCGCGAGGACCTCTACGGCGACGCGATCAACGAAGCGGTGTTCGAACGGCCGGGCCGTCATCTCACCCGGGCACTGGTGTTCCTCGACGCGCGGGGTGTCGACGGCATCGTCAACGGCACGGCCGCCGGGATCGGCGGTCTCTCGGCGCGAGTCCGGCGGATACAGACCGGCTTCGTGCGCTCCTATGCCCTGTCCATGTTCACCGGCGCGGCCCTGGTGGCCGCTGCCCTGCTGGCGGTGAGGTTCTGGTGAACTCGTTTCCCTGGCTGACGACGCTCTGGCTCGCGCCCGCGATCGGCGCGGCGGCGGTACTCGTCGTGCCGGCCGCGCGGCGGAATGTGGCGCGCGCGTTGGCGTTCGCGGTGTCGATCGGTGTGCTCGCGCTCGCCGTCACCCTGGCGGTGCGGTTCCAGCCGGGTGGCGCGCAGTATCAGTTCGTCGAGGAACACGAGTGGATCCCGGCGTTCGGTGTGGGCTACACCCTGGGTCTGGACGGCATCGCCACCGCACTGGTCCTGCTGACGGCGGTCCTGCTGCCGCTGCTGATCCTGGCCGGCTGGAACGACGACCGCGCCGCGGGCGACGGCCGCAAGACCGCGCACATCTACCTCGCGTTGATGCTGCTGGTCGAGTCGATGGTGCTGATCTCGTTCCTGGCGCTCGACATCCTGCTGTTCTACGTGTTCTTCGAAGCGATGCTCATCCCGATGTACTTCCTCATCGGCGGCTTCGGACCACGCACCAGCGATGCCGCGGTGCGCGCGCAACGCTCCCGCGCCGCGGTGAAGTTCCTGCTGTACAACCTGTTCGGCGGGCTGATCATGCTGGCCGCGGTGATCGGGCTGTACGTGCTCACCGCGCAGGCCGGACTCGGCGAGGGCTCGGCGGGCACCTTCGACCTGCGGGTCGTGGTCGCCGCGGCCAACAACGGCGAGCTCGGCGGCAGCACCGCCGTCGTCAACGCGCTGTTCCTCGGGTTCATGTTCGCCTTCGCGGTGAAGGCGCCGCTGTGGCCGCTGCACACCTGGCTGCCCGATGCCGCGGTCTCGGCGACACCGTCGAGCGCGGTCCTGATGATGGCGGTGGTCGACAAGGTGGGTACCTTCGGCATGCTCCGCTACTGCCTGCTGCTGTTCCCGCTGGCCTCGGACACGTTCGCGCCGTTGGTGATCACCCTGGCCGTGATCGGCATCCTCTACGGCGCGCTGCTGGCGATCGGGCAGACCGATGTGATGCGCCTGATCGCCTACACCTCCATCTCCCACTTCGGCTTCATCATCCTGGGCATCTTCGCGATGACCACCCAGGCGCAGTCCGGCGCGACGCTGTACATGGTCAACCACGGACTGTCCACGGCCGCGCTGTTCCTCATCGCCGGATTCCTCGTCTCGCGGCGCGGCACCAGGATGATCGCCGATTTCGGCGGGGTGCAGAAGGTCGCGCCGGTGCTGGCCGGCACATTCTTCATCGCCGGCCTGGCGACCCTGTCACTGCCCGGTCTCGCGCCGTTCGTCAGCGAATTCCTGGTCCTTGTCGGCACTTTCGGCAAATACAAGGTGGCCGCCGTCATCGCGACCGGTGCGCTGGTGCTGGCCGCGATCTACGTGCTGTGGATGTACCAGCGGATGATGACCGGCCCGCTGAAGCAGGGCAACGAGAACCTGCGCGATCTGGTCCCGCGCGAACTCGCCGTCGTGGTGCCGCTGCTGGTCGCCCTGCTGGTCCTCGGCTTCTACCCGAAACCGATTCTGGACATGGTCGATCCCGCGGTCGGACACACCCTGTCCACGATCGGTAAGCACGATCCCGCTCCGACGGTCCCCGCTCCCGAAGCAGGCGCGGCCACCCCGCCCTCGGGCGGACACAAATGAGGACGGATACCGTGATCATCAACGACCTCGCGGCCACCCTGCCCGCGCCGAGCATCGAGTACCACCTGCTGGCCCCGATGCTGATCGTGTTCACGGTCGGTGTCGTCGGTGTGCTGGTCGAGGCGTTCGTGCCGCGATCCGCGCGCTATCGGACCCAGCTGGTCCTCGGCCTGGCCGGGGTGCTCGCCGCGCTGGTGGCTGTGGTGCTGCTGGCGGGGACCGAGGGTACCGCCGTGGTCGGCGCCGTCGCGATCGATGGGGTGGCGCTGTTCCTGCAGGGCACGATCCTGATCGTCGCGTTGCTCGGCCTGCTGCTCATCGCCGAACGCGGCGCGGTCCCCCGCGCACGCAGCGGCCCCGGCACCTGGAGCCGGGCGGCGGCCGTGCTCGACCGCGGTGTCGACGCGTTCACCCCGCAGGCCTCGGCCGTGCCGGGCAGCGCGCACGAGCTGGCCGCGGTGCGGTCGGGGGTGTCGACCACCGAGGTGTTCCCGCTGACCATGCTCGCGCTCGGCGGTCTGCTGCTGTTCCCCGCGGCCAACGACCTGCTGACGATGTTCGTCGCGCTCGAGGTGCTGTCGCTGCCGCTGTATCTGCTGTGTGGGCTGGCTCGGCGGCGGCGGCTGCTCTCGCAGGAGGCGGCGCTCAAGTACTTCCTGCTCGGCGCGTTCTCCTCGGCCTTCTTCCTCTACGGGGTGGCGCTTCTGTACGGCCAGACCGGCACTGTCTCGCTGCCGGGAATCGGTGCGGCACTGGACAAGCAACCCGAGAACGCGACCCTGGCGCTGCTCGGCATCGCGATGCTCGCGGTCGGGTTGCTGTTCAAGATCGGCGCGGCGCCGTTCCAGGCGTGGGTGCCCGACGTGTACCAGGGCGCGCCGACCCCGATCACGGCGTTCATGTCGGCGGCCACCAAGATCGCCGCGGTCGGCGCGACCATGCGCGTGCTCATGGTCGGTGTCGACGCGCTGCGCGACGACTGGCGGCCGGTGCTCGCGGCGGTCGCGGTGGCGACGATGGTGGTCGGTGCGGTCATGGCGATCACCCAGACCGACGTGAAGCGGATGCTGGCGTACTCGTCGATCGCCCATGCCGGGTTCCTGCTCGTCGGTCTGGTCGCGGCCGATGATGCCGGGGTCGCGGCGGTCCTGTTCTATCTGCTGGCTTACGGGCTCGGCACGGTCGGCGCGTTCGCGGTCGTCACGCTGGTGCGGGATTCCTCGGGTGACGAGGCGACCGCGCTGTCGCGGTGGGCCGGACTCGGTCGGCGATCCCCGTGGCTGGCTTCGGTGTTCGCGCTGCTGCTGCTCTCCTTCGCGGGCCTGCCGTTGACGAGTGGGTTCGTCAGCAAGTTCGCCGTGTTCGCCGCAGCGGGCGGCGCCGGCTACACCCCGCTCGTCATCGTCGGCGTCGTGTGCAGCGCGATCGCCGCGTTCTTCTACGTGCGGGTGATCGTGCTGATGTTCTTCACCGATCCCCCGGCCGACGCCCCGACCGTGACGGCGCCGTTCGCGACGACCCTGGTGGTCGCGTTCACCGCGGGCGCCACCGTGCTGTTGGGTCTTTTCCCGCAGCCGGTCCTCGATCTGGCCGAGAACGCGGCCACGTTCCTGCGCTGACATGCCCACGGGCGAGGCGCCACGGGACCGTCCCCCGACGAGCCACGAACGGCAGTCGGGGCGGCCCTGGGACGCGTCGTATCAGGACGGGCCGCCGCCGTGGGACCTCGACGAGCCCCAGCCGGCGGTCGTGCGGCTGGCCGAGACCGGCGGTTTCTCGGGGCAGGTTCTCGACGCCGGGTGCGGGACCGGCGAGAACGCGCTCTACCTGGCCGCGCGCGGACTGTCGGTGTTCGGCGTCGATGTTTCCGCGACCGCGGTGGCGACCGCCAACCGCCGCGCCACCGCCCGCGGGTTCGACGCCACCTTCACGGTGGGCGACGCGCTACGGCTCCCGCTGCTGGCGCGCACCTTCCGAACGGTGCTGGACTGCGGCCTGTTCCACACTTTCGACGCCACCGAGCGCGCGGACTACGCGAGCAGCTTGGCCGGGGTCGTCGAACCCGGCGGTACCGTCCACATCCTGTGCTTCAGCGACACCGGCCCCACACCGGGGCCCCACCCGATGAGCCGGGCGGCGGTGGCCGAACCGTTCGAATCCGGGGTGGACTGGCAGGTCGTGGCGATCGAACCGGAAACTCTCCGAACACGATTCAGCGCCGCCTCCCCTGCCTGGCTCGCCACCGTCCGTCGTCGGCCGAGCTGATAGCCTGGCGCGGTGCCACGTCGCCGCAGGACACGATCCGCTGTCGCGGTGTTCCTGGCAGCGCTCGCCCTCGTCGGGACGGGATGCGCCCGAACGATTTCCGGGTCGGCACGTCCGGCCACGGCGAACACCACCGTGTGTGACGCCGGAGTGATGGTGGTGCTCGACGTCTCGCTGTCCATGCAGGCGACCGACGTCTCGCCCAGCAGGCTCCACGTCGCGCAGCAGGCCGTGCGCGAATACGCCCTCGCGCTCCGCCCTGACACCGGCCTCGGGCTGACCACCTTCGCGGGGACCGCCCAGCTCCAGGCGATGCCGAGCACCGACCGCGGGCCGTTCCTCGCCGCGGTGGAGTCGATCGAACTGGCCGAGCGCACCGCCACCGGCGAGGCCATCTTCACCCACCGCGGCCGCGGAGGCACTTCGCAAGGACATCGTCGTCTCGACGATCTCGCTCGGTACCGCCGACGGCGTGGTGGACGTCCCGGACGGCAGCGGTGCAGCACACCGGGTCCCGGTTCCCGCCGATCCGGAGTCGCTACGCGAGATCGCGCAGCGTGGCGGCGGCGAATTCTGGTCCGCGACAACACTGCCCGCTCTCTCCGCGGCGCTGGCCGCGATGACCTGCACGCGCTGACCTGACCCTGTCGGTCTGGTCGCCGCATCCAGCTCGTTCACGCTCCGTCGTATCGGCGCCGGACCAGGGGAACCGCCGCGCGCCAGACCGGCCGCCACACCCGGCCCGGCAGGAATCTGCTGCGTTCCTCGTGCGCGACGCGTGCTCTCGGGTGCGCCATCCAGCCCGCGGGCCCGGGCCGGTAGGCGGCGAGGTAGTCGATGGCAGCGACGTGTTTGACGCTCTTGTAGCCGTAGTGGGCCGGTGCGACCAGGCGGATCGGGGCTCCGTGGTCGGGGGTGAGCGGCTGCCCGCCGAGCTGGTCGGCCAGCAGCACGTCCGCGGCCATCGCGTCGTCGATGCGCAGGCAGCAGTGGAAGCCGTCGAGTCCGCGGAACCGCACCCATCGGGCCGATGGCGGTACGCCGAGTCTGTCGTGGACCCATTCGTGGACCACGCGAAAAGCCACCCCACTCCACCGCAGGTCGACGGCACTCCAGGTGGTCACGCAGTGCAGATCGCCGACCTGGTTCACACGATGGGTCTTCAGGAGCTCGGTGACCGGCATGTCGTCTCGCCCGCGCTGCCCGACGCGCACGACCAGGCGCGGCTCGGCCGGAAGCGTCGGGCGCCTCGTCGCGTACGCCGGTAAACCGAAGCGCCGCAGGTCGTCCGCGGTCTGACCGGGTGGCAGTCGGTGCTCGCTCGTGCCGTAGTGCGGTAGCGGGTCGTGGGCGAGTTCGCCGTCGCGCACGCTCACGCGGGTGTCCTGGGTTCGGCCAGTCGCGCGGTTCCGGTGGCCAGCGCGCAGACTGTCGTGGCGCCCTCCGCGTCGACGACCTCGATCCGGGCGCTGCACAACGCCTGGCGGCGGTTGTGGTGGTCGACGACCGCGGTGGTGCGGAGTGTGCCATGTCGCGCGGCGTGCAGGTATTTCACCGTCACCTCGGTGGTCAGGATGCTCGCGCCGAGGACGGTGCCTGCCGCGAAGGTGAGCGCGTTGTCGGCGCAGTAGGCCAGTACCCCGCCGTGGACCACCCCGAACTGTTGCCGGTGCCGATCGGCGATGTCGAGTTCGAGCACGGCCTCGCTGTCGCCGAACGCGACGAGTCGCGCGCCCACCACCTCGTTGAACGGCTGAGCCGCCAGCACCCGCTGCGCGGTGTCCAGTTCGATCACGGTCATTCCCGCCACCTTTCTAGAGACTTCTCCCTAAAAAGAAAGTAGAGCATAATCTCTAGAACTATGGGAAGAACTGCCACGCATTCGGCCGAATCGCTCCTGGCGGCCGCGGTCGGGTTGTTCGCGTCCGGCGGGGCACGAGCGCTCACGATGAGTGCGGTAGCCCGCACGACAGGGGCGCCGAGCGGCTCTGTGTACCACCGGTTCCCCGACCGGCCCGCACTGCTGGCCGGGGTCTGGGTGCACACGGTGCAGAACTTTCAGGAGGCGTATCTGCGGGAACTCGGCGCGCAGCCCACCGCGGCCGACGCCGTCCGCGCCGCGGAGTGGATCGTGGACTGGTGCCGCCGGAACCCGGGCTCGGCCGCCGTGCTCCAAGCCGGGGTGCACGTCTTCGAGCCCGAATCCTGGTCCGCGGCGTCGAAGATCGCGCTCGAGACCGTCCAGGAGCAGCAGGCGCGCGAGATCAAGGCCCTGGTCGAGACGATCTCCGCGCAGACGGGCCTACCCGGGGATCAGGCGCAGTTCGCCCTGTTCGACATGCCGCTGGCCGTGGTGCGGCCGTACCTGATCGCCGGGCGGGTACCGCCGCCGAAGGCACGCGTCCTCGCACGGGAACTCGCCGCCACGATTCTGCGCGTCCCTCTGCCGGAGCACCGGTAGGCCGAGACCGCTCACGCTGTCCCAGGCTCTGATGGGCCGCCCGGTCCGTTCTCCGTCGGGTCAGGGACGTTCGGTGGGGATCTCGCCGTAGAGCTGCCGGGCACGCGTGGTCAGCAAGGGCAGCAGGATGGTTCGCCAGGTCTCCGGGTGCACCGGGTAACCACCGGCGTCGACTTCGCTCGGCGCCGTGGAGTCCTCGACGTCCACGCCGGCCAGCCGCGTGAACTCCTGCCGCAGGACCGCCCCGAACTCGGTGGCATCCGTCGGCACCGGCAGCGCGCACATTCTGTCCCGCAACGCATCCCATGCCGCGGGGTCGCCGTCGGCTCCCCACCGCTTGGGCCTGCGGTCGAACAGTCGCGCAATCTCAGATCTCGCCGGCACCCGCCGAATCCTACCGAGCGCCGGGCAGGGGCGGGCGGTGATGTCGGCGGCCACCCACCGGTGCGCCGACATCACCGGGTTCGTGTCGACACGGGATCAGCTGTTCCCGTCGAGAACCTCGTGCAGGACACGGGCGAAGCCCTCCGGTTCACCCGGGTAGCCGGATTCGGGTCCGCTGAAGCCGCCGTGATGACTGGGGAACACGACCGGCTGGTGTCCGAGTCGCGCGGCGATCGCCGTGGAGGTGCGTTCGGTGACCGTGCCTCGCGACTCCTCCCCGAAGCCCAGGACGATCCGGGTCGGCGCACCGGTGAGAGCGGCGATGTCGGCCCGGTAGGCCAGGACCGGCCGTGACCGCTCCGACAGCAGCGGGTGATCGCGGGAACCGTCGTCGTCGACCGGCAGGCCGAACATCGCGGGATCCGCGGGGGGCGCGGCGAAGTACTCGTCGGTGAATTCACCCTCCCATGAGGTCATCGCGATGAAGGCCGCCATGCCGGCGCCGAAGCCCTTCGCCGCGTAGGCGGCGCGGTACCCGTCGGCGGCACGTGCGGCCGCGTCGGCGTCGGGCAGTGCGGTGAGCAGCGGCGGCTCATGCGCGACCAGGGTGGTCACGTCCTCGGGGTGGGCGGCGACGAGGGCGAACGCGACGATCGCGCCGCCACTGCTGGCGAAGAGCTCGACCGGGCCCACACCGAGAGCCTCGATGACAGCGTGCACGTCGGCGGCGTGGACGGCGGGGACATTGTCGACCTCGCCGTCGGTGCGAACGCTGCGACCGAGCCCCCTCGGGTCATAGGTCACCACCGTGCGGTCAGGGAAATACGTGGCGAGCGCGGAGAACCCGTCGGCGGCCATCGGAAGACCGGTCATCAGCAGCGGTGGCCGCCCATCGGCGGTCGGGAGCGGCCCGTGTACGTCGTAGGTGAGCCTCGCGCTGGAGGTTTCGAGTTCGTGTGTCGTCATGTCCGTTCAGACGTGCCGGGCACCGGGAACTCATCGGCCGGCCGGTGCCGCCGCGGCGATGATCAGGTCGGTCAGGGCGGCGATCGCGTCGTCGGCGGTGGTCGCGCCCCGATTCAGTTCCGCACCGAGGGTCTCGGCGGCTCCGAGCACGGCGACGCAGCGCAACCGCAGGGCCGCGGCGGTGAGGCGTGAGTGTGGGAGCAGGGTGGTCGCCATCCAGTCGCGGCAGCTGTCGAGCATGTCGCGCTGGATCGCCCGGACGGCGGGATTGCCCTTCAGCGCCGCCGAGATGGCGTCGAATTCGGGCATGTCGGTGGCGCACGCGAAGTAGGCGGCACTCATGACCCGGGCGATCTCGTCCACGGTCGGGTCCGCCTCGCGCACAGCCTGTTCCGCGGCCCGGCGGTGCCGTTCGTCGAGTCTGCGGTAGAGCGCGAGCAGCAGTTCGGGGCGGGTGGCGAAATGGTCGTAGACGATCGGCCTGCTCACCCCCGCCGCCTCGGCGAGGGTCACCAGGGTCAAGCCGTCGGTGCCGTGGTCGCGCACTGTCGTGAGCGCGGTGTCGAGCAGTTGTTCGCGGCGGGCGGCCTTGGGCAGCCGAGGCGTTCGTGTGGTCATCGTCCTCCCTTGCGTCGGGCCTCAAGCTTAGCTACAAAGAGTAGGTTACAAAATGTAGCTTACTGCTGGCAGGAGAGAACCCATGGACAACGCCCCCGCCGTGCTGATCCTCGGCGGTTCAGGACAGGCCGGTTCCGATACCGCGGCCCTGTTGCGCCGCTGGCATCCGGCGCTGCCGCTGACCATCGCGGGCCGCGACCTCGCCCGTGCGCGGCGCGTCGCCGACGGTCTGGGCAACGCGACCGCCGTGACCATCGATCTGGGCCGCCGCGACCTCGGTCTCGCACCGGGCGACGCCTATTCGGCGGTCGTGGCGGCACTGTGGGACGACCGGCTCCACGGTCTCGGCTTCGCCCGCGATCACGGACTCCCCTACCTGAGCATCTCGAGCGGCCTGCTCGACATCGGCCCCGAAGTCGTGGCGGGCGCCCAACCCGCCCACGCCGCACCGATTCTGGTCGCGAGCCACTTCCTGGCTGGTGTCGCGGTGCTCGCCGCACTCCACGAGGCGCGCGCGTTCGCGCGGGTCGACAGTATCCGGCTCGGCTTCGTCCTCGACGAGACGGACACGGGCGGCCCCGCGGGCATCGCCGACCTCGAACGATGGACCGAGGTCACCTCGGCGGGCCTGGTCCGCGCCGATGGCGTGTTCCGGTGGCTGGCGCCCGAGGACGCGCGGGCCGTGGTGCTCGCCTCCGACGGCACCGAACTCGACGGCCAGAGCGTAC
Source organism: Nocardia neocaledoniensis (assembly GCF_029868625.1). GTDB lineage: Bacteria > Actinomycetota > Actinomycetes > Mycobacteriales > Mycobacteriaceae > Nocardia > Nocardia neocaledoniensis_A. Next base: position 13,421 of record NZ_JARWOJ010000040.1, on the reverse strand, counting down.
CGATACTGGACGTGCCGAGCCTGGCGATCGCGACCGGAGCGCCCGAGGTACGAGTCGATCTGGCGGTCGGCGTATCACCGAGCCGTCGCCGGGGCGGACCCGCGTCGATCGAGATCCGGATCGACCTACGCGGAATCGCCACTACCGGTACACCGCTGGGCACGCATCGCTACCTGCTGCACCCACACGGGCAACGGCCGTTGACCGCACTCGGCGTCGCCCTCGGTGTCGAACGACTGCTCGGCCTGCGAGGCGCCCCGGTGACGCCGGGCACCTACACCCCTGAGGCGCTGATCGACCCCGCCTATGCCGCACGGCGGATGCGGGAGGTGGGCGCGGTGTTCGCCGGCTGATCCGCCGTCAGGGCGCGTCGAGCACTTCCTGCAGGTGCGCGGCGAACGCGGCGGGTGCGGCGAGGAAGCCGGTGTGGTCGCCGGGGAACAGCACGGGATCGGCGCCGAGAGCGACGGCCAGTTCGCGCGCGGTGCGATCGCAGAACTGACCGGCCGAGTCGGCGCCGATGCCGATGATGATCCGGGTGGGGACCTCCCGCAGCAGCGGCGGGTCGGGGACCCAGCCCGTAGTGGCCCGGAGTTCGTGCGCGAACCAGTAGTTCTCGCTCGCCACCTGTCGTGGGTCGCGGTCGCCGCCGAATTGCTGGATCAGCACCGGCTCCGGGATGGGGATGTCGGCCTGGGCGAAGAACTTCCGCCACGCGCCGACGGTGTCGCCGAGGGCGTGGGTGGCGATGATGTCGGCGGTGCGGGCACGCTGCTGGTCGGCGTCGGGCAGCAGTTCACGCAGCGGCGGTTCGTGCGCGACGACGGTGGTGACCAGATCCGGATTGGTCTGTGCCAGCGCGAGCGCGCTGACCGCGCCGCCGCTGGAGCCGAACACCACCGCGGGACCCGCGCCGAGGTGGGTGATGAGCCTGGCGAGGTCGTCGGCCCTGGCGAGGACCGTCGAATCCTGGCGCGGATCGTCGAGGGGGCTGCCGAAATGGCCCCTCGGATCGGTGGTGAGCACGGTGTTGGTGGCGGCGAGCTGCTCGGCCAGCGGCGCGAACGCGGCCGCGTTCATCGGCGCGCCGACGAGCACGAGCAGCGGGCCCGTGCCCCGCACCTCGTAGTACAGACGGGCGTCGGGCACCACGAGGGTGCCGGTGGTGACGGCGGAACTGGCGGTCATGTGCTCTCCCGGATCTCGGCTACAGGTAGCACTCATTGAGACGGGGCCCACCGCGAGAACTCATCGCCGCGCCCGAAATCTTTTTCCGGCGACCGATTCCGCAGGTCAGGGGCGTGGCGGGGCGGGAGATCAGTTGTAGGAGTCGGCGACTCCGTCGAGGAGATGCTCGAGGGTGTCGTAGGCGGGCACGTCGACCACGTCGATCAGATCGGCGGGCACCGGCACGTCCCGGTCGGCGGCGATCGCGGTGAACTGGGCGTTGTCGCCGGTGCGGAAACCGTGCTCGGCGGCGAGGCGGCGCAGTTCGGCGTTCTCGGTGAGCAGTTTGCCGATCTTGTCGCCGGTGTCGTTCAGCGGGACCAGGGTGTGGCTCGACAGCACCGTCGGGGTCGGGTAGGTCAGCACCATGTCGGGCTTGATGCGGCCTTCGCCCGCGGCCTCGATGAACTGGGCCTCGTAGATGCAGACCAGCGGGGTGGGGCCCATGCCGTTGGTCAGGTACTGGGTGAACGGCCCCTCGCTGCTGTTGTCGGTGTAGCCCTGGGCGAGGAACAGTTTCGACAGTGCGGGCAGCACATGCTGTTCGGCGGTGGCGCCGCGCACGATGGTGTGGTCGTTGGCGACGTAGCTCGCGATCGACAGATACATGGCGGCGGAGTTGGAGCTGCGCGGATCGGTCGTCGAGACCAGGATGTTCTTGGCCACCGGGTAGGTGGTGTTGCCGGGCAGGTCGTCCCACTGCACGCCGGTGCCGGTCAGTTCGAGGTAGCGGTTCATGTCGAACGTCGCGACCGGGCCCGGCTTGATCACGCCCGCCGCGGTGAGCAGGTCGGCGATCGGCCGATAGGTGGCGATCGCGATGGGCGAGGCGAACGGCGTGTACTTGGCGGTGATGTTGCGCTGTCGCTGGATGCGTTCGGCGGCAGGGCTGCTCGACGGGAACGCGAAGTCGAACGGTCCGAGGTCGACGGTGGTCGCGATCTGGCGCGACCCGGCCGGTTCCACCTCGACCTTCACCCCGTGGTCGGCGAGGATCCGCACGACCGCCTCGTCCCGGAAGAACGACACCTTCTCGGACCCGACCACGCCGCGTACCACGGTCAGCGGTGCGCCCGCCGGCGCCGCGGCGGGCGTCTCGGCGCCACCGGGTAGCAGGATCACCCCGGCCGCGACCGCGGCGACCACGGTCACCGCACCGATCGACAGCGGCAGCACGCCACGACGGCTGACCATCCGCTTGGCCGCCGACGGCTCCTCCGCCGCGTGCGCGGGCCCGGCGGTGGACGCCCGCACGACCGTCGTCGCCGGGGCGGGTACCCGGACGGTCGGGTCCGAATCGGCCAGTTCGCTGCGCACGATCCGCTCGACCAGGATCGGCACGAACTCCCGGATCGGCTTGCCCGCGAACCGATCGCGTGCGGCGCCGACCGCCGAGGTCACCTGATCGGCGGGCACGTTCTCGGCGAGGTCCTCGACCAGGCTCTCGGTCATGCGCCGCATGGCCAGCTCTTCTCGCTGAACGGTATCGGCGGATTCGCCGGGGGTAACGCGCGACACGACAATTCTCCTGGGCTCACATCGGGCTGCGGACGCGGCGCGCAGACCGGTCCTCCCGTGCGCACGCCGCGGGCCACGCTACCGGCGGAAAGCACAGATTCCCCAGCGGTGAACGGCCGGGCACGCAGAGTTCAGCGCCCGCTCCACCGTCCGCAATGTGGCGTTGTCCGGATGTTCGCGTAAACCTCGAATCCCGCACTGCCCGTGTGGGATTCACTACTACCGCTCGGTCGCCGCCGAGTCCGGCAACGCCGTCGACGGTGCTTGCGGTCGGCGGGCGGCGCCCAGCACGCTACGAAGCATCCCACCGCTGAGCAGTTCCAGCACGCCGATGACGAGCAGCGCACACCCGGCGACATTGGCCAGGCCGGTGACGGTCTGGAACTTCATGGCGATCACGGTGAGCCCGGCCACGGTCGTGCACAGGCCGCAGATCTCGTGCAGCCAGCTGTCGGCGCGGTGTTCGTCCCAGGCCGCGACCAGCGCCTGCACGATGCCGCGCACCGCCCAGCCGATGCCGATCCACAGTGCGAGCAGCTCGATGTTGCCGCCGCTGAACGCCAGCACCGCCAACACGATCGTCAACGCCGTACTGGCCAGCACCAGCAGCCGCAGCAGCACCGCGATGCGCGCCACCATCGCCAGATATCCCTGTACCACGGCGCCGAGCAGCAACGCTGTTCCGAACAGCACGGCCAACATGGCTTCGTCGCGGCCAGGCCACAGCAGGGCAGCGATGCCGAGGACGGCAGAACACCCACCAGCGATCAGCATCGCCTGCCGGGTCCGGTCACCGTCCGCTGTCCCCTCCCCGTCGTCCACGGGCATGGACTCACGATAGGCCCGAACCGGGCGATAGCCGTAGATTTGCCTTGGCGCGCCGCGCCGATCATCGCCGCGCTCACGCGGATAGCGGGCGGTGGCGGCGTCCGGCTCCGCCGTGGCCTAGAAGAACCAGCCGAGTTCGGGCGCCCGCTCGGTCGCGAGCGCTTCGTCGAAGGTCACGAGCGCACCCGCGTCCTCGACGCGGACACGGTTCGCCGCGGCCAGGCTCTTCGCGCGATGCGCGCCGAGGTAGAGCGCGCCGAGCACCGTGATGTCGAAGGCCAGCTCGGCGGGTCGCGTGGTGGGTTCGCAGTCGGCGATCCCGTCCCGGACGCGCAGCGCGAACGTGCCACCCGCCGAACGGAACGGGTCGTGCACGGCGAGCACCGTGTCGATGTCGTGCCGATAGGTGCGTGCGGTCAGCGCGGCGGGCACGTCCATGATCCGCGCCCACAGGGTGTCGTAGCGCTCGGTGACGCGGGCCGCCCGCGGATCGGCGAGCAGGTACGGCAGCGGATCGTCGTCGGCGAGTTCGACCTCGACCGTGTCGACGAGGTCCATGCCGAGCAGCACCCGCCACAGCGCCGCGTGCGCGTCGAGCGTGAGCGCGTGGTACTCCGAGACGATCGCGACCGAGCGGTGGTCGTCCAAGCGGCGACGGTAGAGGACGTAGCCATCGGCGTGGACCAGCGCGAACAGTGTGGTGGCGCCCCGTCGATGACGTTCGACGTCGGCGAAGATCAGGTCCCAGCGGGCGTCGGGCCGCGCCTGCGCGCCCGGAACGCGCCGCCGCCATCGCTCGTAGACCTCCCGGATGTGCGGTGCGCCCTCGGCGGGCGTCACCATGGTCACGCCACCGGGATCCGGTGTGGTCGGACGGAATTCGGCGCGGCGCCGATCGATGGAGTACATCGTCGCCATGATCGCCGTGTCGTAGCCGAAGCGCCCGTAGATCGTGCCCTCGCTGGCGGTGAGGATCGACAACGGCACGGCCTCGGCCTCGGCGCGTTCGTGCTGCGCGGCGTAGAGCTCCCGCAGGACGCCTCGGCGGCGATGGGTCGGCGCGACCGCCACCCCGGAAATGCCGCACGCGAGCACCGTCCGCGCACCGGGCACCGTGACCGTCATCGTCCGATCGACGGTGTGGCCGACGATCCGGTCGCCGTCGACCGCGACCAGCGACCGTTCCACCGGGAACAGCTCCCGGGCGATCGGTATCTCGTCCTCCCCGTATCGCATCCCGAACCCGGCTTCCTTCAAGCCGATGATCGCGGCCGCGTCCGCGCCCGTCGCCGACCGAACCGTCACGCTCTTCGTCGATGCCATGCCCGTACCATCCCACGGCCTTGCCCTGTCGCACATCCCGATTTCGGTGCCGCCCATGTTCCATCCAGCGGGAAGCCGCACCCGGTCGCACCGATCCGGTTGGTTCAGTGGACGTGACGCAGACCACGCATCGAGGCGTGGTTCCGACGACGGATGGAGTGGACCGTGGGTCTGAGTTCGGATCGAATCGTGGTGGTCACCGGAGCGAGCCGCGGCGCGGGCAAGGGCATCGCGCTGGCGCTCGGCGAGACCGGGGCCACGGTGTATGTCACCGGGCGCACCCGCACCGAGGGCGACGCGCCCCTGCCCGGCACGGTGTACGCCACGGCCGCGGAGATCACCCGGCGCGGCGGCACCGGCGTACCGGCGGTCCTCGACCACAGCGACGACGCCCAGGTCGCGGCCTTCTTCGCCGACCTCGCCGACAAGCACGGCCGCCTCGACATTCTCGTCAACAACGCCCTCACCATCCCCGACGGACTCACCGACAAGGGCCCGTTCTGGGAAAAGCCGCTGTCGCTGCTCGACCTGCTCGACGTCGGAATGCGCTCGACCTACGTGTCGAGTTACCACGCGGCGCCGCTGTTGGCCGCCAACGGCTCCGGACTCGTCGTCAACACCTCCTCGTTCGGCGGAGCCTGCTACATGCACGGCCCGGCCTACGGTTCCGGCAAGGCGGCGGTGGACAAGATGGCCCACGACATGGCAGTCGACTTCCGCCCGTACAACGTCGCCGTCGTCTCGATCTGGATGGGCCTGCTCAAGACCGAACGCACCCTCGCCGGCCTGGCCGCCGACCCCGGCGCCTACGCCGAACTGACCGCCACCGCCGAATCACCCGAATTCACCGGTCGAGTCATCGACGCGCTGGCGAAGGACCCGGAACTGATGGGACGCACCGGCCGGGTTCTCATCGGCGCCGAGGTGGCCGAGGAACTGGGCGTCAAGGACATCGACGACCGTCAGCCGCCGTCGCATCGCCCCTTCCTCGGTGATCCACCGGCGTTCTCCGCCGCGGTCATCGACTGAGGCGGGCCGATGCGGAACTGGACCCACCGGCACGCCCGGATCAACGGCCTGGACATGCATTACGTGGAGGAGGGCGACGGACCGCTGGTCGTTCTCCTGCACGGGTTTCCCCACACCTGGTTCAGCTGGCGCCATCAGCTCAGCGCGCTGGCCGCGGCCGGCTACCGGGTCGTCGCCCCCGACCTGCGCGGCATGGGCCAGACCAGCGCGCCGGTGGCGGTCGAGGAGTACCGAGCCGACCGGATCGTCGCCGACCTGTGCGCCCTGCTCGATCACCTCGGCGCCCGGCAGGCGGTGTTCACCGGCCTGGACTTCGGCCTGTTCGCCGCCTACGACCTCGCGCTCGAACACCCCGAGCGGGTACGCGGCCTGCTCGGCTTGCAGAACCCGTTCTTCGCCGCCTACGACCGGCTCCCGTCGGAGGTGGAACGCGAACGCGGCCGCGACCACTTCAACCACATGTCCTACTACAACGACGATCCCGAGCACGCGCGCGCCGACTACGAGGCGCACCCGCGCGAGATCCTCGCCAAGATCTTCCACATCCTGTCCGGGAGCGCCGATTTCACCCAGGTGTGGGCACACCCGCCCGGCACGCCCTACCGCCTGGCCCTGCCCGAACCACCCGAGCTGCCGTGGCCGTGGCTGAGCGAGTGGGAGCTGGAAAACTACGTCAACGACTACGCGCGCAGCGGTTTCCACGGCGGCGTCAACTGGTACCGCGCCATCGACCTCACCTGGGAATACCGGCGCGCCCGCGGCACGACACGCACGCGGGTCCCGTTCTACTTCCTCGGTTCCGACGCCGATGTCGACCTCGCGCACTGGCACGGTGACGACCCGGTCCTTCGACTCCGCGAACACCACGACGACGTGCGGCTGGTGCGGACCGTGTCGACCGGCGGCCACCTGATCGCGATGGAGAACCCGGACGAGGTCAACCGCGCGTTCCTCGAGTTTCTCCGCGACCTCGACCGCACGAACCCACAGTAGAGAGCGACAGGAGCACCACCATGGATTCCACCCAGCCGAGGATGAAGTTCGGACTCTCGCTGTTCACCAGCGACCGCGGCATCACCCCCGCCGACGCGGCGGCAGCGGCCGAGGAACACGGCTTCGACACCTTCTACGTCCCCGAACACACCCACATCCCGGTCGTGCGGGCCTCGGACCACCCCGCCACCGGCGACGAGACCCTGCCCGACGACCGCTACCTCCGCACCCTCGACCCCTGGGTCGCCCTCGGCACCGCCGCGGCGGTGACCACCCGCATCGGCCTCGGCACCTCGGTCGCGCTCCCGGCCGCGCACGATCCCATCGCGCTCGCCAAGACCATCGCCACCGCCGACCACCTCTCCGGCGGCCGCGTCGTCCTCGGCGTCGGATACGGCTGGAACCTCGAAGAACTCGCCGATCACGGCGTGCCGCCGAAGCGGCGCCGCACCGTCCTGCGCGAATACCTCGAGGCGATGACCGCGCTGTGGACCCAGGAGGAGGCGGCCTACGAGGGAGAATACGTCCGATTCGATGCCAGCTGGGCATGGCCCAAACCGATCCAGCAGCCCCGCCCGCCGATCCTGGTCGGTGCCGGTGGCACCGAGAAGAACTTCGCGTGGATCGTCCGCTCGGCCGACGGCTGGATCACCACGCCCATCGAAACCGACATCGACGGCGGCGTCGAACAGCTACGGAAGATGTGGCGCGCGGCCGACCGCGCCGGCGAGCCGCAGGTCGTGGTCCTGGCCGACGACCCGGACCGCGAAACCCTGGAACACTGGGGCGAAATCGGTGTCACCGAGGTGGCGTATTCGCTGCCCGACGCCGACACCGCCGAGGTCCGCACCTTCATCGAGCAGCTCGGCGACCGGCTCGAACTCCCCCGCTGACGCGCCGCTACGGTCGCGCCGCGAGCATCGCCCGCAGATCGGGCAGTGCGCCGATCCGTTCGCTCACGGGGCGGCCCGGCGCGGCGGTCTGCGGCGAGCCCGTACTCCGCAACAGGGTCCTGATCTGATCCGGAGTGGCTCGTCGCGCGCCACGGATGCCCTGATAGGCGGCGATGGCGCCGACCACGATAGGCGAGGCGCTCGAAGTGCCGCTGAACTCGTCGGTGTACCAGAGGTCCTCGTCGGGCCCGCCCTGCAGATCCCCGTAGCCGGTCGTGGTCACCTCCCGGCCCCAGCCCTGGACATCCAGGCGCGCACCGTGATTCGAGAACGGTAACCGCGAGCGGGCCGGACCGTGGTCGCGCCCGTGCAGTCCCGGCGGCGGGGCGCCCGCGCCGACGAGCACAGCGCCGGAATCACTGTCACCGCCACGGAACGGGTTGTGCCACGATGCCGGGAAGTCGCCGGGCCGCGCGTCGTAGACCGGGTCGTCGAGGTTCTCGTTGCCGTTACCCGCGGCTTCGACGACAACGACACCGCGACCGACCGCGTACCGGATGGCGGCGAAATCATCGGGCCACCATTCGACCGCGATGTAGCCACGCTGACCCGGTTGCCCCTGGTAGTCGAATCGCGGTCCGGGACGGTGCAGTTCGATCAGCAGCACGTCACCGGGATCGAGCGCGTCGGCGGCGGAACGGATCGCCGTCGCCGACCCGATCCCGAACACCGAGATCGCCCGGATGTGGGCCTCGGGCGCGATCCCGGTGACACCGACCGCGTTGCGGTCCCCGCTGATCTCCCCCGCCACAGCCGTACCGTGATTGCGCCAGCCCAGGTCGGGCGAGGCCGTACCACCGATCATCCCGCCCTGATTCTGGCGCAGGTCCTCATGAGTGAACCGCCACGCGCCCTCCACATCGATCACCCGCACTCCGGTGCCGAGCCCACCCGGACGAGTATGTGCCCAGGCCGCGTCGATCCCGGTCGGCGCGGCGTCGAGATATCCCTGCCTGGCCCGGAAATCCGGAGTCACCGCGGGTGCGTCGGGCGCGGCGGCGGGATGCGCGAGGGGCGCCAGGGGCGGCTCGGCCGCGGGTTTCACGTAGGCGGCGGAGACCGTGTCGTCCTGACGCAACCGGTCCGCGAGTTCCCCGAGATCACCGCCGGCTCCCCGGACGGTGTAGTAGTTCAGGTACTCGCCCGCCACGGGAGCCTGCGGGGTCTGTGCCAGCCGCGCGGCCAGCCGGTTGTCCGGCCCGAAGATCGGCACCAGATGCGCGTCGACCGGCAGCAGGTCGTCGACGTGGGAGCGTACGGAGCGGTTCTCCCGCAACGCGATCGACGTGATCTCCCGTCCGGTCGTCGCGGTGACGACCACCAGTTCGGCGGGTGCGGCCGAGGGGCCGGGCACCCCCGGCCGTCGCTGCCTACTCGATCGAGCGCTGGAAGCCATGGCTACCAGTGAACCGCGTGCCGGGCGCGCTCGCCAGCTTTGCCTCGCAACCGGATTCGCGACACGCCGGATCAGCGTGTCGCCGCGGCGGCGGTCGCGCGGACGGCCTCGGCGACGGCGCGGAAGTCCTTGCGCAGGATATGGGAATGGTTGCTCGCGACCTTGGCACTCACGGTGACCTTCGGGTTCGCTGCCAGGACCGGGTCGAGCGCGGCCCGCGCCTGCTCCATCTCCCCGTCTTCGCTGCCGAGGCTGTTGCCCGTGGCCAGCACGAACCGCACCGGACAGGTGAGCCTGCTCAGCACGGGCACGCTGGCGGCGGCGATCTCGTTGAGTTCGATATTGGTCTCGGCGTGCTCGGCGGCGCTCATCCGCGCGGCCAGGCCGAACGGGCGCGTCAGTGGCAGCAGGAACCGCATCTTGTGGAACAGCGCCCGGATCCGCTCGGCGCCTTCCTCGCCGGTCAACCCGTACGGCGCGGAGTCGACTGTCACCAGCCCGAGCGGGCGCTCCGGATTCCGGTCGGCCCAATGCCAGCCCAGTACCCCGCCGTAGGACCAGCCGACGACGATCGGCTTGTCGGTGACACCGCGCGCCGCGAGTATGGCGTCGATGTCGCGCAGGCAGGCCTCGAAGGAGTAGTCCGCCGACCGGCCCGAGCGGCCCCTGGCTCGTTCGTCGAAGGTGATGTGCCGGAATCCGGGTCCCAGCTCGGCGATCACCCGGCGCCAGTGCTTCTGGTCGGCGTAGGCGCCGTTGAGGTAGAGCACGGTCCGGCCGGTGCCGCCGGTGTCGGTGACGGCGAGGGTGGTGTCGTCGACCGGCACCATGCCGGTCCAGGTGGTCGAGGTGATGCTGTTCTTGTTCATGGGACAACTTTCGGCGGCCGCCCTGACATCGCCCTGACATCGTGCTGATGCCACCGCCTACATCGACCTATCCCGACCCGACACGTCGTCAGCGCAAGGGATAGCGCAAGATCCTCGACGCTGCCGGGTCTCGGCTTGCCGCGAGCTCGGCGCGGTCGAAGGCCTGCGGGCGGCACGCTGCGTCGGCAGGCGCGGCGGTGTCGCGGCCTTACGCCGGCGACATGCGACGTTCGTTGTCGCTCGCCGTGCCCGCTTCTCGAGGTGCCGCGTCGCCGGCCCGGTGCGAGCGATCCGCCAGGTGTTCGTCCAGTTGGCGTTCGGCGCGTTCGGCGCGGGCCAGGGTTTGGCGCCGGGCGTCGTCGAGCGCGGCCAGGCGTTCGGCGGCCTCCGCGCGCACCTGTTCGAGGGCGGTGGCCGCGTCCGCGCGCTGCCGCTCGGCCGCGGCGGCTGTTGTGCGGCGCAGTTCGGCCAGTTCGGCGCGGGTCTGATCCAGTTCTGCGCGGGTGCTGTCGAGTTCGGTCCTGGCCCGGCGCCATTCCGCGCGTGCTTCGGCGGCGGCCTCCACCCGTTCGGCGGTGGCCAGTTCGGCGCGTTCGGTGGCGCGGTCGGCGTCTGCGGCGCGCTGGATCGCGAGGTCGCGCTCGGCGGTGGCGGCGGCGATGCGCGCTTCGGCCTCGCGCCGGTGGTGGGCGATATCGGCGTCGGCCCGTTGCTGTGCTCGCTCGATCGCCGCGGTGGCTTCCGCGTGCGCGGCCGCGATCGCCTCGTCTGCTTTGCGTTCGGCCGCACGGACTTCGGACTCGGCCGTACTGCGCGCGGTGAACACGTCGTCGGCGGCCTGTTTGGTCAGTTGTTCGACGGAGGCCAGCACTTCATCGCGGGCGGCGTGCGCCTCGATCACGGCCTTCTCGGCATCCTCGGCCGCCGCGACCGCGTCCTGGGTGGCCGCTTCGGCCAGTGCCCGTGCTTCCTCGGCGTCCCGGCGTGCCTGTTCGGCGACGACGGTGGCCATTTCGGCTTCGGCGATCCGCCGCGCGGCATCCGCCTGCACGGCCTGGACCTGGGCTTCGGCGACCGACGGATCACCCAGCGTCTGCAATTCGGCGACGGCCGCGGTGAGCGTCGTCCCCAGTTGCTCGGCCAGTCCACGGAACTGGCCGAGCAACTCGTCGGCCCGCAATCGAGCCACGGTCACCGGGCCCTGTGCCGTCACAGTGACGGTTTCCCCGCCACTCTCCGACTCTTGCTGTTGCCGTTGCCTTTCCCGCCATGCCCGCCACCGCGTGTGGTCCGGGTGATCGCAGTACTCGGAGGGACGGCCGGGGCCACCGCCGCGCGTAATGGGGCGGGCACATCCGGGGTAGTTGCAGACGCTCGACACGGGAGAATCGTAACGTTGGTTTCGTCATCTGGTTACGTATCAGACGAAACGAAATCCGTGTCGCCCCTGCGGCATTCGTTTTCGCTCCATCTAGCTCTGACCACCGATAAGTGAACATTATCGGGGGTTAGGGTTTCCTTGAACCCATTCCAGGCTCTGCAGATTTACGTTTCCGTTGCGTTGGCACCAACGCAACGTTAGTGCGACGCAACAACGTCAAAACTGTGCTCGCTGGCACGACCGTGCCGAAATCGGAGCGGGCTTCCCGAGCGGAAACGTGCACCGGCCGTTCGGCATGCCCGCGGACGTTCCGCGCAGTCGCGCTCGGCCGTCGATGCCACTTGCCATCTGAAGCAGTTGCACTTCATATTTGAGGCCTGTCGACTACAGTCCTCGCAAGTCGACCCTCTCCCGTCATGGAGGACCACAAGTGAACATTGCCAAGCGTTTTGGTGCGGCAACCGTTATCGCCATCGCTGTCGCGTCAGCAGCGCCCACGGCGACGGCGGCCCCCGCTACCGCTCCACCCGTCGTCGCGACCCCGGTGGCCACCACCGGATCGGCTCTCACCGACATCCTGGTCGCACCGGTCCTGTTTCCCCTGGGCTTTCTGGTCCTCGCCTTCTGTGGCCCCGCCCCGCAGCCCACCTGCCTCATGGCACAGATCTACAGCAACGCCGCCACCGGCTCCGGCGTCCGCTGACCCGACACCATCGGGACCCACTCGAGCTGGGCGGCGGCATCGGCTGCCGCCCAGCCGCCCTACTTGCCGTGGTTCGCGAGGTAGCGCGCCTTCTTCTGGCGATTCCCGCAGGTGTTCATCTCGCACCACTTGCGGGTGCGGCTCTGACTGGTGTCGAAAAAGGCGGCGCGGCAGGTCGGCGAGGCACACAGGGCCAGTCGGCCGTCGCGTTCACCGGCGATGATGCTGATCGCGTCGGCGGCGATCACGCCCAGCGCATCTTCCACGCCGCCAACCGAACCCAGTCGCCACCGGCGTTCACCCTCCGGCGTCAGCACCGCCGCGGCGCGACCGCGGATACTGCACTCGTTGATGATCTCGATGGCAGCGGCGGGCAGCGCCTCCCCTGTCGCCGCCGCTGTCGCGGCGGCGTGAATCGATTCCCGTAGCTCCCGACCCGATTCGAGCTGGGCGGCGGTACAGGACGCCACGGCCAGGCCATTGACGGCCAGCCAGTCCACGAGACGCTGCGGCGTCGGAATGCGCTCCACAGGGTCACCGCGGCGCTCGGTCAGCGTGGCCGTGAAGCTCGTCGCCAGCACGCTACCGAGGCGAAATTCGGGAAACTCAGCAGGCATGGAACCACCTTAGCCGGTTGCAAGCTCGAACCGCCCCGTGTTAGAACCGTCTTAGCCGGTTCGCGACAGCCAGGAGGTTCTCATGACCCGTTCGACCACCGCAATCCAGGAGTTCCGGGCCGCCACCACCGACGGTGACCTCGACGAATTGCGGGCACGCCTCGCGGCGGCCCGGCTACCTGAGCCCGAAACCGTCCAACGTCCCGCGCCACACCCCGGCCGCTGGGAACAGGGTGTTCCGCTCACCGATCTGGTCGATGTCGTGAACTACTGGCGCACCGACTACGACTGGCGATCGTTCGAGGAACGCCTGAATCGGATCGGCCAGTTCCGCACGACCATCGACGGTCTGGGAATTCACTTCCTGCACCGCCGGTCCCCCCGCGCCGATGCCACGCCGCTGATCATGACGCACGGTTGGCCCGGCAGCGTCGCGGGGGGGGGGGGGGGGGGTGGGGGGGGCCCCCCCCGGGGGGGCGGGCGGGGCCGCCGCGGGGGGGGGGGGGGGGGGCGGGGGGGGGCGGCCCCGCTCGTCCCTCCACAAAACCCCCCACCGCCGCGACGCTGCCGGGCCAACCGTGCGT
>NZ_JARWOJ010000039.1 GCF_029868625.1 Nocardia neocaledoniensis | reverse complement strand
TACTCCCGCCCCCGGGGCGGGGGGCCCCCACCCCCGGGCCCCCCCCGGGCCCCCGCCCAAAAACTCCTTTGGGTCCCTTATTTGGGGCGCGGGGTCCCCCCGGCTACCGGGGCTCGGGGCCACCTGGGCGGCCGCGCACCGGGTAGGGCGGCGCTGGATGAGATCCTGCGCCGATTGCAGACGATGTGAGGGGTTAGAGGCCACCGATGACCATGCCGTTGAACGTGACCGTCCAGCGCTCCGACGCCGTGCTGCGTGAGCTGGGCCGGGTCGTGGTCGGCAAGCGAGATGAGATGCAGCTCATCATGATCGCCGTCCTGTCCGGAGGACACATCCTCATCGAGGACCTGCCCGGTCTCGGGAAGACGCTGATCGCGCGGTCCTTCGCCGCCGCGCTCGGCCTCGACTTCACCCGCGTGCAGTTCACACCCGACTTACTGCCCGCCGACCTGCTCGGCTCGACGATCTACGACATGTCGTCGGGTCGGTTCAACTTCCGTCGCGGTCCGGTTTTCACGAATGTGCTGCTCGCCGACGAGATCAACCGCACCCCGCCCAAGACCCAGGCCGCGCTGCTGGAGGCCATGGCCGAGGGACAGGTGAGCATCGACGGCGAAACCTTCCTGCTGCCACAGCCTTTCATCGTCCTGGCCACCGACAACCCGATCGAGTACGAGGGCACCTACCCGCTGCCGGAAGCCCAGCTCGACCGGTTCGCCATCCAGCTGCGCCTCGGCTACCTCTCCGAACTGGACGAGACGCAGATGATCCGGCGCAGGCTCGAGCGCGGGGCGACCCCGCCGCAGGTCGGACAGGTCGTCGACGCGCAGGGGCTGATGGAGATGCGCCAGTCGGTCGAATTCGTCACCGTGCATCCCGATGTCGTGAACTACGTGGTGGCGCTGGCCTCCGCGACCCGCAGTCACCCGCAGGTGGAGGTCGGCGCCAGCCCGCGCGCCGAGCTCGATCTGGTGCAGATGTCGCGGGCTCGCGCGCTGCTGCTCGGACGCGACTACGTGATCCCGGAGGACGTCAAGGCGCTCGCGGTGCCCGCCATGTCGCACCGCATCACGCTGCGCCCCGAGATGTGGGTGCGCCGGATTCGCGGTGAGGACGTCATCACCGAGCTGCTACGCCGTCTACCGGTGCCCCGCGCCACCAGCACATGAAGCACCGCGACGAATCCAGGACCGTCGAGGTCGACCTGCGGTGGCGACCGGCACCGCTGGTGTTCATCCTGGCCGGATGCGCGGCGGTCGCGCTGGTCGTCGCGGTCCTGCGGGGGCAGTGGCAGCTCGTGGTCTTCGCCGCGCCGATGCTCGGGGTGCTGGTCACCGCGCCGTGGCAGCAGAACCCGACCAGGATCCAAGTCGACGGCAGCGGCACGGTGCGCTGCTTCGAAGGTGAGGTCGTCGGCTGCAACGCGGTCGCGTTCGTGGAACGGGGGCATGCGCTGCTGCGGATGACCGCGGTGCCGCTGACCGGGCTCGACATCGAGGTCGAGGAGGCGCACGATTCCGGCACGGCGCCCGCGGGCATGCGGCTCGGCCTCTCGGCGACGCGTTGGGGCCGATATCCCGTGCAGGTCAAGGTGTCCGCGCTGAGCCCGGCGGGGCTCGCGGTCGCCACGGCCGAGCTGCCCGCCGCCAAGCTGTACGTGTACCCGATCGCCGATCCGCAGCGAATGCGTATGCCGCGCACCGAACTTCCCGACCGGATCGGTACCCATCTCACCCGTAAGCACGGTCCCGGCGTCGAATACGCCGACATCCGCGCCTTCGCGCCCGGCGATCAGCTGCGCACCGTGAACTGGCCGGTGAGCGCGCGTCGCGGCAGGCTCTACGTCACCGAACGCTTCACCAATCGGTCCGCCGACGTGGTCGTGCTGGTCGACACCTCCCAGCAGGCGCCAGGTCCGGCCACCGCGTCGCTGGAGTTGTCGGTGCGCGGCGCGGCGCAGGTGGTGCAGTCCACGCTGCAGGCCGGTGACCGCACCGCTGTTGTCTGCCTGGGTGATTCGCCGCGCTGGCTGCGCCCCGACATCGGCCGCAGGCAGTTCTACCGGATCGTCGACACCGTGCTCGGCGTCGGCGACGAGCACGTCCCCACGACCGGCACCCTGGCCCCGCACGCGGCGGTGCCGATCGGCGCGATCGTGGTCGCCTTCTCCACCCTGCTCGACACCCAGTTCGCGCTGGCCCTGATCGACCTGCGCAAACGCGGGCACGTGGTGGTGGCGGTCGATGTCCTGCGCGGTACCCCGTTCGAGGACGGACTCGACCCGACGATGGCCAGGATGTGGCAGCTCGAGCGCGCGTCGATGTATCGCGACATGGGTTCGGTCGGCGTCGACATCATCGCCTGGCCCGCCGAGACCAGGCTCGACCAGGCCATGCGGTTGCTGCCGCAACACCGCCGGACGGTGCGGGTGCGGCGATGACCAGATTCCTCGCCCTGCTCGCCGGCCTGCTGCTGGTCGCCGCGGTCGCGCTGATCAATCCGTTCGCGGGGGTGGCCGCACTGGCGCTCGTGGTCGTCAGCTGGTGGTGGCGCCCCGCCGCCGTCGGCGCGGTGCTGGTGGCGATCGGGGCACTGGCGTTCTCCGACGTGGGGGTGATCGCCGCCGCGGCGACCGGCCTGGTGGCGACGACCTACCTGCTCAATGCCGCGGTGCTGCACGCGCCGGAAGGTGTTGTGCCGACGACGATTCCGTCGGTCGGTGGCGCGGTCCTGTTCAGCATCGCCGCCGCCACCGCCGCCCTCGTGCCGGTGGAACTGGTGTGGGCGCCGCTGGCCGCGCCGGTGTTGATCGTGCTGATCTACGCGCTCCTGGTCGGCGGGTTGGCGGACCGGTCGGCCACCGCCGCGGAGGCACCCGCGGACTGACCCGAGACGACGATGCCCGCCGGTCGCGATGACCGGCGGGCAGATCGGATACTCGGCTCAGGCGATGCGCAGCGCCACCTCGCCGAGGACGGGCGCGTCCTCGCGCTCGACCACGGTGACGGCGCCGATCAGCTCGTCGCCCTCGCGCCACACCTTGATCCGCAGCGTCTCGCCCGGGTACAGCACGCCGGCGAACTTGGCCCTGAACCCGGCGACCCGGCTCGCGTCACCGTCGAGCAGCTCGTCGGTGATCGCCTTGCACGCCACGCCGTAGGTGCACAGGCCGTGCAGGATCGGCGCGGGAAAGCCCGCGCCCTTGGCGAATTCGGGATCGGAGTGCAGCGGGTTGCGGTCACCGCAGAGGCGGTAGAGCAGGGCCTGCTGCGGCAGCGTGGGGGTCAGGATCTCCCCGTCGGGGGCGCGCTCCGGCAACGTGGCCTTGGCGCTGGGCCCGCGCTCGCCACCGAAACCGCCCTCGCCCCTGGCGAAGATCGAGGAGCGCACCGTCCACAGCGGCTCGCCGTCGGAGCCGACGACGGTGTGCTCCTGCACGATCACCGCGTTGGTGCCCTTGTCCCAGATCTCGCTGATGCGGCCGGTGCTCGTCGCCTTGCCGCTCGCGGGAATCGGCTTGTGCACCACCACTTCCTGGTGTCCGTGCACGACCTTGGCCAGGTCGATCTCGATGCCGGGGAAGCTCACCTTCGGCGGCTCGGTCTCACCGAGGGTCGGCGCCACCGTGGCGAAGGTCGGCAGCACCTGCGGCGCGGTGTCGTCGAGGTAGCTCAGCTCGACCGGGTCGGTCTGCCGCGCGCCCGCGCCGAGACCGAGGTGGTAGAGCTGCACATCGGTGGGCGTCCAGCTGAACTCGCGCGCGGGCAGCGTCGCGCCGAGCGCGGTGGCCAGATCAATGGGCACGGTGTTCTTCTCCTGTCTCGTTCGCCGACCCGTTCGCGGAGACGTCGAGCACGGCGAGATAGCCGATGGTGATCAAGGGACTGACGGTCATGTGGTCGCCTGGGACGAGTCGGCAGTCTTCTTCGCGGCGATGTCGAGGACCGCGAGGTAGGCGAAGGTGATCGCGGGGCCGATGGTGGCGCCGGGGCCCGCGTAGGTGTGGCCCATGACCGGGGCGCTGGTATTGCCCGCGGCGTAGAGGCCGTCGATCACCGAGTCGTCTTCGCGCAGCACACGTCCGGCGGTGTCGGTGACCAGCCCGCCCTTGGTGCCGAGGTCGCCGGGGACCATCTTGGCCGCGTAGAACGGGCCCTGCGAGATCTCGGCCAGGCACGGGTTGGGCTTCACGGTCGGGTCGCCGTAGTAGCGGTCGTAGTGGCTGTTGCCGCGGCCGTAGTCCTCGTCCTTGCCGGTGGCGGCGAAGCCGTTGAACCGGGTGACCGTCGCGGCCAGGTTCTCGGCCGGCACGCCGATCCGCTCGGCCAGCTCCTCGATGCTGTCGGCCTTGACGATGTAGTCGTTCTCCAGCCATCGCGAGGGGAACCGCTGACCCGGCTGCAGGCCCGCGAAGATGTAGCGGTTGCGGTAGCGCTGGTCGAACACCAGCCAGGCCGGGATGTTCTCGCCAGGTCCGGCGCCCTGTCCGTACTCGCCGCCGTACATGGTGTGCACGGCCTCGACGTACGGCGCCGATTCGTTGCCGAACCGCTCACCGCGATCGTTGACCATGATGGTGCCGGGCAGGTTGCGTTCGGCCAGCGCGAACCAGGGCTTGCCGCCCTTGAAGATGGTCGGACCCCACCACGCGTCCTCCATGAACCCGACCGTCGCGCCCGCTGCCATACCGGCGACGATGCCATCTCCGGTGTTGGCCGCGGCACCGGTTGTCCACTCAGTGGTTATCGGCTGTCGCTGGTACTTGGCGCGCATGTCGGCGTTGTGCTCGAAGCCGCCGCTGCCGAGGACCACGCCGTAGCGCGCGGTGAAGGTGACCGGCTCGCCGTCCACCGTGGCCTTGACGCCGGTGACCCGGCCGTCGGTGACCACCAGATCGGTGAGCGGGGTGTTCAGCAACACCGGCACGCCCGCGTCGAGCAGACCCTTGCGCATGGCGGCGATGATCGCCTGGCCCATGCCGAGCAGGTGCTTCCCGGTGAACTTGGCCAGGTAGGTGCGCGCGCCGACGCGCAGCGCGCGCATCATGCCCTTCGGGTGGCGCTTGATCAGGTTGAGCCGCACGAAGTCGGCCTGCATGACGACCACGTTCAGCGGCGCCTTGGCGTACGGGGGTTCCAGGTTGGCCAGTTCCGCGCCGAGGATCTTGCCGTTGAACGGCGTCGGTTCGCACGAACGGCCCTCGCCGAGGCCGCCGGGTGCTTCGGGGTAGTAGTCGGAGTAGCCGGGAACCCACTTCATCTTCAGCGGGGTGTGGTCCAGGACGAAGTCGAACGCCTCGGCCCCGCGATCGAGGTAGGTGTCGATCTTCTCCGCGGGCACCACGTCGCCGATGATGCTGTGCAGGTAGGTGCGGGCGTCCTCGCGATCGTCGGGCCGTCCCGAGGCCTTCAATGCCTTGTTACCCGGAATCCAGACGCCGCCGCCGGATCGGGCGGTGGAGCCGCCGTAGTGGGCGGCCTTCTCCAACAGCACGACGCTCAGTCCGTTGTGAGCCGCTGCGAGGGCGGCCGTCATCCCTGCGGCGCCGCTACCGACGACCACCACATCGTATTCCCGATCTGTCATATGCAACACGTTATAGAAGGGTTTGGCGGTTTGACAGTCCAAACTGGAACTTGTTCCAGTGGACTCGGCGTTTCTTCGCCACATACTGGAACGTGTTATAGAAATCACCTTCGGTCGCGTTGTATGGTCAGGTGAACGGCTGACGCAGACATGCGCAACCGGTTACAGTTTTGACGTCCGGAACTTCGGGCTTCGCCGCGCGCGCCAGCACATCTGCCGGGCTGCGCTGCGAGGCTCGACTGGACACGGTTCCAGTTTCGCTGGGAGCGTGGCCCACCCCTATCGACCGTGCTGCCAAGGAGGTCCGCGTGCTGCCCGACGCGGTACGAACTCAACTCGCCGATGAACTGGCCGATGCCGAGGAGAAGCGCGTCGCTGTGGCGCCGCTGATCGACCGGTACCCCGATATCGATGTGGTCGACGCCTACGAGATCCAGCTGCTCAACATCCAGCGTCGGCTGAAGGCCGGTGCCAAGGTGGTCGGGCACAAGGTGGGTCTGTCGTCGAAGGCGATGCAGCAGATGATGGGCGTGGACGAGCCCGACTACGGTCACCTGCTCGCCGAGATGGAAGTCTTCGAAGACGTCCCCGTCGACACCTCGAAATACCTGTTGCCGCGGGTGGAGGTCGAGGTCGGGTTCGTCCTCGGCGCGGACCTGCCCGGGCAGGAT
>NZ_JARWOJ010000038.1 GCF_029868625.1 Nocardia neocaledoniensis | reverse complement strand
GGGGGGGGGTTGCGGGGGGGGGGGGCGGCGCCCTCTCGGGGTGGGGGGGGGCCGGCCCCCCCCCGCGGGGGTGTGCATAAGCGCCGGGGGGGGGGGTTTGTCCCGCGCGGGGCCCGCGGCCGCTGGCGCGGCGGCGACCGTGTCGGAGAGTGTCTCAGGGGCGTCGGCTTTCGTCGATCGGGCTGAGTGCGTCATCGGTCTATCTCGGAGTAGGTGATCAGCCCCTGGATGCCCTGGTCGTCGTCGACGACGAACCACTGCTCGGCCACCAGCCGCGGATGACGGGCGCGCAGATCGGCGACCTCGGCGGCCATGAATGTCGAGGGGCGGCTCGCGGCGAAGCTGGCGTAGAAGAGGCCGCCCGGGCGTGACCCTCCCGGTTCGGAGGTCGCCGCGACGAGAGCGTCGAGGACATGCCGACGGGCTTGGTCGGTGGTGTCGGTCGCCCGTAGCAGGGGGCCGTCGATCCAGCACAGCGTCCACAGCCCCGACAGCGACACCGATCTGCGGACTCCGACCATGGCCTCGACCATGGCCGTTCGTGGGGCCTCGCCCTGGGCCGCGGGGGTGGCCGATTCGTAGTGCAGCCATTCGGGCAGTCCCTCCTCGAGGTCGCCGCGAACCCAGATGCCCAGCAGTGTGCTGTCGTGCCGACTCGCCGGCGAGAGACTTTCGCGCAGGTGGTTGACGTAGTCGTTGACCGCGGACACGGCCGCGTCCAGATCATCGACGCTGCGCACCAGCAGCATCATCCACGCCGAGGTCGTGCCGACCAGCCGAGGCTCCAGTCGGGCGACCTCGGCCACGATTTCGTCGTCTCGGGTGTGGTGTTCGAGCAGGTCGAGGACCTCGCCCACGGCGACGTCCCGGTCGGTCCGGGGCCGGAAAGGCAGCTTGCCGTTGAGGCGATAGCGATCGGTCAGACCGTCGCGGTTTCGCTCAAGGTACCCCGCGCGTTCGAGTTCGGTGATTATGCGCCGGGTCGCCCGCTCTGTGATGCCGACCTCCTCGGCGATCTGGGGCAGCCGCATCTGATCGTCACGGGCGATGCACAGCAGCACCCGAGCGTGGTTGGTGAGAAACGTCCAGTCCGTCACGCCTCGCACGCTACAACATGCGACAGTGATTTAACACATTCAAATACGTGTTTCCGATTTCGTGTATCTTGAATCGCGTTATGGCGTGATCGACAGCGCGCGATCGAGTTCCCGGAGGTTACTCGCGGCAATCGGGTGGCAACCGGGCCCGTGTTCGGGTGGTCATCGGGAACGGGTGAACGCGCGGTGGTGAGTGATCAGCGGCTTGTCCGCTGGGAGGAGAGGTCAGTGAGTGTGCTGCTGCTGATATCGGTGCTGTCGCCGGCGATGACCGGTCTGCTTTTGCTCGCGGGAGGGCGCACCGGCCGTCGCTGGGGAGTCGCGGTGACGGCGTTCGCTGCGGTGTCGGCTGTGGTGGTCGCGTGGTCGGTGGCGGTGCGCGGCCCGGTCGACGCGGTCGTGACCATCGGCTCGGGTGGGTCGGTGATGGCCGGGTTCTACGCGGATCGGGTGTCGGTGGTGTTGCTGCTGCTGGTGCTGGGTGTCAGTGCCGTGGTGCAGGGCTTCGCGACGCGGTACCTGCGCGGGGACGCCCGGGCGGACCGTTTCGTCGCGGCGACCGGGTTGCTCACCACGGCCACCGCGGCGATGGTCACCGCGGCCACGCTGATCGGTATGGCTGTGGCCTGGTCGGCGATCGGCCTCGGGTTGTGGTGGCTGTTGCGGGTCTATCGCGCCGATGCGTGGGTGCCGGTGGCGGTCACACGCACCGCACGCATGGTGCTCGTCGGCGATATCGCGCTGTGGACGGGGGTGATCGTGGCCACCGTGCAGTGGGGGAACGTCGACCTGCGCGCTCTCGAGCTGCCGACGACGACGTCGGCGCCGACGGGGCCGCTCGTCGCGGGAGCCCTCGTGGTCGCGGCGGTGGCACGGTCCGCGCTGGTCCCGATGGCGGGGTGGCTTCCGGCCACCGTCGCCGCGCCGACACCACTGTCGGCGCTGCTGCACGCCGGCATCGTCAACGGGGGCGGGGTGCTGATGCTGCGGTTGCACCCGATGATCGACTCCTACGCCGCGGTGATGGGTCTGGCCTTCGTCGCCGGCGCGCTCACCGCCGTCTACGGCACCGCGCTCATGCTGACCCGACCCGATGTGAAGTCCGCACTGGCCTACTCCACCGTCGGACAGATGGGATTCATGGTGATGACATGCGCTCTCGGCGCCTACTCCGCCGCGCTGTTCCACCTGGTCGCACACGGCATGTACAAGGCCGCTCTCTTCCTGGGGTCCGGGTCCGCGGTCGGCGACCATCTCGCAGAGCGCACCGCGCCACCGCGACCACTGGGCAGTGCGGGCGCGCGGCGCGCGTTCGGAGCGCTCGCGCTTGTGGTGCCCGCAGTGGCGCTCGCTGGTGCGGTGTGGCTGTGGGGATCGGTGTTCGGGCTCGCTCATTCCGGGACGGTGTTGCTGCTGGCGTTCGCGTGGGTGACGGGCACACACCTGGTGTGGGGCTGGTCCCGGCGCGTGAGCAGGCCCGGTCCTGCCTGTGTGTTCATCGCGGTGCTCGTCGCGGTGATGGTCGCCTACCTCGGCGCGCTGTCGGTCTTCAGCGCCTTCACCGGACCCGCGCTGCGGGCCGAGGGTCCGGCGGTGTTGGGCGCGTGGACGCTGATCCCGGTCTTCGCGGTGATCGCGGTGCTCACCCTCGCGCGGGTCACCACCGTCCCCGCGCTGGCCTCACTGCACAAGACCTTGTATGTGGCGTGTCTGAGTCTCGGCGATCTCGGTCCGCGCGCTCGCAGGACCTCGTTCCCCGGTGGCGCGCGCCGCACAGCGCCCGCCAGATCGTTCGTTCCCGCTGTGGTAGGAGAATCATGACAGTCACCGTCGATACAGTCACCGTCGATCAGAGCGCGGTCAGCCGCGCACAGCTGCGAGCCGAGATCAGCGTGGCCGCCCGCGTTCTCACTCCTGTGTGGCCGTTGAGCAGTTTCATCGCGGTCAACCCGCTCGGCGGGCTGGAACATCGCCGCTTCGACGACGCCCTCACCATCGCCAGTGATCTCTACGGTGCCCGCGGCACCCTCGGCGAGGCCGAGTTCCGTGCCGCCCACACCACCGGCCGCATCACGACGGCCGATCTGAGCGAGGCTCTCGAGCGCCGATTCCCCGACGCCGTCACCGCGGCACCGGTCGAGATCGGCGGTCGCGCCCACACCGCCGTCGATATCCTGCTGGCCGACCTTGTCCACGGATCGATCCCGTCACCCCACGCTCGTCGGCTTCTCACTCTGAGCGAACGCTTCTGCGCACGCACCGCGGCAGCGATCGACGCCCAAACCGTCAAATGGTGCTCGGCGTATCTGGATCTCTGCCAGGCCAGCTGGGTGTTGCCCGGCCGCGACCGAGGCTTCTACCGGGCCTGGGCCGATCTGGCGCCACGCGATCCCCGGCTCCCGGCGGCGGCTCGCCGCGCGCTGCGCCACCTCCCCCCTGATCCCGCCGAGGCTGTCTCGCAAGCGCTGGCTGTGCTCGGTGTCGGATCCGGCGGCGAACGGATCGCCTACCTGCGCGCGCATCTGACGCGGCTGCCGGGCTGGGCCAGTCACATCCTGTGGCGCAGCAACACACCCGGAGCCGGAATCGACCTGGTCGACTATCTCGCCGTCCGGCTCAGTTACGAGGCGCAGCTGCTCGACACCACCCAACTACCCGCACCGACGGCACCTGTTCCCGCTCGTCCATCGGATACGGCCACACACCGCGCCCGCCGCGCGGCACAGGCATTGGGCACGATCGATCTCGATGCCGCCGCCGAGGCGTCGATCAGCGGGATTCTCGAACGCATGCCTGTCGATTCGCGCCCCCTGGTGTGGCTCGACGCCTATGAGACGCACTATCGCCGCGGTCTGCTCGAGGAACTGGACCACCCCGCCCCCGCCCCGACCCGCGCCCGCGCCGACGCGCAATTGGTGTTGTGCATCGATCCCCGCTCGGAAGGACTGCGTCGGCATCTCGAGGCGCTGGGCGACTACGACACGTTCGGATTCGCGGGGTTCTTCGCTGTGGCCAGCCGCATCCACGCCCTCGCCAACGGTGACCCCACCATCGCGGCGCCTGCTCTGGTGACACCCCACATCGACCTGTACGAACAACCCGATCCGACGGCGCCCGCTGCGGCGCAGCGCCACATCGCCGGACTGCACACCCTCGCCGCCACCACCGACGCGGTCCACACCGCCAAAGCCGACCTGGCGGCGCCATTCGCCCTCGCCGAGATCCTCGGCTGGGCGAGCGGACCCGTGGCCGCCGCGAAAACCATCGCCCCCCGCCGCTACCGGCGCTGGCGCACCCGCACCCGGGCACGGATCGCGCCCCCCGCCCGCACCGTGATCGACACCGCTGGCGCGCTCGGTCTCGACCAGCGCGTGCAGATCGCCGAAACCGCCCTCACGGTCATGGGACTCACTCGCGGTTTCGCTCGACTGGTGGTGTTCTGCGGACACGGCGCCAACACCGAGAACAACCCCCTCCACTCGGCGTTGGCCTGTGGCGCCTGCGGTGGCAACCCCGGCGGGCCGAACGCTCGCGCCGCCGTGGACATCCTCAACGACACCGAGGTCCGCGGCAAGCTCCTCAGCCGCGGCATCGACATACCCGACGACAGCTGGTTCGTCGCCGCCGAACACGACACCACCAGCGACCACGTCACCATTCTCGATCGCCACCGGGTACCCGACACCCACCGCCCCGACCTCGATCGCCTCACCTCCGACCTGGCCGAAGCCGGACGCCGCCTCGCCGCCGAACGATCCCCCCTGCTTCCCGGCGCACCAGACCGACCGAGCCCGCACGCGGCGGCCCGCCACGCCCAGACCCGCAGTGCGGACTGGGCGCAGGTATATCCCGAATGGGGCCTGGCCGGCAACGCCGCGTTCATCATCGGACCACGCACTATGTCCGCGGGCATCGACCTACGCCGCCGCTGCTTCCTGCACTCCTACAACCCCGACGACGACCCGACCGCGACCGCGCTGGAAACGATCCTCACCGCACCGGTCATCGTCGCGCAGTGGATCAACTGCCAGTACTACTTCTCCACCGTCGCCCCCGACACCTTCGGCGCAGGCACCAAGACCACTCACAACGTCGTCGGCGGAATCGGCGTTCTCACCGGCCCGGCCGGCGACCTGCGAACCGGCCTGCCCTGGCAATCGGTCGCGGTCGGGGACCGCCTCGTACACGAACCGATGCGCCTGCTCGTCCTCGCCTACGCACCACACCAGCGAATCGACACCATTCTGGCCCGCAACCCCAAACTTCGCGATCTCGTCGACAACCACTGGATCACCCTGCTCGCCCGCACCGGCCCGTCCTCGCCCTGGCACCACCGCACCCGCAGCGGATGGACCCTGTATCCCACGAACGGAGCACAGCCATGACCCGCGCCGACCTCACGAGGATGACCAGAATCGAAGTCATCGTCCCGGGAACCGCCGCATCCGAGGTCCGCCGCCTCATCGAGCATTCCGGCGCCACCGGATACACCGCCATCTCCGGAGTCTCCGGCCTGGGCCACAACGGCTACCACCAAGGAGGACTGCTGTTCAACGAACAGGACACCCTCGCACTGCTCATCACCGTCATCCCCGATCACCGCGCCGATGCCCTCATCGCCGGCCTCCGCCCCCTGCTCGAGAACGCCTCCGGAGTCATGTTCGTCACCGACACCTACGTCAGCCGACCCGACTACTTCACGTAACCCACCCGCCACCCGTTCCTATGGGCCGCTGCGGCGGTGCGCTGTGGAGGGCGATCCGTGGACAGGGAGCGAACACCATACCACCACACCAGCGAGTGCCGCGCCCGGTCGGCTCGCGCCCCGGAGCCGTCCGGATGCCCGATCACTTCCGCTGAACCGAACAGAAACGGGTAAGACAAGACCATGCCAGACGACCACTGTGAGCCGCGCGGGCCCGAGGCGACCCGCACCCCCGCGCCGTCGACCCTGGTGCCGGGCACCGGGGAGTGGTTCCTGACACAGCAGCGCACCCGTCCGGATGTGCCGTTGCCGGTCCTGGTCGAAGAAGCGGCCGTGATCGAGCAGGCCATCGGTGTGCTGATGGCGGTCTATGGGGTGCCTACCGCTCACGCGGCGCGGGTGCTCACCTGGCGGATCCAGGACACAGGATCGGATGCGCGAGCGTTCGCCACCGCGCTGATCGCCGCGCTACCCGCTCTCCCGCCTGCCTTGCCCGAACAGCGGGCCGCGGTCGAGCGGCTACTGCTCAACCACACACCCGCTCCCCGATGACGACGAACGTACGCGGTAGCGACGCCACCGGGGGGCTGTCCCAACGTGACCAACGGTCGACACCCGATTGCCAGCGCGGCGGCTCGCCCGCGCAGGCATCGGGCAGCGACACACAACCCAATCGACGAAATGTAATTCGTAAGTTACGATTCATATATCGGGGGTGGTCGCCCACACCCCTCGACCGTGGTGACGCCCCCGATGCCCACCACCGCGGCGCCGCGTGCGCTGCTGTCCGAGAAGGAGCCGTCGTGGCTGCTGCGGTCGATACCCCGGTCGTGCTGGCACTGGATGTCACCGATCCCGATGTGGACGATGTCGATGCCCGGGTGGTGACGGATCTGGTGCCCGACCACGGGGTTCTGATCCTGGCGGTGCTGACTCCTCCCGCCCGCGCGAGCCTGAACGCACGACTGCTGGCGTGGCGCCAGGCCCAGCGCATCGACCGCGCCGATACGCTGGCCGCGCGACTGCGGGCGACCGCGAGCGGGCGCGGAATCACGGTGAGCGCGGTCTCGCAGGTGCCCGGCACCGGATTCTCGGCCTTGCCGCGCCGCGTCGCACGCGTGCTGGCGCGGCTATGCCGCGACCGCGGCGCGGGACTGCTGGTCCTGGCCGCCGGGCCGGACGCGTGGCTTATCACCGAGTGCACTCGCCGCCACCTGCGCGACACCGCGCCCGCCGGGCTGCGGATCCGCCGAATTCAGGACTACGCCTGGCCCGACGCGAGGCCGATGAGCACCTGACAGGACGCGCGCGGCGTGTGGCGAGTTCCCCGACCTATCCGATCCCGTGGAGAAAGGGGGCGATCGTGTCGGTGTCGGTGGTTGACGTAACCAGCGGTACTGGCCGTCATCATCCGCGATCTCCCCCGAGTTGTGGGCATCACCGAACGAGGCGTGCAGGCCGTTTTCGCCGAGAACGTCAGCAACGGCAATCTCACTCGAGTCAAGGGGTGGGCAAGAGTCACGTACCTGGGGCACGCGGGATCGATTTCATCAAGTTTCAGCAGTCAGGTGCGGTGGCCGTGCTACACCCGCACCTCCACTACCCACGGCCAGCGCCGCCTACGCCATCCCCTAGAAGCCGCCCACACCGCCCGTGCGCCGACCACCGAAGCCCCCGTGCACCGCGCGTCTTCCGCCCTCTACCTCGCCGTTCCTGGACCCCAGCCCCTGCCACCCGCAGACGACCAGCGTTGTTCGGTCGGTCCTCCGGTGAAGACCTGCAACCTCACCGGACGGGTGGGGGCCGGCCCCCAAACCCCCCTAGGCCCCGCCCCCCCCCCCCCCCGCCCCCCCCCCCCCCACAGCCCGCGCGCACCAGAACCCGATCCGCGCGTTGTGCGTCGCCGCGGCATGTACCGTCGTCGACGGCCGTCACTCGCCCACGCTGGATGCGTTGTTCCACGCCCATGTTCAGCGGCGAGAGGAACGCGGTGAACAAAGCGGTCGCCACCGCCGCGGCATGGGCAAGGTTCGCTGTCCCAGCGCGGATCGCCGCCACCACCTGCCCGGTGGAACCGCGACGGTACTCAGACCCGGACCCGAGGTGAACAACGACAGGCGAGGTCTCGAGCAGCGGCCCGTACCCTCCAGCCACGCACCGCAAACGACCGAGCACGCCGACACACGCATTCGACCACGTGCCACCAGCAAGAGCTCAGAATCACTGACAGCTACATGTCGCCACCCTTTGCCATTGCCAATCCGATACGGCAGGCACGCATCCCCAGCCTCTAGAGCTTCAGGAGGGTCTGTAAGTTCTCCGGTGTAAGTCCTGGGAACGATGGATGCTGTTGTGACTGAAGAGAAGTCGGAAGACGATGCAGCCGGGTCGGCTGCCGCGTCGATGGACGAGCAGATCCGGCGGTGGGCAGCCGAAGCCCGCCGTGACGGGCTGCAGCTGGTCGGTGAGGGCGGGCTGCTGGCCCGGATGACGAAGCTGGTGGTGGAATCCGCCCTCGACGGCGAGATGGACGACCACCTCGGCTATAGCAAACACGATCCCGCCGGCCGGGACGGCGGGAACTCGCGCAACGGAAAGCGGACCAAGACCGTCGAAACCGAGGCCGGGCCGGTGGAGATCGCGGTGCCCCGGGACCGCGACGCCAGCTTCGAACCGCAGATGGTGAAGAAGCGTCAGCGCAGGCTCGGCGGTGTGGAGAACATCGTGATCTCGCTGTCGGCCAAGGGACTCACGACCGGGGAGATCTCGGCGCACCTGCGTGAGGTCTACGGCGCCGAGGTATCGAAACAAACCATTTCCACCATCACCGACCGGGTTATGGACGCCATGGCCGACTGGCAGAGCCGGCCCCTGGACCCGGTGTATCCCGTGCTGTTCCTGGACTGCGTGAACGTGAAGATCAGAGACGGCAACGTCGCGAACCGCCCGATCTATGTGGCGATGGGCGTGACCGTGGACGGCACCCGCGACATCCTGGGGTTGTGGGCCGGCGAGCACGGCGACGGTGAAGGAGCCAAATACTGGCTGCGTGTGCTGGCGGAGCTGAAGAACCGTGGCATGGCCGACGTCTGCATCGTCGTCTGCGACGGGCTCAAAGGCCTTCCCGACGCCATCGCCCAGGTATGGCCGCAGGCGCTGGTCCAGGGCTGCGTCGTGCACCTTCTGCGCAATTCGTTCTCCTACGCCAGCCGCAAGGACTGGCCCGAGCTGGCCAAAGACCTCAAACCGGTCTACACCGCGCCGTCGGAGTCCGCGGCGCTGGATCGCTTCGCCGAGTTCAGCGACAAATGGGAGAAACGATATCCCGCGATCGTGCGGTTATGGACCAACGCATGGGCCGAATTCGTGCCGTTCCTGCAGTTCGACCAAGCGATCAGACAGGTCATCTACACCACCAACGCTATCGAGTCGGTCAACGCCCGCATCCGCCGCGCGGTCAAAGCCCGCGGGCACTTCCCGACCGAGGCCGCGGCGCTGAAATGCGTCTACATGGCGATCATGAGCCTGGACCCTACCGGCACCGCCCGGCAACGCTGGTCCAACCGCTGGAAAGCCGCCCTGAACGCGTTCGAGATCACCTTCGACGGACGCCTGTCCGCCGCCCGCACGTAACCGAATCACCCGAGGAAGGAGACGGACTTACACCTGAAACTGGACAGACCCGCTCAGGGAAAGGTGTGCGGGAGCGGGAAGGTGAGAATTTGCGCGCCGTCGGTGGAATGTCCAGTTAGCCTCGATTTTTCGTGCGTCCAGTTGAACAGGAGGTCGCCTCTGGTAGGTGATTGGTTCGTAAGCTCGTCGTCGCTTGCCGGTGGAAGTCCGGTCCGGGTAACTGCCAGGTGGCTCGGTAGCAGACTGGCGGCCTCATCTGGAAATGGGTGAGGTCGGAGCCCAGTGTCGAAAGCCCTTGAAGGGGGAGCGAAGATGCGGTCCGCAGCATGAAGCGAAGCCTGCGGCGTCGTTAGAGGTCCGCCCCTGAGGGGTGGGTGAAGAGAGTGCCGAGCCGCCGAAATCACGGTGAAGGCCATGGAAGGCACCGAAGACCTGGAGATGCAGGTGCCGAAGAACTCTCCGGCGTATGGGGCGTGGAACGTATCGATAGTGACGACGGGAACTGGAGAGGCCCTCACCGGCCCGGTGACCTGCGGAAACATGTCATCGGAGGGTGGTGCTCGATAACCGATGACCTCGGGAAACGGGTTCCTGCCGGAAGGGAGTCGGAGGCGGTCGTAGTACCGGTCGAGCCGGGCGGACAACACAACCGCCGGTGAGGGAAGGACCGCTGCTTCGTCGATGCGTCATGACTGTTGAGAGGGGCCTGGTGAGTGCCATCTATGGCTAGTTCCGCCACGTCGGGGTCCGGATCGGACCCGGTTCGAGCTTTGCAGCATGCGCTTTACCGGGCGGCCAAGGCCGATCCCCGGCGACGGTTTCATGCGCTGCGGGACAAGGTCTTCCGCAGAGATGTCCTGTGGCGTGCGTGGGTCGCGGTGCGCGCGAACAACGGTGCACCGGGTGTCGACAAAACCACCCTGGCCGAGGTCGAGCAGTACGGGATAGACCGGCTGCTCGATGAGCTGGCCTGCGAACTGCGGGAAGGGACGTATCGGCCGCTGCCGTTGCGCCGGGTGTGGATTCCCAAGCCTGGCGTCAGTGAGCGGCGTCCGTTGTCGATCCCCGCGGTGCGTGACCGGATCGTGCAGTCGGCGTGCAAGATCGTGCTCGAGCCGATCTTCGAAGCCGACATGGTGGATTGCTCGTTCGGGTTCCGCCCGAAACGTAGTCCGCACGACGCCTTGCAGGTCCTCGTGGACGAAGCGTGGCGGGGCCGCCGGTGGGTGGTAGAAACGGATATCGCCAACTGCTTTTCGGCGATTCCGCATGAGAAGTTGATGCAGGCGATCGAGGAACGCCTCAGCGATCGTGCCGTGCTCGGCCTTGTGCGCGCGATGCTGCGTGCGGGGGTGATGAGCGACGGAACGATGCGGCGCGAGGTGACCGGAACCCCACAAGGCGGTCCGATCAGCCCGTTGATGTGCAACGTGTATCTGCACCGGATCGACCGGCAATGGGATACCCGGGCGCATGGAGTGCTGGTCCGGTTCGCTGATGATGCCGTGGTGATGTGCCGTTCCCGGCAGCAGGCCGAAGTTGCGCTGGTGCAGCTGACGGCTCTGCTGTCCGATCTGGGTTTGGAGGCGAAAGCAGCCAAAACCCGGATCGTGCATCTCGCCGAGGGTGGTGAGGGCCTGGATTTCCTGGGTTTTCATCATCGGTGGGTGCGCGCGGAAGGACGCACCGGCGGCAAAGGAGTCGCCTTCCTTGCTCGCTGGCCCGCAGACAAGGCGATGCAGCATGCCCGCAACCGGATCCGGGCGATGACCGGCCGGAATCGGGTATTGCTGCGGGTGGAACGCATCGTGGAGGAGGTCAACAGCTTCCTGCGCGGCTGGGCCGGGTATTTCCGCTATGGGAACTCATCGCAGCGTTTCGAGAAGATCAGGAGTTATGCGTTGATGCGGATCGCGGGATTGATCGCGAAGAAGCACAAACGACCCCGAGCGTTCGGGCGATGGGTGATCGCCTTCGCGTCCGACGACCAACTCGGCCTGATCCGCCTTGACGGAACCGTGGTCGCGCCCAGGCCGTTCCGGGCCTGGCGGGTGATGCCGAATGCCGGCGGTGAACGGCGTCGGTAAGCCGTGTGCGGGAGAACCGCATGCACGGATTGATGTGGCGGGAGCTGGAATCGGAACACCAGAACAGTCACGGTGAGGAAGATGAACAGCCCGGTGGGAAACCACCCGGCACCTGCGGCTTCATCACCTGCCGCTGTCCAGGATCACCGCGCCAGCTCCCGACCCTCCGTGAGGGTGTCGGCTGGCCTGAGTGGGTTTGAGTTGCTGTTTTCGCGGGTGGGGGGGGGCGGGGGGGCGGGCGCCCCGCCCGCCGGGGCGCGCGCGGGGCGCAGACGGGTCGGCCGTGTGAGTTTGGGTATTTCAGCTATGGGAACTCATCGCAGCGTTTCGAGAAGATCAGGAGTTATGCGTTGATGCGGATCGCGGGATTGATCGCGAAGAAGCACAAACGACCCCGAGCGTTCGGGCGATGGGTGATCGCC
>NZ_JARWOJ010000037.1 GCF_029868625.1 Nocardia neocaledoniensis | reverse complement strand
CGCATGTTCTACTACCTCGGCGAGGACGCCAAGGGCCTGCCCGAGCAGTGGTTCACCGGCACCGTCGTGGTGCGCGACCGGCTCGTCGCCGAGGGCATGCACGAGCTGATCACGCTGGAGAACATGAGCCGCGAGGCCACCGCGGTGGTGCTCGAGCTGCACGTCGACGCCGATTTCGTCGACCTGTTCTCGGTGAAGGAAGGCCGGATGGGCGGGCACCGGGCGGAGATGACGACCTCCGACGGTGAACTGCTGCTGCACGACCGGGCCGACCTCTCACGCGGGCTCGCCCTCACCTCCACGATCGAGCCGATGGTGTTGCCCGGCACCATGATCTGGCGGGTGGTCGTTCCCGCGGGTGGTCGCTGGCAGACCGAGATCACCGCCCAGCCCGCGGGCGCGGCACAGCGCCCGCAGATGCAGGGCACCCCGGGCGAGCGGTATCGGGCCAGCGAGCCGGTGCGCAAGATCCAGGCGTGGCGGGCCACCGCCACCGACATCACCGCCGATTCGGGCCTGCTCAACCGGATACTGCGCCGCAGCGAGAGCGATCTGGGCGCGTTGCAGATCCATACCGATACCGGCACCGGCAGGCCGTTCGTCGCGGCGGGCGCGCCGTGGTTCATGACGCTGTTCGGCCGCGACTCGCTGCTCACCGCCTGGATGTCGCTGCCGCTGGAAACCGATCTCGCGCTCGGGACCCTGCAGCAGCTGGCCGAGTTGCAGGGCCAGACGGTCGATCCCCTGGTGGAGGAGGAACCGGGCCGGATCATGCACGAGATGCGGCGTGGTCCAGCGGTCGGGCAGGTGCTCGGCGGCCAGATCTACTACGGAACCGTCGATGCCACACCGCTGTTCGTGATGCTGCTCGCCGAATGCCTGCGCTGGGGCGCCGAGCCGGCCTCCATCGCGACGCTGCTGCCCGCGGCCGACGCGGCGATCGGCTGGATCACCGACTTCGGTGATCGCGACGACGACGGCTTCGTCGAGTACGTGCGGGCCACCGACCGCGGCCTGATCAACCAGGGCTGGAAGGACAGCTTCGACGGGATCAACGACGCGGCAGGCCATATCGCGCAGGCGCCGATCGCCCTGTGCGAGGTGCAGGGCTACGTGTACGCGGCCTACCTCGCCCGGGCCGAGCTGGCCGACGCGTTCGACGATCCCGCGCTGGCCACGCGGATGCGCGAACGGGCCGCCGAGTTGCGGACCAAGTTCGCCGAGCAGTTCTGGCTACCCCAATGCGGCTGGTACGCCGTGGCATTGGACGGCAGCAAGCGCCAGATCGATGCCCTGACCAGCAATGCCGCGCACTGCCTGTGGTCGGGCATCGCGACCGACGAGCACGCCGAGATCCTCATCGCGAATCTGGCCAAGGCGGAGATGGATTCGGGCTTCGGCCTGCGCACGCTGGCCTCGAACATGGGCGCCTACAACCCGATGAGTTATCACTGCGGGTCGGTGTGGCCGCACGACACGGCGATCGCGGTCGCCGGTCTCATGCGGTACCAGCACGTGCCCGGCGCGGTGGAGCTGGCGACCAAGCTGGCGGGCGGACTACTCGATGCCGCCGCCGCGTTCGACGGCCGCCTGCCCGAATTGTTCTGCGGCTTCCCGCGTGCCAGGTTCGCGGCGCCGGTGCCGTATCCGACCTCGTGCTCGCCGCAGGCGTGGGCGAGCGCGGCGCCGCTGCTGCTGGTGCGCTCGTTCCTCGGGCTCGATCCCGATGTGCCCGCCAAGACCCTCACGCTGCGACCGCAGGTGCCCGAGGCGTGGGGGTGTGTCCGGATGTCGGAGTTCCGGCTCGGTGAGGCCACCGTCGGGCTCGAGGTGTGAGGGTCCGCGGTGAAGGTGACCGGGCTGCCCGCCGGCTGGGCGCTTACCACGCACCAACCCCAGTAGCACTTCCTAAGCGGGGCCCGTCCCGGTCCCGGATCGGACCCCGATCGGTGTGTCAGCCCTGCAACGGGAAGCGTTCGTCCAGCGCGAGATTGAGCTCGAGGACGTTCACGCGCGGCTCACCGAGGAATCCCAGCGTGCGGCCGTCGGTGTGCGCGTCCACCAGCTCCCTGACCTGGTCGGCGGTGATGCCGCGCGCCCGGGCCACCCGGGCGACCTGGATGGCCGCGTACTCAGGGGAGATGTGCGGATCCAGGCCGCTGCCGCTGGCGGTGACCGCGTCGGCGGGGACGGCCGCCTCGGCAGGCGCGTCGCCCAGGATCGGGATGATCCGGCCGACCGCGTAGTTCTCGCCGTCGATCGCGCATTCCACCGCGACACCGCGGAATTCGCGCAGGAACGGGACCGCGGGGCAGTGCTCGTTCACACTCACCACCCGTTCCGGCCGCGACACGTCACCGTCGGCATCGCGCGGGCCGATCACCGAGAGCACCGCCCCCACACCGTTTTTCGTACAGAATTGGCGGGTGCCGTCGACCCCCTCACGGTCGCCGACCTCCTTCGAGCGGGCACAGACGGTGGTGAGCAGGCTGGTGCGTTCGGCCGTGTCGACGATGTCCTCCGGGCCGAGGTTGCTCGCCGCGGTGGACAGCGGGTCGTAGCCGTCGCCCGCGGCCGACGGGCGGCTCTGGAAGTACCGCGCCATGGCCTGCCCGTCGGCGTCGGTGAACGACTGCCCGATCAGGCTGGAGCCCACCAGCTTTCCGTCGCGTTCGAGGAGCGACCCGTCGGCCTTGTCGTCGAGGCCGGGCAGCTGGGCGATCGCGAAGACCGCGACGGGGTAGACGATTCCGGTGATCACGGTCAGCACCAGCAGCGCGCGCAGGGCGGCCAGGTGCTGGCGGATCCAGGTCGACATGCGCATTTCTAGGCCATCCTGGGGAGGAGTTGGACGAGTAGATCGATGAGCTTGATGCCGGCGAACGGGGCGATGATGCCGCCGAGGCCGTAGATCGTCAGATTGCGGCTCAGCAGTGTCGAGGCATCGCTGGGCCGGTAGCGCACGCCGCGCAGCGCGAGCGGGATCAGCGCCACGATGATGATCGCGTTGAAGATCACCGCCGACAGGATCGCCGACTGCGGACTGGCCAGCCGCATGATGTTGAGCGCGTCGAGGCCGGGGAACAGTGCCACGAACAACGCGGGAATGATCGCGAAGTACTTGGCGATGTCGTTGGCGATGGAGAACGTGGTGAGCGCGCCACGGGTGATCAGCAATTGTTTGCCGATCTCCACGATCTCGATCAGCTTGGTCGGGTCCGAGTCCAGATCGACCATGTTGCCCGCCTCTTTGGCGGCCGAGGTGCCGGTGTTCATCGCCACGCCCACATCGGCCTGGGCCAGCGCGGGCGCGTCGTTGGTGCCGTCGCCGGTCATCGCGACCAGCCGACCGCCGTCCTGTTCCTTCTTGATCAGGGCGAGCTTGTCCTCCGGCGTGGCCTCGGCGAGGAAATCGTCCACGCCCGCCTCGTCGGCGATCGCCTTGGCGGTCAACGGATTGTCGCCGGTGATCATGACGGTGCGGATGCCCATGCGGCGCATCTCGTCGAAGCGTTCCCGCATGCCCTGTTTGACGACGTCCTTGAGATGGACGACACCGAGCAGCCGTGGGTTCCCGTCCTTGACCTCGCCGACCACCAGCGGCGTGCCACCGGCGGCGGAGATGCCGTCGACGATCACCGCGATCTGCTCGGGCACCGAACCGCCCTGGGCGCGAACCCATTCCGTCACCGCACCGGCCGCCCCCTTGCGCAGCTGGTGCCCGTCGGCGAGGTCGACGCCCGACATCCGCGTCTGGGCGGTGAATTCCACCCAGGTCGCGCCCGGCAGTTCACCCGCTGTCCGTTCGCGCTTGCCGAACGTCTGCTTGGCGAACACGACGATCGACCGGCCCTCCGGGGTCTCGTCGGCGAGGCTGGACAACTGGGCGGCATCGGCGAGCTCGTCATCGAGAACGCCCGGCACGGGCACGAATTCGGCGGCCTGGCGGTTGCCGAGGGTGATGGTGCCGGTCTTGTCCAGCAGCAGCGTGTTCACGTCACCGGCGGCCTCGACCGCCCGGCCCGACATGGCCAGCACATTGCGCTGCACCAGGCGGTCCATGCCGGCGATGCCGATGGCCGAGAGCAGCGCGCCGATGGTGGTGGGGATGAGGCAGACCAGCAGCGAGACCAGCACGATGCCGGTGATGCCGTGCGTGTCGAGCGCCGCGTTGTCCGGCACGCCGGGGTTGTTCGACTTGGCGTAGATCGCCATCGGCTGCAGGGTGGTCACCGCGAACACGAAGATGATCGTGAGCGCGGCCAGCAGGATGTTGAGCGCGATCTCGTTGGGCGTCTTCTGCCTGCTGGCGCCCTCGACCAGCGCGATCATCTTGTCGATGAAGCTGGCGCCGGGCTCCTGGGTGATCTTGACGACGATCCGGTCCGAGAGCACGGTGGTGCCGCCGGTGACGGCCGAGCGGTCGCCGCCGGATTCGCGGATCACCGGCGCGGATTCGCCGGTGATGGCCGACTCGTCCACCGAGGCGATGCCCTCGACGACGTCGCCGTCGCCCGGGATCACCTGTCCCGCTTCGACGACGACGTAATCGCCGCGACGCAGGTCCGGTGCGGCGACGCGCTCCTCGACGAGACGCCCGCCCGGGGTCCAGTCGGCGAGCCGTCGAGCGACGGTGTCGGTCTTGGCCTTGCGCAGGGTGTCGGCCTGCGCCTTGCCGCGGCCTTCGGCGACGGCCTCGGCGAG
Organism: Nocardia neocaledoniensis; assembly: GCF_029868625.1. Classification (GTDB taxonomy): domain Bacteria; phylum Actinomycetota; class Actinomycetes; order Mycobacteriales; family Mycobacteriaceae; genus Nocardia; species Nocardia neocaledoniensis_A. The sequence continues at coordinate 12,364 of NZ_JARWOJ010000037.1, read as the reverse complement.
ATTCGCGAACAGGACGGTGAGCCACAGCCATCCGACGATGGCCCAGGCGAAGAAGCTCGGGTCGGCGACCGCGAGGACGGTCGACCACACCGCGCCGATCTCCACGATCAGCATGACCGGATTGCGCCACAGTGTGCGGGGATCCAGTTTGCGCAGTGCGTCGGGTAGCGAGGTCAGCAGCAGTTTCGGGTCCAGGACGCCCTTGCGCACGCCCTTCGTCCGGTGGTCCGGGCGCGGAGCCGTGGGGGATTCCAAGGTGGGAGTGGACATCTCAGTGAATTCCTTCGGCGAGCGGCCCGAGCGCGAGCGCGGGCAGGAAGGTGAGCGCGACCAGGATCACCGTCACACCGACGACCATGCCGACGAACTGCGGCCGGTGCGTCGGCAGCGTGCCGATCGAGGCGGGGGTGGTGCCCTGCTGGGCCAGCGAACCGGCCAGGGCCAGCACGAAGATGATCGGCAGGAAACGGCCGAACACCATCGCCAGGCCGAGCGCGGTGTTGAACCACTCGGTGTTGCCGGTGAGGCCGGCGAACGCGGAGCCGTTGTTGTTGGCCGCGGAGGTGAAGGCGTACAGCACTTCCGAGAGGCCGTGCGGGCCGCTGTTGAGCATGCTCGCCCGCTGACCGGGCAGCGCCATCGCGATCGCCGTGCCGACCAGCACGATCAGCGGGCTCACCAGGAAATACGCGGCGGCGAGCTTGATCTCGCGCGGGGTGATCTTCTTGCCCAGGTACTCCGGGGTGCGCCCGACCATGAGACCGGCTACGAACACGGTGATGACGGCCAGGATCAGCATGCCGTACAGCCCGGAACCGACACCACCGGGCGCGACCTCGCCCAGCTGCATGTTGAACATCGTCATCATGCCGCCGAGACTGGTGTAGGAATCGTGGAACGAGTTCACCGCGCCGGTCGAGGTGAGCGTGGTCGCGCCGGCGAAGGTCGCCGAATCGGCCACGCCGAAGCGGGTTTCCACGCCTTCCATGGACGCGCCGATCGCGGTCGGCACGGTGCCGTGGTGCTGCAGCTGGAACAGGTTGGTCAGCGTGATGCTGGTGAGCGCGATGACGCCCATCACCGCCACGATCGCGTAGCCCTGCTTGGTGCTGCCGACCATCCGGCCGAAGGTGCGTGGCAGCGAGAACGCGAGCACCAGCAGCAGGAAGATCTCCACGAAGTTCGTCCACGTGCTCGCGTTCTCGAACGGGTGCGACGAGTTCGCGTTGTAGAAGCCGCCGCCGTTGGTGCCGAGCTCCTTGATCACCTCCTGGCTGGCGACCGGCCCGCCGGTCAGCGTCTGCTCGGCGCCACCGAGGGTCTGCGCGACCTGATCGTGCAGGTGGAAGTTCTGGATGACGCCACCGGCGACGAGCACGATCGCGAAGACGAACGCGATGGGCAGCAAGATGCGCAGGGTGGCCCGCACCAGATCGACCCAGAAGTTGCCGAGCTCGCCGGTGTGACGGCGGGCGAAGCCGCGCACCAGCGCCGTCGCCACGACCATGCCGACCGCGGCGGACACGAAGTTCTGCACCGCCAGCCCGGCCATCTGCACCAGGTGGCCCTGGGTGGACTCGCCGGAGTAGTTCTGCCAGTTCGTGTTGGTGACGAAGCTGACGGCGGTGTTCCACGCCAGCGCCGGGGTCATCTCGGTGCCCGGATCGCTCAGGTGCAGCGGCAGCGCGCCCTGTGCCAGCTGGAAGAAGAACAGGAACAGGATCCCGACCGCCGAGAACGCCAGCACGCTGCGGGCGTAGACGCCCCAGGACTGCTCGACGTCGGGATTCGCGCCGATGGCCCGGTAGATCAGCCGCTCGGCGCGGGAATGCTTGGTACCGCTGAAGACCCGGTACATGTAGTCGCCGAGCGGCACATGCACCAGGGCCAGCGTGAGGACGAGGGCCGCCACGAAGACGATCCCCGCTGTTGTCGTGTTCACCTAGAACCTCTCGGGAAAGAGCAGCGCCGCGACCATGTACCCGGCGATCAGCACGGCCAGCACGAGACCGGCGAGATTCGCGATCACAGCCTCTCCACCCCGCGCTGAATCGCGCCGAGCAGCGCGAAGACCGCCACGGTGAGCACCGTGAACACCACGACCGACATGTCCGACCTCCTCGCGCTCCCAGGTGGAGCGCCTGAGGCGAGTAAAGGTCGCCGCAGGCGCCCGGCGTGGGTTCCTTACGACTCCTTAGCGGTCGTCGGCGCGGCCTTTGCGGATCGTTGACGGGGTGGGCCCGTCGGCGGAAGGAAGGTGTCAAAGTCGCCGCGATAGGCGTCAACACGCCGTAAAGATCGAGGTCGGGGGCGGTGCGCGGCGGTAGAAACTGAGGCGCCGGTCCCCACGATCCTCGCGGCCGGTCCCGTTCACGGAAAGAGAGATCGCGGTGTCTGCAGTGACCATTGCGGTGATCGTCGGATTCGTCGCCGCGCTGCTGGTGATCAGGGCGCTCGGGCGGTGGAACGCCGCGCACGCCCCGATGACGGTGATCGACGTGTTGCCGGTCCGCGCGACGGCGCCGGTCTCGCGACACGCGATGATGGACAGGTGAAACGCGGACAGCTACGCATCTATCTCGGTGCGGCGCCGGGCGTCGGCAAGACCTACGCCATGCTCGGCGAGGCGCATCGGCGGGCCGAACGCGGCCGCGATGTCGTGGCCGCCGTGGTGGAGACGCACGGCAGGGCCAAGACGGCCGCGTTGCTCGATGGCATCGAGCGGATTCCGCCGAAGCTGGTCGGCTACCGGGGGACCGAACTGCCCGAACTCGACGTCGACGCGGTGCTGGCGCGCAAGCCCGCCGTGGCGCTGGTGGACGAACTGGCCCACACCAACGCGCCGGGCAGCGTCAACGCCAAGCGGTGGCAGGACGTGGAGCAGCTGCTCGACGCCGGGATCGACGTCATCTCGACGGTGAACGTGCAACACCTCGAGAGCCTCAACGACGTGGTGCGGCAGATCACCGGGATCGAGCAGCGCGAGACCGTGCCGGATTCGGTGGTCCGCGGCGCGGATCAGGTGGAACTGGTCGATCTCACACCGGAAGCGTTGCGGCGCAGGCTCTCCCACGGCAACGTCTACGCCGCCGACAAGATCGACGCGGCCCTGCGCAACTACTTCCGGCCCGGCAACCTCACCGCGCTGCGTGAACTGGCGCTGCTGTGGCTGGCCGACCAGGTCGACGCCGCGCTGGCCAGGTATCGGGCCGACCACAAGATCACCGAGATGTGGGAGGCGCGCGAGCGGGTCGTCGTCGCGGTCACCGGCGGGCCCGAGTCGGAGACGATCGTGCGCAGGGCAGGCCGGATCGCCTCCAAGTCCAGCGCCGATCTGGTGGTGGTGCACGTGGTGCGCGGAGACGGACTGGCCGGGGTGTCCACCGAGCGGATGGCCAAACTCCGCGAGCTGGCCGCCGCCCTCGGTGCCTCGCTGCACACGGTGACCGGCGACGACGTGCCCACCGCGCTGCTGGATTTCGCGCGCGAGGTCAACGCCACCCAGCTGGTGCTCGGCACCTCGCGGCGCTCACGGTGGGCGCGCATGCTCGACGAGGGCATCGGCTCCACGGTCGTGCAGCGCTCGGGCAAGATCGACGTCCACATGGTGACCCACGAGCAGGCCCATCGCGGCCTGCGGATGCACTGGTTGCGCCCGCGCAGGCCGGTCGCGTCCTGGCTGGCGGCGGTCGTCGTGCCCCTCGGGGTGAGCGCGCTGTGCGGGTGGCTGCTCGACGGCACCCTGCAGCTGGGCGGGCTCAGCGCGATCTTCGTCGTCGGCGTCGTCGCGGTGGCGCTGTTCGGCGGTGTCGTTCCGGCCGGGCTGTCGGCGCTGCTCTCGGGGCTGCTGCTGAACTGGTTCTATACCGCGCCGCGCTACAGCCTCACCGTGGCCGAGCCGGACAACGCCGTGACGGTGGCCGTGCTGCTCATCGTCGCGGTGGCGGTCGCGGCCCTGGTGGATGTGGCGGCGAAGCGAACACTGCAGGCGCGCAAGGCTTCCCGCGAGGCCGAGCTGCTGACCATGTTCGCCGGATCGGTGCTGCACGGCGCCGATCTGCCCAAACTGCTCGAGCAGGTCCGCGAGACCTACGGGCTGCGCGCGGTGAGCCTGCGGTGCGGCGAGCAGATCGTGGCCGCCGTGGGTCCCGCGGCGCCGACGGGTGGTTCGGCGGCCGACACCGTCATCGAGGCCGGGGACGCGCGCAGTCAGCTGCTGCTGGCCGGCCGTTCGCTCAGCGCCGCCGACCGGCCGGTGCTCAACGCGGTCGCCAATCAGGCGGTCGGGCTGGTGCGGCAGGCGAGACTGGCCGAGGAGGCGGGGGCGGCGGCCGCGCTGCTCGAGGCCGACCGGTTGCGCCGGGCGCTGCTCTCGGCGGTCAGCCACGACCTGCGCACGCCGCTGGCAGGCGCCAAGGCCGCCGTGTCGAGCCTGCGCAGCGACGACATCGAGTTCTCGGCCGAGGACACCGGCGAGCTGCTGGAGGCCATCGAGGAATCGGTCGACCAGCTCACCGCGCTGGTGGGCAACCTGCTCGACTCCTCGCGGCTCGCGGTCGGCGTGGTCACCCCGCAGATGCGGCAGGTGTACATGGACGAGGCGGTGCATCGTGCGCTGGTCAGCGTCGGCATGGGCACGCGCGGGCTGCGCCGGGCCGCGATGGACCGGGTGAAGGTGGAGGTCGGGGAGGTCTCCGTGCTCGCCGACAGCGGCCTGCTCGAGCGCGTCCTGGCCAATCTGATCGACAACGCGCTGCGCCACTCCGGGCGCGACACCCCGGTCCGGGTGACCGCCGAGCACGACGGTGACCGGGTGTCGATCGCTGTCGTCGACGTGGGACCCGGTGTGCCAGCGGGGACGGAAGAGCAGCTGTTCGAGCCGTTCCAGCGGCTCGGCGACCGCGACAACACCACCGGCGTCGGCCTCGGTCTCTCGGTGGTCCGCGGTTTCGTCGACGCCATGGGCGGCACGGTCCACGCCGAACCGACACCGGGCGGCGGCCTGACGATGCTGGTGGACCTGCCGTCTGGCCGGGGCGCCGCGCCGATCGCGCTCGGTGACACCGCGGGCGAATCGGACGAGACTGACCGATGACCGCAACAGCGGTCGTCCCCAACTCAGGAACGGTGATGACAGACAACAGCCAGGCCCCCGCCGCCACCAAGGTGCTGGTGGTCGACGACGAGCCGCAGATCGTGCGCGCGCTGCGGATCAACCTGTCGGTGCGCGGGTACGAGGTGATCACCGCGGGCAACGGCGCCGCCGCCCTGCGCGCCGCGGCGGAGAAGCATCCCGACGTGGTGATCCTCGATCTCGGCCTGCCCGACATGGACGGCATCGAGGTGCTGGCCGGGCTGCGGGGCTGGACCTCGGCGCCGGTGCTGGTGCTCTCGGCGCGCACCGATTCCGCGGACAAGGTCGAAGCGCTGGACGCGGGGGCCGACGACTACGTCACCAAGCCGTTCGGCATGGACGAACTGCTGGCCCGGCTGCGCGCCGCGGTCCGGCGCGGCGCGACCGACGTGGAGACGGTGGATCCGGTGGTGGTCACCGACGCGTTCACCGTCGACCTGGTGGCCAAGAAGGTCACCAAGCGGGGGGAATCGGTACACCTGACGCCCACCGAGTGGGGCATGCTCGAGATGCTCGTGCGTCATCGCGGAAAGCTGGTGGGGCGCAAGGAACTCCTGCGCGAGGTATGGGGTCCGGCCTACGCCACCGAAACCCACTATCTGCGCGTCTACCTCGCCCAGCTGCGCCGCAAACTCGAGGACGACCCGGCTCACCCCAAGCACCTGCTGACCGAAGCGGGGATGGGCTACCGCTTCCAGGAATGAGGGTGCGGCGGGTCACTGCCCCGGAATGCCGTCACCGGCGTGGACGTTCCCAGGCGTGAATCGTCCCCGACGCGAATGGCAGGATCAGGGTTATGGCTGAGCAGAATGTGACCACCGCACCCACCGAACTGTGGGTGGAGCGCACCGGGACCAGGGCGTACACCGGACGCAGCAATCGCGGCGCCGAGGTCCTGATCGCCTCGCAGGGTGTCGAGGGCGCGTTCACCCCGGGTGAGCTGCTCAAGATCGCGCTGGCCGCCTGCACGGGCCTCAGCTCGGACCTGCCGCTCTCGCGCCGCCTCGGCGACGACTTCGACGCCACCATCCGCGTCTCCGGCGACGCCGACCGCGAGAACGAGCAGTACCCGCAGCTCGACGAGGTCTTCGAGCTGGACCTCTCCGAACTCGACGAGGCCGCGCGCGAGCGGTTGCTGGTCACCGTGCAGCGCGCCGTCGACAAGGTGTGCACCGTGGGTCGCACGCTCAAGGCGGGTACGAAGGTGACACTGAACTTCGCCATCGACGCATGAGCGAGCCGGTCCGGTTGAGCGCCTGGGTGCACGGGATGGTGCAGGGCGTGGGCTTCCGCTGGTGGACTCGCTCGCGCGCACTGGAACTCGGGCTCACCGGCTACGCGCGCAATCACAGCGACGGCCGCGTGCACGTCGTCGCGGAGGGACCACGAACGGCGGGCGAGAAGCTTCTCGAACTGCTACGGTCCGGCCATGCGCCTGGTCGGGTCGACCTGGTTGTGGAAAGCTGGGAGCCCGCGCGGGGCGATACGACGGGATTCGAGGAGCGCTAGTGGTGACTTCGGGGGCTAGGGGGCGGCAGCGGTGAGCACACAGAACCCTGGTCCGCCCGATCGACCAGAACAGCCACCGAACGGTGGTACCGAGCGTTCACCCCACCGGCCGCCGGACCCCGGCGCCGGCTGGCCACCACCCGATCCCGGGGCGGGCTGGCCGCCGATGCCGCAGCAGCCGCCCGCCGCGCCGCCGCCCGAGGGCTCGCGGCCCGGGCGAATGTCGCGGCAGGAACCCGGCGTCACCGCGCCGCGGCCACCGACCGTCGCCGAGGCGCGGGCCAGGGACAAGGCGCGCAAGCAGGCCGAACAGGCCCAGCGCGCGGCGGCCGAGGCCGCGGAGACCAAGCGGCGCACCAGGAAACGGGTGATGATCGGCGGCGTCGCCGTCGTCGGTGTCGCCGCGCTGGTCGGCGGCGGCTATCTCGCCTACCGCGCGATCGCCGCGCCGGATCAGGTGACGGCCTCCTGCGTGCAGATCGATCAGAACGGCAACGAGGTCGTCGTGCCCGACGACAACTGTGGCGACGGCAAGACCAACTTCCGCAGCGACTCCAGCCACGGCGGCGCGGGCAGCCTGATCCTGCTCGGCTGGCCGCAGTACCGGTACCACTACGGCGGCACGCCGACCATCGGGAAGCCGCCCGTCGGCGGCAGCTCGGTGAAGCCGCGCAACGCGACCATCACGACCAAGAGCGGCACCACGATCCAGCGCGGTGGCCTCGGCAGCAAATCGACCGGCGGGAGTGGGTCCTAGTGCGACGGGTGGCGAGTACGCCGCGTCCGGGCTGGCAGCAGATCATCGAGAGCCAGGGACTCGTCTACGGTGCGCCCGGCCGCGACGCCAGCGGACAACCGCGCCCGTACTGGGACGAATCGGTGCACTACGAGTTCTCGATGGACGAGATCCTCGCGCTGGAAGCCGACGTCGAACTGCTGCAGTCGATGTGCCTGCACGCGGCCGAGCACGTGGTGCTCACCGAGCGGTTCGCCGACTTCGGGCTGCCGGACTGGAGCTGGGGCCCGATCACCGAATCCTGGCGCCGCAGTGACCCGTACGTGTACGGCCGCTTCGATCTGCGCTACGACGCGCGCCGCCCGGCCAAGCTGCTCGAATACAACGCCGACACCCCCACCTCGCTGCTCGAGGCCGCGATCATCCAGTGGCACTGGCTGCAGCAGGTGTATCCCGGTGGCGACCAGTGGAATTCGCTGCACGAGAAGCTGGTGGAGCGCTGGACCGAGCTGCGCGGCGTCCTGCCCGGCACCGAACTGCACTTCACCTGGTCGGGCGCCGACGCCACCGGCGAGGACAACGTGACCACGGCCTATATGCAGGAGACCGCCGCCGAGGCGGGCTTCGACACGGTGGCCTTGCCGATCGAAGAGGTCGGCTTCGACATCGAGCTGAACCGGTTCGTCGACCTCGCCGAGGCGCCGATGGAAGCGGTGTTCAAGTTGTACCCGTGGGAGTGGATCCTCGACGACGACTTCGGCAAGCGCGTCGTCGCGAGCATTCCCGAGACCGCCTGGATCGAGCCGCTGTGGACGACGCTGCTCAGCAACAAGGCGATCCTGGCGATCCTGTGGGAGATGTACCCCGGGCACCCGAACCTGTTGCCCGCCTACCTCGACACTCCCAACGAGCTCACCGAATACATCCGCAAGCCCAAGCTCGGCCGCGAGGGCGCCAACATGACGATCGTCGGTCCCGGCATGGAGACCGCCACCGGCGGCGTGTACGGCGCCGAGGGCTACGTCTACCAATTGCTCGACCCGCTCCCGGAATTCGACGGCATGCGGCCCGTGCTCGGCGCGTGGGTCGTGGGTGACACCGCCGCCGGTCTCGGCATCCGCGAGACCGCCGGGCTGATCACCGACGACGGCGCCGCCTTCGTTCCCCATCGCATCGTCGACTGACATCCCCCTCCCACACTGTTCGAAAGGACCACCATGACCGCCCTCGCCCTGGAATCGGGTTACTGGAGCGCGCTCGGTGAAGGCGTCGGCGCCATCATCCTGTACTGCCTGATCGGCCTGGCGCTGATGCTGATCGGCTTCTTCGCCATCGACCTCACCACGCCGGGCAAGCTGCGCGACCTGGTCGTGGCGGGCAAGCCCAACGCGCTGATCGTGTCGGCGGCGGGCATGGTGAGCATGGCGTTCATCGTCGTGTTCGCCGTGCTGGCCACCGGCGGGGTGAACAAGCTGTCGGAGGGGCTGATCGCGGCGGTCGTGTACGGCCTGGTCGGCATCATCGCGCAGGTGATCTCGGTGCGGGTGATCGAGAAGGTCACCGGGATCGACATCGGCCGCACCCTGCACGCCGACACCTACACCCCCGAGGTGCTGGTGGTCGCGGCCGCGCATTTCGCGCTCGGTCTCGTGGTGGCCTTCGCCATTCTGTGACCCGTTACCAGGGTTGACATCACACAGTGGAGGGTGGACGCTGGTGTCAGCAGTCCACGCAGGTCGGTGAACGAGAGGATCTCGGCATGGACATCACCCCTGGTACCCGCGCGTCCGATGCCGAACGCAACGCGATCGTCGCCCAGCTCGGCACCCACCTGGCCGACGGCAGGCTCGACCTGGCCGAATACGACCAGCGCGTCGCCAAGGTCTACGCGACCGCCACGCGCGACGAGCTCGCCGTCGTCCTGTCCGACCTACCGCAGCTGACCACGCCGCACGGCGCCGCCCCGGCGCCGGCCAAGCCGAAACGCATCCCGGTCTGGCAGCGCATCGAGGCGGGTAGCTGGCTCGGCGTCAGCGTGATCGTCCTGGTCATCTGGGGTCTGATCTCGCTCACGGCGGGGGAGCTCACCTACTTCTGGCCGATGTGGGTCATCGGCCCGTGGGGCGCGGTGCTGCTGTTCCGCGTGATCACCGGCTGGGAGGCCACGCCGGGTACCCAGACGCACCTGCGTCAGCTGCAGAAGCAGATGAAGCACGCCCAGCACATGGATCCGCACAACCCGCACCGCCCGCACTGATGCGATAAAGGCGGTAGCGGCGGGTACGCTGACCCGAGCCCGAACAACATCGGCCGGCCGCCTGCCCTGTCACCCCGCACCGCGGTCCGGCCTGAATCGCGGGGACGCGGACCGGAGAGGCGGGGGATCCTTGCATCTGAAGAGCTTGACGTTGAAGGGCTTCAAGTCCTTCGCGTCCGCGACGACGCTGCGCTTCGAACCCGGGATCACCTGCGTCGTCGGGCCCAACGGCTCCGGCAAGTCCAATGTCGTCGACGCCCTCACCTGGGTGATGGGCGAACAGGGTGCCAAGGCGTTGCGGGGCGGCAAGATGCAGGACGTCATCTTCGCCGGAACCAGCGGCCGCGCGCCGCTCGGGCGCGCCGAGGTGACGCTGACGATCGACAACTCCGACGGCGCCCTGCCGATCGACTACGCCGAGGTCTCGATCACCCGCCGCATGTTCCGTGACGGCGCGGGCGAGTACGAGATCAACGGCAGCAGCTGCCGCCTGATGGACGTGCAGGAACTGCTGTCGGACTCCGGCATCGGCCGCGAGATGCACGTCATCGTGGGGCAGGGCCAGCTCTCCGCGATCCTCGAATCGCGCCCGGAGGACCGGCGCGCGTTCGTCGAGGAGGCCGCCGGCGTGCTCAAGCACCGCAGGCGCAAGGAGAAGGCGGTCCGCAAGCTCGACGCGATGCAGGCCAACCTCGCCCGGCTCACCGACCTCACCACCGAGCTGCGCCGCCAGCTCAAGCCGCTCGGCCGCCAGGCCGAGGTGGCGCGGCGCGCGCAGACCGTGCAGGCCGACCTGCGCGACGCCAGGCTCCGGCTGGCCGCCGACGATCTGGTCACCCGGCGCGGCGAGCTGGAATCCCAGCTCAGCAAGGAGGCCTACGCCCGCGAGCAGCAGATCAACGTCCAGTCCGAGCTGGACGCCGCCAATGCCGCACTGGCCCAGCAGGAGTTCCAGCTCTCGCGGTTGAGCCCGAGCGCCGAGGCGGCGGCCCAGACCTGGTTCCAGCTCTCCGCGCTGGCCGAACGGGTCAACGCCACCATCCGCATCGCCGGTGACCGGGCCAGGCACCTGCACACCGAGACGCCCGTCGGCACCGGCCGCGACCCCGAGCAGCTCGAGGCCGAGGCCGACCGGATCGAGGCCGAGGAAGCCGAACTGCGCTACGCCGTGGAGATGGCCGCCGAGACGCTCGAGGCCGCCCGCGAGGCGCTCGCCGACCGCGAACACGCCGCCAAGGCCGCCGAACAGGCGCACCTGGCGGCGGTGCGCGCCATCGCCGACCGGCGCGAGGGCCTGGCCAGGCTGACCGGTCAGGTGGAGACACTGCGCACCCGCGCGCAATCGGTGGACGCCGAGATCGCCCGGCTCTCGGTCGCGATCGCCGACGCCCGCCACCGCGGCGAGGCCGCGCAGGTCGAATACGATTCCGTGCAGGACGAACTCGGTGAGCTCGACGCGGGGGAGAAGGGCCTCGACGCCCAGCACGAACACGCCGTGGCCGCCCTCGACCTCGCCGACGAGCGCGTGCGCGAGCTGCGCGAACAGGATCGGGAAGCCGGCAAGCTGGTCGCCCGGCTCGGCGCCCGCATCGAAGCGCTGGAAATGAACCTGGCCCGCAAGGACGGCGCGGCCTGGCTGCTCGAACACGGGGTGAGCGGGCTCGGCGACCGGCTCTCGGCCCGGCTGCGGGTCGACAGCGGATACGAGGCCGCGGTGGCCGCGCTGCTCGGCCCGCTGGCCGACGCGATCACCGCCGAGACCGCCACCGCCGCCGACGCGGCCGTGCGGGAACTGCGTTCCGGTGACGGCGGCCGCGTCGCGTTCGTCTTCGCCACCGAGGGCCTGGTCCCCGCCGAACGTGGCAGCCTGCCCACCGGCGCGCGCTGGCTCGCCGACCTGGTCGACGGTGCCGAGGCCGTGCGGCCCGCGCTGGCCGCCCTCACCGCGGGCGTGGTGGTCGTCGACGATCTGGCCACCGCCACCGAACTGGTCGCGCTGCGCCCGGAACTGCGGGTGGTCACGCGCGAGGGCGACCTGGCAGGCTCGGGGTGGCTCGTCGGCGGTTCCGAACGGATGCCGAGCCAGCTCGAAGTGCAGGCCGAGATCGACACCGCCACCGCCGAATTGGCGGCCGCGCAGCGGCGCGCCGACGAGCTGGAAGCGGCACTGGCCGGCGCGCTGGCCGAGCAGACCGACCGCAAGGAAGCCGCCGACCACGCGCTGATGGCGCTGCACGAATCCGACCAGGCCCTGCTCGCGATCTACGACCGGCTTGCCCGCGTCGGCCAGACCGCCCGCGCCGCCCAGACCGAGGGTGAGCGGCTGACCACCCAGCGCGCCGAAGCCGAAGCGGCCAGGGAGAAGTCGCTGGCCTCGCTCGCCGAACTCGAGGACCGGCTGCGCCACGCCGAGAGCGAACACGACAGCGACGACGAGGGCTACGGCTCAGCGGGCACCGAGACCGCAGGCCGTGAACGCGAGGAGGCCGCGGCCGCCCTCGCCGAGGCCCGCACCATGGAGGTCGAGGCCAGGCTCGCCGTGCGCACCGCCGAGGAACGCGCGGAATCGGTACGCGGCAAAGCGGATTCGCTGCGCCGGGCCGCCCGCGCCGAACGCGAGGCCAGGGCCCGCGCCGAGCGCGCGCAGTTGCGGGTGTAGCGGGTGAAGGGCGTCCTCAAGTTAGAGGAGCAGCGCGCCCCGCGGCTCGCCCGTGAGCGCGAGGTCGCC
>NZ_JARWOJ010000036.1 GCF_029868625.1 Nocardia neocaledoniensis | reverse complement strand
GCAGCTCCTCGGGCTTCTGCCACGACGATTTCGCGGCCGTGCGCGCGGCCTTCGACGAACACCTCGGCTCCGGCGCGGAACTCGGTGCGGCACTGTGCGTCACGGTCGACGGTGAACCGGTGCTCGACCTGTGGGGCGGCTACGCGGACCCGGCACGGGAGACGCCGTGGCGGGCCGACACCCTGGTCAATGTCTTCTCGGTGACCAAGACGATGACGGCGCTGTGCGCACTGCTGCTGGTCGATAGCGGTGACCTGGACGTCGACCAGCGGGTGGCGCACTACTGGCCGGAGTTCGCGGCCAACGGCAAGGACGCCATCGAGGTCAGGCACCTGCTGGCGCACACCTCCGGCGTCTCGGGCTGGGAGAAGCCGATCGAGCTCGCCGACATCTACGACACCGAGGCGGCGGCGGCCCGGCTGGCGAGCCAGGCGCCCTGGTGGGAACCGGGTACCGCCTCGGGCTATCACGCCATCAACTACGGCCATCTCATCGGCGAGCTGATCCGCCGCGTCGACGGCCGCTCCCTCGGGCGCTTCTTCGCCGACGAGCTCGCGGGCCCGCTGGGTGCCGACTTCCACATCGGCACCGGCCCCGAGCACGCCGACCGCATCGCCACCCTCGTCGCGCCTGAACTCCCCGACTTCGACCTGTCCGCGCTGGACCAGGACAGCGTGCTGATCAAGACGCTCACCAGCCCCTGGCTAGACGTCGCCGAAACCGCCACGCCCGCATGGCGTTCGGCCGAGATCGGCGGCACCAACGGGCACGGCAACGCACGCTCCGTCGCCCGGATCCAGTCGCTGATCGCCAACGGCGGCGCGCTCGACGGCCGGAAGTTCCTCGCGCCGAACACGATCGAGCTGATCTTCCGCGAGCAGGCCGACGGCATCGACAAGGCGTTGCTCACCCCGCTGCGCTTCGGTATCGGCTACGGGCTGCCCAGACCACAGACCTTCCCGCACATCCCGGACGGGCACGTCTGCTGGTGGGCGGGGTACGGCGGTTCGATGGTGGTCAACGACCTGGACCGCCGGATCACCTTCGCCTACACCATGAATCGCATGGCCACCGGCCTGATCGGTTCCGACCGGTGCGACAGCTATCTGAAGGCCACCTTCGACGCGGTGCGCCGATGACCATGCGCGCGATGCAGCTGACCGCACCCGGCACCCTGGAACTGCGGACCGTGCCGATCCCGGAGCTCGGACCGGACGATCTGCTGTTGCGGGTCGGCGCGGCGGGCATCTGCCATTCCGATTCGTTCGTCCTCGGCCTGCCGTATCCGCTGGGGGATCGCCCGCTCACCCTCGGCCACGAGATCGCGGGCACCATCGAGGCGGTCGGCACGGCGGTGGCCGACCGGGTGGCCGGGGAGCGGGGCATCGTCTACCTGTGCTGGTCGTGTGGCGTGTGCCGGGAATGCCTCGGCGGCAACGAGAACGTCTGCCTGGCCGCGGGCCGCACCGCCATGCCGCCCTGTCCCGGTCTCGGTCCCGACGGCGGAATGGCCGAATACGTGCGCATCCCGGCCCGCTCGTTCGTGCCCATCGGCGACCTCGACTTCGCCGAGGCCGCGCCCCTGGCCGACGCGGCGCTCACCCCGATGCACGCGATCCGCGGCGCCATGGACCAGCTGCGGCCGGGCGCCACCGCCGTGGCCATCGGCATCGGCGGGCTCGGGCACGTCGCGGTGCAACTGTTGAAGGCGCTCACCGAGACCACGGTGGTCGCGGTGGACGTCGACCCGCACAAGCTCGCCCTGGCCACGGCCTGCGGCGCCGACCACACGCTGCTCGCGGGGGAGGGCGCCGCGGCCGCGATCCTGGACCGCACCGAGGGTCGCGGCGCCGAGGCCGTCTTCGACTTCGTCGGTTCCGACGCGACCGCGAGACTCGCGGTCGAGACCGTCGCACCCAACGGCGCCTACCGCATGGTCGGGCTCGCGGGTGGCGTGCCCGGGATCGACTCGGGTCCGGCGGGTGGGCCGGGCCTGCCATGGGGCGCCACCGTGCGGAAGTCCTACGGCGGCACCAGGACCGACCTGATCGACGTGGTGGCGCTGGCCGCCGCCGGTGCCGTGCGCGCCGAGATCGAACGTTTCGACCTCGCCGACGCGCGCACCGCCTTCGACCGACTCGACTCCGGCGCGATCCGTGGCCGCGCCGTCCTCATCCCCTGATGGAGCAGAACATGACCGACCCGCAGGAATACGTCGCCCAGGTCGCCGCGGGGCTCACCGCGCCCGGCGCACCGTTCGAGCTGACCGTGGAACCCGTTTTCGGCGTGCCGATTCCGGTACTGGCCCGCCGCAGGCGCAGCCTGCGCGAACTGCTCGAGCACTCGCTCGGCTGGGGCGAGCGCGACTACCTGGTGACCGAGGACCGCCGCATCTCCTTCGCCGAGCACGCCGCGGCAGCCGGCGCGCTGGCGACGGCGCTGGCTACCGACTACGGCCTCGGTAAGGGCGACCGGGTCGGCATCTTCGCGGCCAACGGCCCGGACTGGGTGATCACGTTCTGGGCCGCGCAATGCCTCGGCGCCATCCCGGTCGGCTACAACGCCTGGTGGGCGCCGCCGGAGATCGCCTACGGCCTCGACCACACCACTCCCACCGTCGTCGTGGCCGACGCGAAAAGGGCGGCCGTGCTGGGCGAAACGGGAACCGCGATCCCGGTGCTGACCATGGATGAGGACCTGCCCGCCCTGATCGCGGACCACGGCGGCGGCCCGATCCCGAACACCCCGGTCGCCGAGGACGACCCGGCCGTGATCCTCTACACCAGCGGTACCAGCGGCAGGCCCAAGGGCGTGGTGCACTCGCAGCGGAACATGGTGGCGATCAGCGACTACCACCGCTTCACCGACGCCATGCTCGCCGCCTTCGCGGGTCAGCCACCCACCGACGCGCCCAGCGATCGCCGGTATCTGGTCACCGCGCCGCTGTTCCACATCGCGAGCCTGCACAACCTCGTCATCCCGCGGCTGCTGACCGGCGCGGCCGCGGTCTTCCCGCACGGCGCGTTCGAGGTGGGCCGGGTGCTGAGCCTGGTGGAACGCGAGCGGGTCACCAATTGGGCCGCCGTGCCGACCATGGCCACCCGACTGCTGGAACACGATGTCGCCCAGCATGATCTGTCCTCACTGGCGGCGCTCTCGCTCAACTCCGCGCCGACCTCCCCGGCACTGCTGGCCGCCCTGCGCGCGAAGATCCCGTCGGCGCAGCTGTCGCTGACCACCAGCTACGGCCTCACCGAGAGCGGCACGGCCGCCACCGTCGCCACCCCGCTCGACCTCGCCGTCGACGACGCGTCGGTGGGCAGGCCGATCTTCGGTGTCGAAGTACAGATCCGCGACGCCGACGGCACCCCGGTCGCCGACGGCGAGGAGGGCGAGATCTGCATCCGCAGCGCCTACGTGATGCTCGGCTACTGGAACGACGAGACCGCCACCAAGGCCGCCGTCGACGACGAACGCTGGTTGCGTTCCGGCGATTTCGGCACGCTGCGCGACGGCAGGCTCACCGTGTCGGGCAGGCGCACCGACCTGATCCTGCGCGGCGGCGAGAACGTGTATCCCACCGAGATCGAGAACGTGCTCTGCGAGCATCCCGCCGTCAGCGAGTGTGCCGTGTTCGGCGTCGCCCATCCCGACCTGGGCCAGGAGGTGGCGGCTGTGGTCGTCACCGAGCCCGGCGCGGTCGAGGCCGAGGAACTGCGCGCCTACCTCGCCGAGCGGCTCGCCTACTTCAAGGTGCCCGCCCACTGGCGGATCACTTCGGACATGCTGCCGCGCAACGCGACAGGTAAAGTCACGCGACGCGAGCTCGCGCTGTAAAAGGGGTCACAATGTTCGACAGCATCATCAAAGGCGGCCGGTGGTTCGACGGCACCGGCGCCCCGTCCGCGATACGGCACCTCGGCATCAAGGACGGCAGGATCGCCGAGATCTCCGAGACCCCACTGGACGAAACCGGGTGCGGCCGTGTGGTCGACGCCGACGGCAAATGGGTCCTGCCCGGCATGATCGACATCCACACCCACTACGACGTGGAGGTGCTGCTCGACCCCGCGCTGTCGGAGTCGGTGCGCCACGGCGTCACCACCGTGTTCGTCGGCTCGTGCTCGCTGTCGACGGTGCACGTGGACGGCGAGACCGCGGGTGACCTGTTCGGCCGCGTCGAGGCCATCCCGCGCGAATACGTCGTCAGCGGCGTCGACGCGAAGAAGACCTGGTCCGGTGCCGCCGAATACGCCGACGCACTCGCCGATCTGCCGCTGGGCCCCAATATCGCCGGCTTCATCGGGCACTCCGATATCCGCGCCGCCGTCATGGGCCTCGACCGCGCCACGCGCGACGAGGTGACCCCGACCGCCGCGGAACTGGCCGAGATGGAGCGCATGCTCGTCGAGGCGCTCGACGCGGGCTTCGTGGGCATGTCTTCGCAGCAGCTGATGTTCGACAAGCTCGACGGCGAGGTCTGCCGCTCCCGCACCCTGCCCTCGACCTACGCCAAGCGCAAGGAACGCGGCCGCCTCAACGGCATCCTGCGCGCACGCGGCCGGGCGTTGCAGGGTGGGCCCGATATCGGCAGCCCGACCAGCCTGGTGTCGATGGCGCTGTCGAGCACCGGCGTGTTCCGCAAGCCGCTCAAGGTGAGTCTGCTCTCGGCCGCCGACGTCAAAGCGGTGCCCGGCGCGGCCAAGATGTTCCCCGCCGTCGGCCGGATCATGAACGCGCTGCGCGGCGACTTCCGCTGGCAGCACCTGCCCGTGCCGTTCGAGGTGTACTCCGACGGCATCGCGCTGCCGGTGTTCGAGGAGTTCGGTTCCGGCGCGGCGGCGCTGCATCTGTCCAACCAGATCGAGGAGCAGCGGCACCTGCTCCAGGACGAGGAGTACCGCCGTTCCTTCCGCAAGGACTACGACAACAAGTTCGGTCCGCGCGCCTGGCACCGCGACTTCTTCGACGCCGACATCGTCGCCTGCCCCGACGAGTCGGTGCTCGGCAAGACCTTCGGCCAGGTCGGGCTCGACCGCGGCGGCCTGCACCCGGTGGACGCCTTCCTCGACCTGGTCGTCGAGCACGGCGACAAGCTGCGCTGGCGCACGACCATCTCCAACCATCGTCCCGATGTCGCCGACGTCCTCACCGCCGACCCGTCGGTCCAGCTCGGCTTCTCCGACGCGGGCGCGCACCTGCGCAACATGGCCTTCTACAACTTCGGCCTGCGCCTGCTGCGCCGGGTGAACGACGCCCAGCGCACCGAACGGCCGTTCATGACGGTCGAACACGCCGTGCACCGGGTCACCGGTGAGCTCGCCGACTGGTACGGCATCGACGCGGGCCACCTGCGGGTCGGTGATCGCGCCGACGCCGTGGTGATCGATCCGGCCAACCTGGACGAGTCGCTCGACACCTACGCCGAAGCCCCGATCGAGGTGTTCGGCAATCTCTCGCGGATGGTCAACCGCAACGACGACACGGTGACGGCGGTGTTCGTCAACGGCCGCTACGTCTTCGGCGCGGGCGAGGCCGATCCCGCACTCGGCACCGAACGGGTGGGCACCTTCCTGCGCGCGAGCTAGACCGGGGTTGCCTGTGCCCGCCTGGCTGTCATCTGCGACAGTCAGGCGGACCGGAATGCCCGCACGTCAGCGAGAGGATTCGCCATGTCGGACCCGAAACAGATCAGCTGGGGCAAGCCGCGCCGACCCGGCGACGCCGACCGCGACGCCCTGCGCGCCGACCTGCTCGCGAAGGCCCGCGCGGTGCGCGCCGACGGCTGGGCGGCACACCGCGAGACCTGGTCGGAAGGTCAGCTCGCGGTGGTCGCCTACCTGCTCGACGACACCGACGTGCTCACCGAACTCGGGGAGAACGAGGGCACGGTGCTGAGCCGCTGTGCCGCCGACCTGTACGGCTTCGTCGGCGGCCGCAAGGACAACGAGAAGGGTCTGCCCGACACCCAGGCCTGGTTCGCCGGCGTCCGGAAGGACCTCGGCCGCCCCTCTCCCTGACCGGTCGCGCGGGGCGCGCGGACTTTCCGTCAGGCGGTCACAGGCGCGCGAGCGCGTAATCCGCCGCCTGCAGCGTCATCCCGTTCGCCGCGTACAGCACGTGCAGGCCGTTCGGCGGGCCCGCCGGGGAGCCGTCGCAGATGGTGTCGCCCGCGACGCACAGCTGCAGCGTCTTGTCGGCGTAGGCAGGGCCGACGCGCACCGGCGGTGCGCCGACGTCGGCCATCCAGCGATCCGACGGACCACCGAACAGGACGACCGCCGCCACGTGGTCGGCGATCTCGGGCGCCAGCGGGGTCGGCAGGAACCTGGCGTCGGCCTCGGTGACACCGTCGGGTGTGTCGGCGATGGTGGCGAACCCGGCGAGAGCGGCGCCCTGGGAGTAGCCGCCCAACACGATCCGGGTCTTCGGGCACGCCGCGGCGACGTCGGCCAGCCGCCGGTGCGTGTCGCGGATGCCGTCGAGCACGGTGTGGGCGAAGACCCTGGTGTCGGTGAAGTCGCTGCTGGCCGGGTAGTCGACCGGGTGCGCCGCCACACTGCGGCCCCCGGCTTTGGCGCGCAGCGCCTCGGTCAGCGACTGACCGGTGAAGCCGAGGCCGGGCGGCTCGGCGGTGCCGCGGGCGAAGACGACCTCGATATCGGAACAGGGCGCCGCGGTGGCGGTCTGCTGCGGCAGGCCCCACGGGGCGATCGTGGCCACGGCCGCGGCCGCGAGCACGTGGACGAATGTGCGACAGGTCATAGTGCGAAAGCCTATAACGGGTGGTCAGGCCGTCGGGTCACCAGCGGTCGGGGGTGACCGGCGCG
Organism: Nocardia neocaledoniensis; assembly: GCF_029868625.1. Lineage (GTDB taxonomy): Bacteria > Actinomycetota > Actinomycetes > Mycobacteriales > Mycobacteriaceae > Nocardia > Nocardia neocaledoniensis_A. The sequence continues at coordinate 1,716 of NZ_JARWOJ010000036.1, read as the reverse complement.
TCCCAGGCCTTGGCGAAGCGGGTCTTGTCCTTGATGTCGACCTCTTTGCGCCGGTACACGATGTACGGCCTGGTCAGGTAGCCGATCGGCGCGCTGAACATGTGGACGAGCCGGGTGTAGGGCCAGGCCGCCACCAGCGCGAGCACCACGAGACCGTGCAGCTGGAAGGTCCACGGGACGCCGACCATCAGGCCGGGTTCCGGGTCGATGGTGAACAGGCTGCGGAACCAGGGGGAGACCGTCGTGCGGTAGTTGTAGGTGCCCCACAGCAGGTTGGCGCCCCAGGTGTTGAGCAGACCGGTGACAAGGGCCAGCGTCAGCAGCGTGTACATCAGCACGTCGTTGCGGCTGGTGGCCTTGCGCACGGCGGGCACCACGATCCGCCGATAGCACAGGATCGCCACCCCGGCCACGACCATCAGACCCGCGACCGACCCCGCGCCGACCGCGACCAGGTGATAGGTGTGCTCGGAGATGCCGACCGCGCTGGTCCACGACTCGGGAATCAGCAGTCCCATCACGTGCCCACCGAACACCCCGAGCATCCCGAAGTGGAACAGCGGACTGCCCAGCTGCAGCAGCTTGGACTCGTAGATCTGCGAGGACCGGGTGGTCCAACCGAACTGGTCGAACCGGTAGCGCCATATATGACCGAGCACGAACGAGGTCGCGGCGATGTAGGGCAGGATCAGCCAGAGCCCCTCGGGGAGCGGGATGGTGGCGTTCATCGTCGACCTTCCGTGGCGTCGAACAGGGCGGGGTCCATGGCGAAGGGTTCGAGCCCGACTTCTTCCTCGGGCGGGCCCTGCGCGGCGAGTTCGGCGATGCGGCGCCGGTCGGCGGTGGTCACCGGCGGCAGCGTGGTCAGCACCGCGGCGAGCACGCCACTGTAGGGAGAGTCGTTGTCGCCCAGGGACAGTCGCAGCAGTTCCAGGACGGGCACGTGCTCGCCGAGCAGTCGTTCGCCACCGACCGGGTCGACGGTCGCGGCGAATTCCAGCAGCACCGGCAGGTGGTCGGGCAGTTCCTCGTCGCCCAGTTCCACGCCGGCCTGGCGGTAGGCGTGCTTGAACCGCAGCAGCGCCATCCCGCGCTTGCGGGTGTCGCCGTAGGCGTAGAACGTCAGGTGCAGGCTGGCCCGGCGGCGCATGTCGAAGGTCTCGACATAGCTCTGCGCGACCGCGATCGAGGAGGTGTCGCGCAGGTAGGCCAGCACCGGGTCGAAGTGGGCGCGGACGTCCTCGGGCAGTTGCCGGACGGCGGCGGTCATCTGGTCGAGCAGCGCCAGTGTGGACTCACCGGGGTAGTCCAGCAGCAGGGCGGCCAGCCGCCACACGACCCGGCGATCATGTTCGGCCATGGCCAGCACCGGCTGGGGCCGCTTACGGATCGAGAGCAGACTCATCGGTGCGCTCCCCGGGCGCGCGCGTCGGGTTCCTCGTCGCGGGTGCGGCGGTACGCCGCGAGGAGCGCGTCCACCGCGCGGCGTTCGACCCGGTCGTGGTGACAGCGTGCCGGGCCCACCGGCTGACCCGCGGTCACGGCGCGCCCCCGCTCACGGTCGCATCGGTGGTGGCGGGGCCGATTGCCCCCCCCCCCCGGCCCGCGCCCGTTGCGGTGTTGGCGGTTGCGGTTTAGGTTTACGTGGGGGCCCGGACCGTGGTGGGGGCGCCCCGCCCCGTTTGGCGGGTGGTACCCCCCCCCAAAAACCCCCGC
>NZ_JARWOJ010000035.1 GCF_029868625.1 Nocardia neocaledoniensis | reverse complement strand
AAACCCCGCCCTATAACACAGCCCGAAACCGTGGCTAACCCCCCACCCACCCTCATAATCCCCGTGCCCCGCCCGCGCACCGTTCCCGGGGCCGTTTCCTGTCTGGCCGGGCCCGCACCAGGCGGGGCGAGCGTTGCGTTGTCAGGCGAACAGGCCCCGGACGAAGGGGAGGGAGTCGGGGAGGGACGCGTTGACGGCTCCGTCGTGGTCGGTGGGGTAGGTGTGGAGGGTGACGGGTTCGCCGGTGGCGGTGAGGGTGGCCGCGTAGCGGAGGGTTTCGGGGGTGACGACGTCGGTGTCGTAGAGGCCCTGGCCGAGGAACAGGGGGCGGTCGAAGCCGGATTCGGGTAGGCCCATGTAGCGCGCGAGCAGGCCGTGCAGGTCGGGGATGCTCGACAGCGGGCGCGCGAACATGCTGCCGATCGACGGCTTCGCGGCGGCCAGTTCGTCGCCGAGGGGACCGATGCAACTGGTGGTCGCGCGGTCGAGCCACGTGCGGCCGGACTCGGTGAGCAGGCCCTCGATATCCAGGTCGGGGAAGGTGGTGCGCAGGCCGTTGAGGATGTAGAGCACGTAGGCCGACAGGTGTGAGCTCAGGGCGACCGGCGGCATGCCGGGGCCGATGAGCTGGATGACGTCCTCGATGTAGGCGGGTACGCCGGTGCCGACCGCGCCACGATAGTCCAGGCCGGGTCCGCCGAATTCGGTAGCGTAGCGGGCGGTGAACACCGCGGCGCCGCCGCCCTGGGACTGGCCGACGACGGCCCAGCGGTGGGACAGTTCGCCGTACCGCTCGGTGGCGGCGCGCACCCCGTCGACCACGTTGTGCGCCTCGACGACACCGTTGAGGTACGGGTGCTCGCCCGGTCCGCCGAGTCCCGCGTAGTCGGCGGCGACGACCGCGTAGCCCTGGCTCAGCCAGGTGCCGAGATAGGCCCAGTCACGCTCGACCGCCGCCGGACCGGCCACGCTGTAGGCGCAGTCGTCGCCGAGACCGACGGTGCCGTGCGCCCACGCGATCACTGGCCAGCCGCCCTCGGGCACGGGTCCGGCCGGGAAGTACACGGCCGCGCTGGTGGTGGTCGGCTGGTCGCCGGCGGTGGTCGAGCGGTAGATCAACCGCTCGGCACGCGCCGAGCCGGGCGGCGTCGCCGCGGCGGACAGCGCCTCGACGCCGACGACGGTCCCCGCCTGCGCCCCCGCGGCCGTCGGCACCAGACTCACCACGGCCGTCGCCGCGACCACCGCCAGCGCGACCTTCGACGTGGCCACGATCCTCGAAATCCTCATGGGGTCACTTTCGCGCCTAGGCGGTCGGGTGTCCAGAACGAACGCGCCTCGCCCGATTCAGTGACGACACGCACACCATTCCTGCCCGGCGTGGTCTGTGAATCAGCTCACAGAGTGGAAGGGTTGGGCGTGTCGGGCGGTACCCGACCGGTCGGCGCAAACAGTACGGGCGTTATGCTAAAACTCCTGGTCAGCGCTACCGGTCGGTAGGCGCGATGCTTGCAATCCCGAGGCAAATTTCGCAAAGTTAGCAACAGCGGCGGCAAACCTAGCTGAGATTCACACAAGCAACAGGTAGACGGCTATTTCCAGGTGTGCCATCGTGTGGAAGTACACCCCTCAGGCATTGGCTAGTCCTAGCAAGCCTGCAAATTGCGCCAGCAGTACGAGCCGCGCAACCGAAAGCGTTCAGCCACCGGTTGATTCACGGCCCGCACCGCAGGGCACCGACCACACCGAGGAAGTGGAGTCAGAGATGTCGACTGTCGGCACCCCGAAGACCGCTGCGGAGATCCAGCAGGATTGGGACACCAACCCGCGCTGGAAGGGCATCACCCGCAACTACACCGCCGAGCAGGTCGTCGCCCTGCAGGGCAACGTTGTCGAGGAGCACACCCTCGCCCGCCGTGGCGCGGAGATCCTGTGGGACCTCGTGAACAACGAGGACTACATCAACTCCCTCGGCGCCCTCACCGGCAACCAGGCCGTGCAGCAGGTCCGCGCCGGCCTGAAGGCCATCTACCTGTCGGGTTGGCAGGTCGCCGGTGACGCGAACCTGTCCGGCCACACCTACCCCGACCAGTCGCTGTACCCGGCGAACTCGGTCCCCTCGGTGGTCCGTCGCATCAACAACGCGCTGCTGCGCGCCGACGAGATCTCCAAGGTCGAGGGCGACACCTCGGTCAAGAACTGGCTGGCCCCGATCGTGGCCGACGCCGAGGCCGGCTTCGGTGGCGCGCTGAACGCCTACGAGCTGCAGAAGGCGATGATCGCCGCTGGTGCCGCCGGTGTCCACTGGGAGGACCAGCTGGCCTCGGAGAAGAAGTGCGGCCACCTCGGTGGCAAGGTGCTGATCCCGACCCAGCAGCACATCCGCACCCTGACCTCCGCGCGTCTGGCCGCCGACGTCGCCGACGTGCCGTCGGTGATCATCGCCCGCACCGACGCCGAGGCCGCCACCCTGCTCACCACCGACGTGGACGAGCGCGACCGTGAGTTCCTGGACGGCACCCGCACCGCCGAGGGCTTCTTCGGTGTGAAGAACGGCATCGAGCCCTGCATCGCGCGTGCCAAGGCCTACGCCCCCTACGCCGACCTCATCTGGATGGAGACCGGCGTGCCGGACCTCGAGGTCGCGCGCAAGTTCGCCGAGGCCGTCCGCAGCGAGTTCCCGGACCAGCTGCTGGCCTACAACTGCTCGCCTTCGTTCAACTGGAAGGCGCACCTGGACGACGCGACCATCGCGAAGTTCCAGCGTGAGCTCGGCGCGATGGGCTTCAAGTTCCAGTTCATCACCCTGGCCGGCTTCCACTCGCTCAACTACGGCATGTTCGACCTGGCGCACGGCTACGCTCGCGAGGGCATGACCGCGTTCGTCGACCTGCAGGAGCGCGAGTTCAAGGCCGCCGCCGAGCGTGGCTTCACCGCCATCAAGCACCAGCGTGAGGTCGGTGCCGGCTACTTCGACACCATCGCCACCACCGTGGACCCGAACACCTCGACGGCCGCCCTGAAGGGCTCCACCGAAGAGGGTCAATTCCACTGATCCCCAGGGGTTGCTTTGAGTAGCAACGTCTTTCCTCTACCTCGGTAGGGGTGTACGCCCTCCCACGCCGAACAGCCCCGGCGTGGGAGGGCATCCCTATACTTTGGTCGTCATGACCTCCCCAGCCACCCCAGAGCCAGACACACAGCAGGAGCGGGACGTGAGCAGCGAGAAGATTCAGCGCGTCGGCATCATCGGCGCCGGACAGATGGGCGCGGGCATCGCGGAAGTGTGCGCACGCGCGCACGTCGACGTCCTCGTCTACGAGACCACCCGTGAACTCGCCGCCGCCGGTCGTGCGCGGATCCTGCGCTCGCTGGATCGTGGCGTGAGCAGCGGCAAGATCACCGAGCGCGAGCGGGAGCAGGCGGCCTGGCGGCTGCGCTTCACCTCCGACCTCAGTGATTTCGCCGATCGCCAGCTGGTCGTGGAGGCCGTTGTCGAGAACGAAGAGGTCAAGACGGCCATCTTCAGCGAGCTGGACAAGGTCGTCACCGACCCCGACGCCGTGCTCGCCTCCAACACCTCCTCCATCCCGATCATGAAGATCGCGGTGGCCACCGCCAACCCCGAGCGCGTGGTCGGTCTGCACTTCTTCAACCCGGTTCCGGTGCTGCCGCTGGTCGAGCTGGTCACCACGCTCAAGACCAGCGAGCCGGTCGCCCGCCGCGCCGAGCTGTTCGCCGCCGACGTGCTGGGCAAGCAGGTCGTGCGTTCGGCCGACCGCTCCGGTTTCGTCGTCAACGCGCTGCTGGTGCCGTACCTGCTCTCGGCCATCCGGATGGTCGAGTCCGGCTTCGCCACCAAGGAAGACGTCGACAAGGCCATGGTGCTCGGCTGTGCCCACCCGATGGGCCCGCTGGCGCTCACCGACCTCGTCGGCCTCGACACGGTGAAGTCGATCGCGGACTCGATGTACGCCGAGTTCAAGGAGCCGCTGTACTCGGCGCCGCCGCTGCTGATGCGCATGGTCGAGGCGGGCCTGCTCGGCAAGAAGACGGGCGCCGGCTTCTACCAGTACGGCAAATAGGTTCGCTCACCCGAGGCCACCGTCATCACCGACAGCGCGATGACGGTGGCCTTCGGCCTTTTCGGGGGTGTTTGCAGGGGGAACGGCGAAGGGCCGTGCTCGCGGCCTAAGCTGCTGTAGCCGGAGCTGCTCGCGCGGCCCGGCGCTATGTCGAGCGCAGCGATGTGCGACAACCGGCGGAGTCCGGGCGACGCGCAGGTGATCGAAAGGGAGTATCGGCGGTCATGGTCAACGTCACCGATGGATTCGGGTCGAGCGTTCTCGGATACCCGAGGATCGGTCCGCACCGCGAGCTCAAGCGTGCGCTCGAGTCGTACTGGCGCGGGTCGCTCGAACGCGAGGAACTGCTCGCGGTGGGCCGCGACATCCAGGAGCGCCAGTTCAGCGAGCTGGCCGCGACCGGACTCACGCAGGTCCCCGGCAACACCTTCTCCTTCTACGACCACATCCTCGACAACGCGCTGCTCTTCGGCGCGGTGCCGTCGCGGTTCGCCGAGTACCAGGCGGGCATGGATCCGCTGGACTTCTACTTCCTGATGGCCCGCGGCAACCCCGACCTGCCGCCGCTGGAACTGGTCCGCCTGTTCGGCTCCAACTACCACTACCGCCAGCCCGAACTCGACGCCGACACCACGTTCTCGCTGCACCCCGAGGCCCTGCTCGACGAGTGGGACCGGGCGATGGAGCGCGGGATCGAACTGCGTCCGGTCGTGCTCGGGCCGGTGTCGCTGCTGTTGCTGTCCAAGGCCGGACACGTGCCGGGCGAGGCCGAGTTCGACACGCTGAGCCTGCTCGACAAGCTGCTGCCGGTCTACGAGGAGCTCTTCGAGATCCTGGCCAAGCGCGGCTCGACCTGTGTGCAGCTCGACGAGCCCTGCTTCACCGGTGAGCGCTCGGAGGCCGAGCTGGCCGCGTTCGAGAAGGCCTACCAGCGGCTGTCGAAGGCGCCGCTGCGCCCGCGCATCCTGGTCACCGGCCAGTACGGCGATTTCGGCGAGGCCCTGCGCATCCTGGCCGCGAGCAATGTCGAGGCCATCGGGCTCGACCTGGCCTCCTACCGGATGACCCCGGAGGAACTGGCCGCGATCCCCGGGATCAAGCGCAAGCGGATCTACGCCGGTGTCATCAGCGGTACCAATGTGTGGCGCGCGGATCGTTACGTGACGCTGAACTACCTGCACTCGATCGCCGAGGTGTGCCCCGACCTGGTGGTGTCCACCGGCACCACGCTGCTGCACGTGCCCTACGACGTGCTCGCCGAATACGACATCGACGGCAACGTCGCCGACCGGCTCGCCTTCGCCAAGCAGAAGGTGGGCGAGGTCGTCTCGCTGGCCAAGGCGCTCACCGAGGGCCCGTCGGAGAACTGGCGCAAACGCCCGACCGAGGTGCACTTCAAGCAGAAGCACGCCGTGCGCCAGCGCGTCTACGCGATCACTCCCGACATGCGCGAGCGCGAACCCTACGTGGAGCGCCGCGCCGCGCAGCAGGAACGGCTGAACCTGCCGCTGGTGCCCGCCACCACGCTCGGCTCGTTCCCGCAGAGCGGCAAGCTGCGCCAGGCCCGCCACGAGGTGGATCAGGGCAGGCTGTCCGAGCAGGACTACCGCAAGCAGGTCGAGGCCGAGATCGAGGCGACGATCCGCCTGCAGGAGGACATCGGCCTCGACGTCTTCGTGCACGGCGAGCACGAGCGCAACGACATGATCCAGTTCTTCGCCGAGCAGCTCGACGGCTTCGCCACCACCCGTTTCGGCTGGGTGCAGGTCTACGGTTCGCGCTGTGTGCGTCCGCCGATCATCTACGGCGACGTGTCGCGGCCCGCGCCGATGTCGGTCGACTGGACCACCTACGCGCAGTCGCTCACCGACCGGCCGGTCAAGGGCATGGTCACCGGTCCGGTCACCATGCTGGCCCGCTCCTTCGTGCGCCAGGACCAGCCGCTCTACGAGACGGCCGACCAGGTGGCGCTGGCCATCCGCGACGAGGTGGTCGACCTGGAGAAGGCCGGGATCGCGATCATCCAGGTCGACGAGCCCGCCATCCGTGAGCTGCTGCCGCCGCGTCCGCAGGGCCGCGAGGAGTACCTGCGCTGGGCGGTCGGCGCGTTCAAGCTGGCCACCTCCGGCGTGCGGGCCGACACCCAGATCCACACGCACATCGGCTATTCCGGCCGCACCGAGGTGGTCGACGCGATCGAGCAGCTCGACGCCGACGTCACCGCGATCGTGGCGACCCGCTCGATCGAGTGGGTTATGCAGGCCCTCACCGAGGACGTCGCCACCGGCCACGGCCTCAGCCACGGTGTCGGCCCCGGCGTCTACGAGAGCCGTTCGGCCCGCATCCCCGACATCGACGAGCTCGACGAACTCCTCACCCAGGCCGCCAAAGCCGTGACCCCCGAACGCCTCTGGGCCAACCCCGACGGCGGCCTCAAAACCCGCCACTACTGGCAGCTGGACCCGTCCCTGCGCAACATGGTCGCCGCCGCCCGCCGAGTCCGCCGCCGCGCTCTGGCCGCCGAAGCGGAATCCGCCCCGGCGGAGTAGCCGACCCAGCCTGAGGAGGGGCGCACCGACTTCGGTGCGCCCCTCTTTCGCATCTGCTGCTGAAGATTGCTGAATGCCAGCGGTTTTCGGTGGCGCGGACTACAGTTCGCTGCGGTGGTGCCGGGTTGTCCAGGAGGGGTCGCGGTGCTGGATCCGAATAGCCATCAGGGGAAGTTCGGCGAGGATTATGTCCGGGTGCTCGCGTCGGCGGCCGGGCTGGTGTGGTCGACCGATGACGTCGATGTCGACGGTGTCGACCTGTGTATCAAGCAGCCGGGACGGACTCGGTACGGGTTCTCGCCGCAGATCGAAGTGCAGATCAAGACGGTGTCGCGACCGAAGTATCGGCACGGTCGACTGATCTTTCCCGGCTTGAGCCACACGCAGTTCAACCAGCTCGCCGGGACCGACTTCGCGGTTCCGCGTTATCTTTTCGCCATTCACGTCCCGCCCGCCGCCGACCGGTTCGCCGACACGATCACCGGTGCGCTGATGCTGCGGCACTGCGCCTACTTCTTGTCACTGCGCGACCGGGACCGTTTCGCCGTCGACAACCCCAAGCGCAAGGTCACGGTCGGCATCCCGGTCAGCAATATCCTCGATGTCGACGCGCTGCGGGCCCTTGTCGCCGGATCGCCGCGGTGACGGCTGTGTCCGCGATGCCACGCCGCGACGAGGTGATCGGGTACCTGCGTGCCCAAGGATGGCGGCACCTGGAGGAGTGGCGCAACGGCCAGGTCTGGACCCACGGCGAGTTCGATGTCTTGGTGCCAGACGGCGAGGTCGCCGACACGACCGCGCGGATGCGCGCCCTCGTCCGCTGTGTCGCCGACTTCGAGCAGCGCCCCGCGGAAGTCGTTGTGCGCGATATCGTCTCGGGCGGAGTCGATGTCATCGGGTACGCGGCCGGAGCCGCGGGAGACGAGATCTCCCTCGAGGTGGGCACCGCCGCGCTGGCGGCCCTGCGCTCGCTGTTGATGGCCTGCGCCGATCAGGCCGCCGGTGAGATCAGGGCGGCCTCGATGCGACGGATGGCGGTGGCCGAACTGCTCGGAGCGACGACGTTGTCGCCACGGCGCGACGTCTTCGGCTTCGACGTGTTCCTCGCCGGCCCCGGGTCCCGGCTGGGGCGTAGTTCGGCCGTTCGGTTGCTCGACCTGGCGGCCACCGTCCAGCAGGCGGCGAGCGGTGTGGGCGACGCCGCGTTCGGGCTCGCCCGCGAGATACGCAACGACACTGTCGAGGCGTTCGGCGCGCTCGGCTCGGCAGATCGTGGCCCCATTCGGTTCGAATTGAGTTTCCGCTGGTCGAGGCAGGTTCCACGGCCGGACATCGTGGTCGAGTTCGCCACCGAGGCGGTCGCCAGGCTTCCCGAGCTGCTGGTCGTCGCCGCAGCGGCCCCGATGTCCGGCGAAGCGTCGCTCGACGCGCAAGAAGTCGAATTGGCGGCGGTGGTCGACGGCACCGTGGTCGGACTCGACATCGATGACGGCCGCAAGGCGACGGTGCGCGGTGTGCTGTCGATCGACGGAACGAGCACCGGTCGGCAACGGCGTATCAGCGTGCACTTGCGCACCGATGAAGAGTACGTGAATGCCCTTGCGGCCCTTCGCTCCCGCGCCAGGGTGCGAGCCGTGGGCAGCTTCGACGGCAAACGTGACCTGAAAGCCTCCGAAAACGGATTCATCGTGCTGGAGCACGGCGGATCGTAAGAGAACGGATCGAACATTGTCGGATCAGTTGAGCGCCCGTGAACGTGCTGTCCTGCTGGTATTGATGGCCGAGGCCAGGGAACTCACCAACGCCGAGCTATCCGCCGTGGCGGGAGTGAAGCTCGATGGCCAACCCCGGCTTCGGCTCAATCGGCTGGGGCTGGTCGACAGCGTGAAGGTCGGGCGCGCGCTGGTGCACGAGCTGACGGAGGCCGGGGCGCAGTGGTGCACGCGGGAGCTCACCAGCCCGCCACCGCCCGGGTCGGGTTCTTTCGGTGGTGCGCTCTACGCGGTCCTCGCCGGTCTGCATCGGCATCTCGACGTCAGTGGCCAAGTGCTGTCGGAAATCTTCCAGCCCGACGTCGCCGGGCAGATCACCCGGAAGTACGCCGAGCTCACCAAGGGCAAGCCTGACCAGGTCCGCCTCGCCGAATTGCGTACGCGGCTGCCACACATCCCGCCGGATGACTTCACCGCCGCTGTCACCAGGCTGGCCGAGGAGGACGGTGTCCATGTGCGTGCCGAGGCCGATCGTAAGACCTTGACCGAAGACGATCACGCGGCCGCGGTGATACTCGGCGGTACCGCGCGGCATCTGCTGACGGTGGCGGCGTCGCGGTGAACGAGCAGGAGCGCCGGGCACTGGCGCGGGTGCAGTTCAGCACCGCACTGGACTCCGATTCGATCTGGCGACCGCAGAACCATCATGTGGAGGATCTTCACCGCACGGCCTCGGCGGAGATCGTCAGGGCCATCGGATTGGCCGAGGACCGGCCCGAAATCGCGCCGACCGGCTTCATCATCAACGGCGATCCCGGCGTGGGGAAGACACATCTGCTCGGTTGGATCCGGCAGTACGTGCAGGAGCGCGACGGCTTCTTCTTCATGCCGAAACTGATCGATGGCGCCTCGTTCTGGGACGGCGCCGTCCACGGTGTGACGAACAGGCTGACCGGCACCGATGGCGGTCAGCTGCGCCGGCTCCTGGTTCGGCTGGCGACACGGGCGGGTTGCGACCCCGAACGCACGGCACGGATCGCTGGTCCGATGCGGCCCAAGCCCGAGGATCTCACGCGTTTCCTGGACGACCTGAGCATCTCGGAACCACAGCTGGCTTATGAGTGCCAGGACACGCTGCGCGCGCTGGTGTTGTTCCGCGCGGGCGGAACGTTGCGCGACGTCGGCGACAGCTTTCTCGTCCTGCGGGAACCGCTCGACGAGGATGTCGCACGGGAATGGGGATTCCGGCGTGGAAACCGCAACGCGCAGTTGATCTTCCATGACCTGATCCGGCTGTTCGCGGCGGCGGGCCCGGTGGTGGTCGCGCTCGATCAGATCGATGCGGTGATGGCGGAGTCCGCCACGGCAGGGGGAGCGGGGACGGCTGATCACGCGGCCAGTCTGATGAAGCTGCGGGAAGAGACGGTGCGCACGATCATCGTCGCGGCGTGCATCCCGACGACGTGGCACTACCTCAAGCAACAGGGGGTGTCCTCGGCCGCCGACCGTTTCACCGAGCTGTACCTCGACACGGCGCTGCCCGGCGCCCAGGTGGCGGCGGCGGTGGTCGCCGGTCACCTGGCGGTGCAGTACGACGAGGTCGATTTCACTCCGCCGTACCCGACCTGGCCCATCTCCCCGCGCGCTTTCGCGGCGGGTGAGGTGAAGCACTACACCCCGCGTCGGCTTCTGCAGTTGGTCGCCGACCATGTGCGGGACTGCCTGGGCCGGAACGAGGTACGTGAACTCGTCGAGTTCACCGAACGCGACAGCGCCGCCGCAACGGCTCCGCCGGTACCGCTGGCGGACCCGAGTCCGTTCGACGAGCGGTTCGCCGCCCTGCGCGCGGCCGCCGACATCGTCACCCCGCTCGATCCCGCCAGGGAGGACGAGCTCATGGTTGGTCTGCTCAACGCCGCCCTGCAGTGCTTCGTCCTGGAACGTCCTGGCCGTGACGACCTGAAGATCGACGACGCGACCTCCACCGGTCGGGCCGTGCACGCCCGGCTGCGCCGCACCATCGATCCGGTGCTCGAGGAGCAGGAACACTGGAGCTTCCGGGCGATCGGGCATTCGCATCACCTCGCTGTGCAATCCCGAATGCGTTCGGCCGTCATCGAATCCGGGATCGAGGCGGCGAACGACAAACGACACCTGACCATCCTGCGCAATATCGCCTTCTCGAACGGCCCCAAGACAGTGCAGATGCTGGACGATCTGCGCGCTGCCAATGGGAACGCTCTGAGCATCTCGCAGGACGATCTGCGCACGTTCACCGCGCTACAGCGGCTACTGGCCGATCCACAGCCCGGCTTCGACGCCTGGCTGGCACTGCGTGCACCGGCCGGGACATCGCAGCTGTTCCGCCGGGTCTTCGAGACGCTGCCCGAGCCATCGGGATCTAGCCCCGCGCCGGGCCAGAACGCACCCGGCCATGAAGCCGCCATCCATCCACCGGCGGAGCGCGTGGACACGGACGACGTGCGCGAGCACCCGGCTTCGCCCGTGCCCGCGGTGACGTCCACATCGGGGCAGGCGGCGGTCGCGCTCGGCCGGGGAATCGCCGACGAGCGGGTGTTCGGTTTCCCGACCGAGCAGCTGCGCAAGCATGTTTCGCTCTTCGCCGGCAGCGGTTCGGGGAAGACGGTGCTGCTGCGGCGATTGGTGGAAGAGGTGGCGCTGCAAGGTGTTTCCTCGATCATCATCGACGTGAACAACGACCTGTCCCGCATGGGCGACGCCTGGCCGCAGCCACCGTCCGGTTGGGAACCGGGTGATGCGGAGAAAGCGGCGCGATTCCTCGCCGAGACCGACGTGGTGGTGTGGACACCGCGTCGACAGGCCGGGCGGCCGCTGATCCTGAACCCGCTCCCGGACTTCTCCGCGGTCCGCGACGATCCGGACGAGCTGCGGACCGCAGTGGACGTGGCCGCCGCCGACCTGCTCGGGCGCACCGGGATCACCGGCCGCAAGCTGGATCACGCCCGCGCGGTTCTGCTGCAGACGCTCACTCACTTCGCACGCGGTGGTGACACGAAGCTGACCACGCTGATCGCGCTACTCGCGGATCTGCCCGACAACGTGAGCCATGTGCGCAACGCGGTCCAGCTGGCGAGCGAGATGGCCGATGGGCTCACCGTTTCCATGATCAACGATCCACTGTTCGGTGGCGACGGTGAACCACTCGATCCCGCTGTGCTGCTCACGCCAGCGCCGGGGAAGAAGGCCCGCGTCTCGGTGATCAGCTGTATCGGGTTGCCCGACGTCGACCAGCGGGCGACATTCGTCAGCCAGTTGCAGGTAGCGCTGTTCACCCATTTCAAGCGGAATCCGGCCGGGGATCGCCCACTCGGTGGGCTGCTAGTCCTCGACGAGGCGCAGATCTTCGCCCCGACCGGCAGGGAGACACCGGCGACCGCGAGCACCCTGATGCTCGCCGCACAGGCGCGCAAGTACGGGCTCGGCATCGCGTACGCGACTCAGGCGCCGAAAGGATTGCACAACAAGGTCGTCAGCAATACCGCGATCCAGTACTACGGCAGGCTCGGCACGGCGGTGCAGATCCAGGCGGCCAAGAGCATCGCTGCGACCTGGGGCGGAAACGTCGACGACATCGGCCGGCTCCGCGCGGGCCAGTTCTACGGGGCCACCGAGGGACGAGCTTTCCGCAAACTGGCGATTCCGATGTGCCTGAGCCACCACCCGCCCAGCCCGCCCACCGAAGGGGAGGTGCTCGATCGCGCTAGGGAAGTCCGCGACTAGCCCTCCCGTTTTATTACGGTACGTACTGTACTGTTGAGTCATGGACACGATTTCCTGGCCGGATTCGTTGCGCGTGGCGCAGGTGCGGATCGCGCGGCCTACCGATCGGCTCGATGCTGTGGTGCGGTTCTATGTCGAGGGGCTGGGGCTGCGGGAGTTGTATCGGTTCGAGAATCACGCGGGGTATGACGGGGTGATGGTCGGGTTGCCGGGGACCGGCTATCACCTCGAGTTCACGACGCATGTCGACGGGAGTCCGGGGGCGGCGCCCAGTGCGGAGAATCTGCTCGTGCTGTATTTCGAGGGGGAGGCGGCGATGTTCGAGGCGGTTCAGCGGTTGGGGGAGTTCGGGGTCGAGCCGGTGGAACCGGAGAATCCGTACTGGGCGGCCAACGGGGGCATGGCTTTTCCCGATCCGGACGGGTGGCTCGTGATGCTCGTGCCGAGGCCGGTGTTCTGATGGCGGGACGGGTGCGGGAGGAGAGGATCGACGCGGCGGTGCTGGCCGCGACGCGAGAAGTGCTCGACGACAACGGGTATGCCGAGCTGTCGATCGGGGAGGTGGCCACCCGGTCGGGTGTGCATCGGCCGGCGATCTACCGGCGGTGGCCGTCGAAACGGCACCTGGTGGTGGCGGTGGTCGCCGAGCTGCTCGGGACGCGGCCGACGCCGGACACCGGTGACCTGCGGGCCGACCTCACCTCGGCTCTGCGTGAGTTGGTGGCAGCGCTGCGCGACACCTCGCTCGATCGGGTGCTGCCCGCGCTGGTCGCCGACCTCGCCAACGATCCCGAACTGCGCGAACACTTCCTCGCGACCGTCTTCGAGCCGCGCCGCGAGACGACAGCGGCGGCGTTGCGGGCGGCGATGATTCGCGGTGAGGTCGACCCGGACATCGACCTCGACTTCGTTCTCGACACGGTCGCGGCGCCGATCTACTTCCGCGCGCTGTTCGGGCATCTGCCGCTCGACGACGCGCTCGTCGACGCGTCGGTCGAGGCGGTGTTGCGGGTCGCCGCGCCCGTCAGTGGCTGATCGCGGCGACCACGAACATGGCGCCCACACCGAGGACGGTGAGCAGCAGGGTGAGCCGCGACGGGTGTTCGGCGTGGGCCTCGGGCAAGATGTCGGCGGTGGCCAGGTAGAGCAGGAACCCGGCGAAATAGCCGAGGTACAGGCCGATCCACTGCTCCGGCACCTTGATGAGGGTGCCCAGGATCGCGCCGACCACCGGGGCGATCGCGTCCAGGCCGAGCAGGGTGAAGGCGCGTTTGCGTGCGCTGCCGTAGAGGGTCGGGATGGTGAAGGTGTTGAAGCCGTCGGCGAAGTCGTGGCAGATCACCGCGATCGCCACGGAGAGGCCGACAGTCGCGCCCGCCTGGTAGCCGAGGCCGATCCCGAAACCGTCGAGCGTGCTGTGGAAGATCAGCCCCGCCGCCGCGAGCAGGCCGACCGACTCGAAACCGTGGTGGTGGGTGCCGAATTCCTGCTCGTGGCCGGTGTGGATGGCGACGGCGCGTTCGATGATGTGCAGGCTCATGAACCCGACGACCGCCGCGATGAGCACCGCCGGCACCCCGTGCACCTCGGCGCTCGACTGCTCGAGCGCCTCGGGGATCAGATCGAACGCCACCAGGCCGAGCATCACGCCTGCCGCGAGACCGAGCACGAGATGCTTGCGGTCACCGATGCGCATGGCGACGAAGCCGCCGAGCAGCGTCGACAGCATGGAGACCAGCGACAGCACGATCGCCATGGGCGGGCCTACTCGCTCGACGTGTCGGTGGCGGGTTGCTTGCGCTCCTTGCGCTTCTTCTTCGGCGGCGTCTCGGATTCCTCGGTGACCTCGTAGCGGCGGACGTACGCGCCGGCGAAGCCCTGGATCGTCGCGGTGACCGGAATGGCCAGCAGCGCGCCCGTCGGCCCGAGCAGGGCCGCACCCGCGATCACCGCGCCGAAGGCCACCGCCGGATGCATGTCCAGGGTGGTCGCGGTGATGCGCGGTTGCAGCACGTAGTTCTCGAACTGCTGGTAGGCCACGATGAACAGCAGGATCCACAGCGCCGTGATCGGGTCGTGCACCAGCGCGACCAGCACCGGCAGCGCACCGGCCAGGTAGGTGCCGACGGTCGGGATGAACTGCGAGACCACACCGACCCACAGCGCCAGCGCGAACGCCGACGGCACATCGAGCACCCGCAGCGCGACATAGTGCGCGACCGCCGAGCACAGCGCGAGCAGCGCGCGCGAATAGATGTAGCCACCGGTCTTCTCGACCGCGATATCCCACGCCCGCAGAACGTGTTTCTGCTGCTTGGGCGGCAGCAGCGAGCACACCCAGGTGCGGAAGCGGGGACCGTCGGCGGCGAAGTAGAAGGTGAACAGCAGCACGCCGAGCAGCTGGAAGATCGCGCCGATCGCGACAGTGCCGATGCCCCAGACGTTTCCGGCCAGCCCGACCAGATAGCCCTCGATCGTGGAACTCCACTCCGAGGCGTACTTCGTGAGGTCGGCGCCGGACAGATCCTGATGGAAGGTTTCGTTGATCCAGTCGACTACGTCCTGGATGTAGTCGGGCGCGTTCTTCACCAGCATGGTCACCTGGCTGACCAGCAGCGCGCCCAGCGTCCACACGAACGCGACGATCACCACCAGCAGCACGGCGAACACCAGCCCGGTGCCGGCGCCGCGCCGGACACCGCGCGCGGCAAGCCAATTCACCGCGGGTTCGATCGCGAACGCCAGGAACAGCGAGACCATCAGGACGACGAGCAGTCCCTGCATCTTCGCGAGCACCCAGAACGCCGCGATCAGCCCCGCCGCGGCCAAGGCCACATAGAGCAGGGCGCGCGGCAACCACCGCGGTGGCGTGCGCGTCGACCAGGTGGTCGGCAGCGCGTTCGCCTGCGGTGCCGCGGGGCCAGCGGGAGTCGGTGTGTCGTCGGCAGCCACGCGACAACGGTACCGAGATCACCCAGCGAAGGCCCCGCGGCGCGCACGATCGCGCCTATCGTCGGCGGCGAGGAAAGGACCGACGATGGATCCGCGACGAATCGCGCTCAACCGCAAGCACAGCATCGAGATGGGCCGCCGCTTCACGGAGTTCACCGATATCCATCCCGAGATCGATTTCGAGGTCGAGGGCGCGGGGATGACGGCGGAGCAGGACGCGGCCTGGACCGCGTTCAGCGCCGACCTGCTGGCCAGGCACCAGGCGGAACGCTCGGCACTGGCCGACATCCTCGAAGCCGAGCGTGCCGCGGCCGCCGCGGGCAGTGCCGACTAGATCGTGGCGGTGTCGATGACGAAGCGGTACTGGACGTCACTGGCCAGGACCCGCTCGTAGGCGGTGTCGATCTCGTCGGCCGAGATGAGCTCGATCTCGGCGCCGATGCCGTTGGCGGCGCAGAAGTTCAGCATCTCCTGGGTCTGGGCGATGCCGCCGATCATCGAGCCGGCCAGCGAGCGCCGGAACGCGGCCAGGTTGCGGCCGGTGACGCTGAGCGGCTGATCGGGCAGGCCCAGGATCACCAGGGTGCCGTCCAGGGCGAGCAAGCGCAGGTAGTTGTCGATCGGCAGGTTCGCCGAGACGGTGTTGATGATCAGGTCGAACGAGCCGCGCAGCTGGCGGAAGGTCTCCTTGTCGCTGGTGGCGTAGTAGTGGTGCGCGCCCATCCGCAGGCCGTCGTCGCGCTTGCGCAGCGACTGGCTGAGCACGGTGACCTCGGCGCCGAGCGCGGCGGCGATCTTCACCCCCACGTGCCCGAGCCCACCCATGCCGATGATGGCGACCTTCTTGCCCGGTCCGACGTTCCAGTGCCGCAGCGGCGAGTACAGGGTGATGCCCGCGCACAGCAGCGGCGCGGCGACATCGAGGCCGATGCCCTCGGGGATGGCGACGACGAAGTTCTCGGTCACCACGATCTGGGTGGCGTACCCGCCCATCGTGTACCCGCCGGGTTGCACGGATTCGGGCACCGGGTTGTTGTAGGTCCAGGTGGCGCCCCTGGCGCAGTACTGCTCCTCGCCGGCCAGACACGGCACGCACTTGCCGCACGAATCGACCAGGCAGCCGACGCCGACCCGGTCGCCGACCTGGTACTTGCGCACGTTCGACCCGACCGCCGCGACGATGCCCGCGATCTCGTGACCTGGCACGCACGGGTATTTCGCGCCGCCCCACTCGTCGCGCGCGGTGTGGATGTCGGAGTGACAGATCCCCGCGTATTTGATGTCGATCAGGACATCGTCGGGACCGAGGTCCCTGCGCTCGATGGTGACCTTCTCGAAGGATCCGTCGGCGGCGGGGATGGCGTAGGCGGCAGCGGTGCTCATGGAGTCATGCCTACCGCCGCATGCGTCGTTTGCCAACCGGCACGCCCGGATCGAGACCGGACGGCCCGGATTCCGGGTCACAATGGAAGAGTCGGCTCGCGAGAGAGGACAGGCGCGTGCACGCTGTGGGTCGGGTGTTCGTGACGCTCGTCGTCGCGCTGATCGGCGTGTGCGCGTTCCTGGGCTATCGCGGTGAGTTGGCGTTGCCCTGGCAACCACGGGCGGAGGAGTATCTCGCGGTGGCCGAGCCACCGCCGCCGGTTCCGCTCGACCCGGTGCTGGTCGCGGCGCAGGTGGAGCCCGCGCTGGTCAACATCTCCGTCGATGCCACGCTGTTCGGGGCCGACGCCGCCGGGTCGGGGATCGTGCTCACCGCCGACGGGCAGATCCTGACCAGCCATCACGTGATCAAAGGTGCCGACGAGGTCTCGGTGACCGATATCGGCAACGGCGTGGTGTACCCGGCCACCGTGCTCGGGTACGACTCGACCGCGGATATCGCGCTGTTGTCGCTGGCCGGTGCGAGCGGATTGCCGACGGCTCGGCTGGGTACCTCGTCCGACCTGCGGATCAGGCAGGACGTGCTCGCCATCGGTGACGCGGGCGGCGACGGCGGCGAACCGACCGCGGTCGCCGGGCCGATCACGGATCTGGACGCCAGCATCGTCGCGATGAACTCGGCCGACATGTCCAGGAAGTCGCTGCGCGGGATGGTGCAGATCGCGGCGCCGGTGGTGGGCGGGCAGTCCGGTGGCGCGCTGGTCGACGGCGGTGGCGCGGTCGTCGGCGTGATCACCGCGGCCTCGGGGGAGCGCACCCCGGCCCAGCGGCGCGACACACCGGCCACCGGGTACGCGGTGCCGATCGATACCGCCATGCGGATCGTCACCCAGATCCGCTCCGGCGTGCCGACCGAGACCGTCCACATCGGCCCGACGGCCACGCTCGGCGTGCAGATCGTGGACGCACGACCCTCGGGCGCCGAGGTGAGCTGGGCCCTCTACGGCCAGCCTGCCCGCGCGGCCGGAATCACCACCGGCGACGTGATCACCGCCGTCGACGGCGTCGCGATCACCACGGCGAAGGCGCTGAGCGCCGCGATCGGCGTGCGCCGCCCCGCCGATCGAATACGGCTCGACGTCACCGCGCCCGACGGCAGCACCCGCGTGGTCGAGGTGGTGCTGGCCAGGGGCACGCCCAACTAGACCAGGCTCAGCCAGTAGTCCTGGAATTTCAGGAAGACCAGCAGCAGGACGACCGCGTAGAACACCACGACCAGCGTCCAGCGCCACTCGGCGAGGATGCCCATCACGCCGCGGGAACGTCCCCAGGTCTCCTGGGTGGTGACCGCGAACAGGATCGGCGTCGCCACCCACACCACCATGCAGTACGGGCACAGCGCGTTGATCCGGTACAGACTCTGGAAGATCAGCCAGCAGATCGCGGCGACACCGAGCACGGTCCCCAGCCACAGCCCGCCCCAGATCCAGCGCGGGAACCCGACACTGACGACCGCGAGCACGCCGAGCGTCACCACAACGGAGAACCCGACGATGCCGAACAGCGGATTCGGGAAACCGAACACCGCCGCCTGGTCGGTCTTCATGATCGACCCGCACGACAGCACCGAGTTGATGCTGCACGAGGTGACGTAATCCGGGTCGACGAACAGCTTGAATCGCTCGACGGTGAGCGTGAACGACGCCAGCCACCCCGCCGACCCGGCGATCAGCAGCAGCCACGCCGAGCGGGCGGGGGCGGTGATCACTTCGCCGCGTCGGCGATCACGGACGCCAGGCCGTTCTTGGTGAAGATCGCGTCGGTCTGGTTGAGCTGCCCGTTGATGAACACCGACGGCGTCGACTCCACGCCGCTGTTCAGCGTCTGCTGGGTGACCTGGGTGATGTAGTCGTTGTACGGCTTGTCGTCGATGCAGGTGGCCACGGCCGGATCGGTGTAGCCGACCTCGGTCGCGATCTGCACGAGCTGCTCGTTGGACAGGCCCGCGCCGCCCTCGGCGGGCTGCTTGGCGAACATGGTCTGCAGCCAGGTCTGGTACTTGCTCGGATCCGACTTGGCGACGCAGAACGAGGCGTTGGCCGCCCGCGAGGAGTACTGGTTCGTCGAGGCCTTGTCCAGGAACGAGATGACCTGGTATTCGACGACCGCGGTGCCGTCGGCCGCGGCCTGCGCCAGCGCCTCGCCGTTGGCGGCCTCGAACTGCTTGCAGGCCGGGCACTGCAGGTCGGCGACCACGCGGACCTTCACCTTGGCGTCCGGATTGCCGATGCGGACCGTGCCCGTCTCGGTCACCGAGCCGCCCGTCGCGGGAAGCTGCGCCACCGAACTCGACCCCGACGCGGAATCGTCGTCGGAGCGGTTGACCGCGATCCCGACGCCGATCGCGGCGACCAGCGCGACCAGCACACCGGCCACGCCGATCTGGATCGCGATCTTGCGCCGCTTGTCGGCCGCCTCGGCCGCCGCCAGTGGGTTCTGCTTCCCGGTGCTCACCGTTGTCACACGCCTTTCGTTCGTAGTCTCCCCACCTCGGACATCATGCGGGCCGAACCTGAGAGTTTCTTCAACGCTCGGGATCAGGACTCGTCGAGTCTGCGCAGCTGCTCGGCGACGTCGAAATCGGCGGTCGGCCAGTCGAGATCGAGCCTGGTCAGCGCGTCGATCAGCAGTTCGGTGACGGCCAGGCGCGCGTACCACTTGCTGTCGGCGGGCAGGACGTACCAGGGCGCGTAGTCGGTGTTCGTGCGGTCGAGCAGCACCTGGTACGCCTTCTGGTACTCCGGCCAGTGGGCGCGCTCGGTGATGTCGGAGGGGTTGAATTTCCAGTGCTTGTCGGGGCGTTCCAGCCGCTCGCGCAGCCTGCGCTTCTGCTCGTCGAGGGAGACGAACATGGCGACCTTGATGATCGTGGTGCCGGCGTCGGCGACCTCGCGTTCGAAGGTGTTGATCAGGCCGTAGCGCTTCTCCCATTCGGACGCGGGCACGAGATTGTGCACCCGGACCACCAGCACGTCCTCGTAGTGGGAGCGGTCGAAGACGCCGATCTGTCCTGGTACCGGCAGCCGCTTGCGGATGCGCCACAGGAAATCGTGCTGCTTCTCCTCCTCGGTCGGCACGCCGAAGGACGCGTGGTCGACACCCTGCGGGTCCACCGAGCCGATGACGTGACGCACGATGCCGCCCTTGCCCGCGGTGTCCATGCCCTGCAACACCAGCAGCACGCTGCGCCGATCGCCGGTGCGCCCGTTCGCGAACAACCGCTCCTGCAGGTCGGAAAGCACCAGACCACGCTCGACGAGCAGCTTCCTGCCGAGCTGCTTGTCACCGGTGAAGCCCGGCGTGGTCGACGGGTCGAGATCGGCCACGCGCTGACCGTCGGCCCGCAGTGCGGAGGTGACCGGTTCGGCCCAGTGTTTCGCCATTTCCCATGCCTACCACTAGCGCGGACGATCGACCGGCAAGCTCGACGCAATCGTTGCCTGCCAGCAGGCCACCCCGGCCGGATCGGCGATCTCGGCCCGGTGCACGTAAACCGGGTCCACACCGGTTGCCTGCTGCGCGCGATAGTCGGCGAGCAGGCGGAACGCGACGGCGCCGAGCGGGATGATCGCGGCCAGATTCACCAGCGCCATCACGCCCATGAACACATCGGCGAGGTTCCAGATGAGCGCCACCGACCCCAGCGCGCCACCGAACACGGCCACCAGCACCAGCACCCGGAAGGCGGTGAGCGCCTGCGGTTTGTCGGTGATGAACTCGATATTGGCGCGGCCGTAGTAGAAATTGCCGATCATCGAGCTGAACGCGAGCATGAACACCACCGCCGTGAGCACGTGCCCGGCCCAGGTGCCGAGTTCGGTGCGCAGCGCGGTCTGGGTGAGATCGGCGCTGCGCCGCTCGGACAGGTCGGGGTCGCTGGTCAGGATGATGAACGCGGTGATCGAGCAGATCAGCAGGGTGTCGAAGTACACGCCGAGCGACTGCACCAGGCCCTGCTTCACCGGGTGCGACACATCGGCGGAGGCCGCCGCGTTCGGCGAGGAGCCCAGACCCGCCTCGTTGGAGAACATGCCGCGCCGGATGCCCTGCGCGATGGCCGTGCCGATCCCGCCGCCCACCACCTCGCGCAGACCGAACGCGCCGCCGACGATATCGGCGACCACGCGGGGCAGATCACTGATGTTCAGCGCCACGACCGCGATCCCGAGCACCAGATACACCCCGGCCATGACCGGGACGAGCACCTCGGTGATGTGGCTGATCCGGCGCACCCCGCCGAAGATCACCAGTCCGAGCAGGACCACGAGCCCGAGCCCGACCAGCGGGGCGAACCAGTCGCCGTCCAGCCCCGACAGCGAGGCGCGTGAGGTGGCGATGATGGTGTTGGACTGCACCGCGTTGAAGACGAAACCGAAGGTCACGGTGATGATGACCGCGAAGGTCAGACCCTGCCAGCGGCGGCGGAGACCGTGCTCCATGTAGTACGCGGGCCCGCCACGGAAGGTGCCGGGCTCGTGCTCGGGGCGCTTGTAGAGCTGGGCGAGCGTGGACTCCACGAACGCCGAGGCCGCGCCGAGGGTCGCCATCGCCCACATCCAGAACACCGCGCCCGGTCCGCCGACGCTGATGGCGGTGGCCACGCCGGCGATGTTGCCGGTGCCGACGCGCGCCGCGGCCGAGATGCTGAACGCGCCGAACGCCGACACCGACTTCTTGCCGTCGGCGGCCGTCTTCCCCTTCTCGGTGACCGCGCGCACCATCTCCGGCAGCATCCGCAGCTGCACGACACCGCTGCGCAGCGTGAAGTAGAACCCGGCGACGATCACCAGCGGGATCAGCAGCCAGTTCCAGAACACGTCGTTGATGTCGACGACTACCGAGTTCACCGCGTCCATGCCGCGAAGGCTACCGCCGAGCTACCCCGGAATCGCTCAGGCGGGCTTGGTGGCGTCGACGTATTGCATGAAACGGTGTACGCGCTGGTCGATCTCGATCAATCCGGCCTCGGCGAACAGGTTCGGGAAGGTGTCGCGATCGAACAGGCGCAGCCCGCTCAGCCCCGCGGCGGCGGTGCCCGCCTTGCCGAACAGGTTGTCCTCGCGGTAGCTGGTGGTGATGGCGATGCGGCCGCCCGGCGCGAGCACCCGGATCATCTCGCGGGTGGCCGCGAGCGGATCGGGGATCAGGTACAGCGCGCCGAAACAGCAGACGGCGTCGAAGGTTCCGTCGGCGAAGGGCAGTACGCGTGCGTCACCGCGGACGTATCCGACGCGTGGCCCCGCGTTGTCGGCCACGGCCTTGGCCAGCATCGGCTCGGAGTAGTCGAGGCCGGTGACGAAGCCGTCGCCCGCCAGGAAATCGCTCAGGTACCTGGTGAAATTGCCGGGGCCGCAGGCGAGGTCGAGTACCTTCTTGCCGCCACGCAGGCGCAGGGTGTCGACCGCCTCGCGGCGGTCGCTACCGGTGGTGCGACCGCTCGCGAGATAGAACAGGGTGGGTCGCCAGGCGTGCTCGTACACCGCGGCCACCGCGGGCACGTTCATCGCGACACGGGCCAGATTCACTGCCGCGCGACCTCGATGGTCATCCCGGCGGCGCGCAGCCGCTCGGTGAGCGCCTCGCCCATGGCGGAGGCGGGAGTGAGAACGCCCGCGCGTTCGGGGAGTTCGTCGAAGGCCAGGCACAGTCCGCTCTGGCCGAGCAGGACGGCGGTGGCCTGGTAGCCGGGGTCACCGGTGCCCGAGAAGGTGGCCTGGTACTTGGCGCCGGAACTGGTGCGCGCGAAGGTCTTCATGGCGAACCAGCCGCTGCGCCGGGCCTCTTCGCTCGGGCCGGTGCCCGGCTTGGGCAGGATGCGGTCGAGCAGCTTGCGGCCCAACGAGACTCGCGAGAGCACCGCGCCCGAGGCCATCCCGGCGACGATGCCGCCCGCGATACCGGCCGCGACCAGCGGCGCGGGCGCGGGGGGGGCCCCCGGGAAGACATAGCGGGTGGGGGGCAGGGTGGGGGGGGTTTTGCCAGGCTTTTTTATTCCCCCCCCCCTTTTGGGTATTTATTCCCTTTTTGTCCCCCTGGGCTTTCCCCCCCCCCGGGGTTTTTCTTTTCCGGCCCCCCCGGGGGCCTGCTC
>NZ_JARWOJ010000034.1 GCF_029868625.1 Nocardia neocaledoniensis | reverse complement strand
CAGGCCACGGTCGACCAGCAGCGTGCGCCCGTCGTCGAGCCGGAACGCGGCAAGGACCGCGTAGCCGGGTCACGCTCCTGGGGTGTCCCGCGCTTGGGGCTCACGCGGTCAGACCTCGACGCGTTCGCGTCTGGTCGCCGCCGCGGCGGCCAGCGCCGCCAGCAGCAGTCCGAGTGCCGCCATGCTGAGCCCGGTCAACTGCACCGGACGCGACTCAGCGGATGCGGGCAACGGAGCGACACCGCCCGTGCCTGCATGCACCGGGTACTCGGAGATGTCGGCAGACCCAACACCGGAATGTTCCGGCAGCGGTAGCGGGCCGCATTCGCTCCCACCCGGCACCGATACCTCCGGTTGTACTGGGCCACAGTCGCTCTCGCCCGGCACCGGTGCCTCCGGTCGGCATGGGCTGTCCATACCACAGGAACCACCGTTCAGCAGCTCGTGCAGTGCCTCGAGTCCACCCTCGACATCGACGTCGGGAACGGGACCGTCTCGGCGCGGGAGGACCGCTCCCACGGTGATGCCGACGCCGAGCCCGGCCCACGCCCCGACACCCGCCGCGAACACACCGACGAGGTAGGAGCGGAGTATCGCGCGAGCGAACGCGGTCGCCACGATCGCGAGGACCGCGCCGACCACCGCACTCGGGACACTGCCCGTGACCGCGCCGACGATCCAGCCCGTCACGGAACCGATGACCACGCCGGGGACAGCCCCGAACATGTTCAGCGGATTGAGCAGGCCCGCCATGGCCCCGAGCACGCCGCCACCCACCGCGACCGGAATCGCCAGCAGCGGGGCGGCCGCCAGCCCGGCGAGCGCGCCGAGCAGTGCCCCGATGACAGCACCCGACGGAATCGCCACCCCCGCGGTGACCAGGTCGACAACGGTCATCACGACCGCTCCGGCCACCGCGCCCACCGAGAGCGCCGAGACCAGCGCGGCGCCGAGACCGACGAGCGTGAGCAGACCCGCCATGGCCATGATCGGCGCACCGACCAGTGCCTCGAAGGCGAGGTAGGCCGCGATCGCCAACGGGATGCCGACGATCAGCATGAAGCCGACCGCGATTCCCGCCGCAGCCAGTGCGATCCCACCGACTACCGCCACGTAGATCACCAGAGTGATCAAGATCGCGGGGACCGCGAAGGGGCCCGCGAACGCGGCGGCGATGAGGCCGATGACCACCAGGATGCCCATGACGACCGTGAACGGAATCGCGATGACCGCCACGATCGCACCGAGAATCAACGCGGGAATCACCAGCGGCGCCAACAGCGCCATCAGCGCGGGCAGCACACCCGCCACCAGCGTGATGCCGACGGTCGCCAGGAACGGCAGGAGCACCGCCGCACCGACGATCCCGAGGGTCGCGACCAGGGCACCGAGCGCCGCGATCACACCGGCACCGGCTCCGGCCAACGCGCTCACGATGGAAGCGATGCCGGTGCCCATCCCGACGCCGAGTAGACCACCGGTCACTGTCGACGCCACGATCCCGGTCACCAGGCCCAGGATCGTCCCAGCGGTGGCGGTGATCATCGAGTCGATGACCGAGGTACCCAGGTAGGTGACGATGCCGCCGAGCACACCGCCAGGAAGCGTGCCGACCGTACCGCCGACCAGCATCCCCAGCACGGCGCCTGCCAGTGCGCCGGGAATGCCCGACAGCAGGTTCAACGGACTCGACAGTCCCGAACCGAAGCCCACGACGGCGCCGAGCCCGCCCGCGACGAGCACGCCGACCGTGAAGCCGACAGCCGCACCGATACCGATACCGACCGGGTCCAGCCGACCACGGAACCACGCGTCGACAACCGAAGCCACCTTCGTGACCGGACCCTGGTAGCAATCGAGGACACCGCCGAGCAACCGCTTCAGGTTGCTCTGGTGCCACGCTCGCCACGCCGCATCGATCAGGTTGTCACGCTGTTGCCGCGCACCGGCCGTCAGGCTCGCCCAATTGGACACGGTGCCCGAGATGAGCACCGCGGCGGCCGCCAGCGCGACCAATGCCGCCCACGGCAGCGCGACGACCACGGCGGCCAGGCCACCGAAGATCGCACCCGGCACCGCACCGACCACGAACCCGAGGATCGCGCCGATGACGGACGACAGTAGTTGCGCCACGAGCACACCTGCCGCCGCGCCGGTCAGGAAACCGAGCACCGCGCCGGTCGCGGCCCCCGCGAGAAGGCCGACGAGCGACCCGGTGACGCCACCGATCAGCGCACCGATCAGGTTCAACGGGTTCAGCGCACCGAGCACAGCGCCGATCACCGCACCGAGCGGGGCTGCGAAGATCACGGCCATCGGGATGATCGCCAGCGCGAGCAAGCCGCCGACCACCATGCCCGGCACAGCCACCAGCAGCAGCAGCGGCGCCGCGAACAGCAGTACCCCGAGGGCGAGAGCGCCGCCGATCGCACCGAACAGCGCGAACACGAGGCCAGCCATGATGGCCGCCGGCAACATGAGAACCATCGACCCCAGGTAGACCACCGCAGCGATCGCCGCGGTCACAGCCAGCAGCAGGGCGCCGAGGATGGCGGTGAAGAACACGAATTCCACAGGCGCCAGGAACAACGCCACGATCAGCCCGCCCAGCACCAAGCCGAGACCCGGCCAGATGACGATCAGGAATGGAATGCCGATCGCCGCCGCGATCAGGCCCAGACACACCTTGGTGAGCAGGACGTACCCGAACGCGAGTAGCGGTGCACCCGCCAGCGACAGCAACAGCAGCGGCACCGCGATGGCCAAAGCGGGGATCAGCGGAATCAGAATCAGCGGCAGCGCCAACAGCAGGAGCGGCAACCACACCGGCGCGGTGAGCGCGAGCACAGCCAGCCCGAGCGCACCCACGACCAGCACAGGCGCAAGGACCAGTGCCGACAGCAGTCCGCCGAGCAGAACCGCACTCCCCATGATCAACAGCGCGGGCACGATCACACCGAGAACGCCACCGAGGACGGCACCGACTCCGACACCGCCGACCGTGGCGACCAGCCAACCGATGACCGCGCCACCAACGCTGCCGATCACACCACCGAGACCGGTACCGGGCACCACGCCGATCGAGGCGCCGAGTAGCGCGCCGACCGTGCCACCCACGACAGCGGACAGGGGGTTCGACAGCCCGGCGAGCGCACCTGTGACAGCACCCGGGATACCCGTCGTCAGCCCGCCGAGTACCGAGCCGATCAACGACGCCCCCAGGGGCACGGCGGCGGCAAGCGCCATCGATGTCACAACGTCGCCGACGACCGGGGCGACCCGAGCATCGAACAACACCTCCACACAGGCGGCCAGCGCCGGCCCACCCAGCGAGGACGCGACAGCGGCGAGCGCTTCGCGTGGAGCGACCACCAGCCCACCGGGAGCGAGCAGCGCGGACGCGCCGTCGCGGACGGCGCCGAGAGGATCGGACCGGAAGCTGTCGATCGAGGGGTCGATCACCCCGTGCAGAAAGCCCACCGGATCTTCGCTGAACCGACCGAGGGCCTCATCCGCCCGGATGGCGAGATCCAGAGCAGCGGAGCCGACGCGATTCTCGCATTCGCCCGCAGTACATCCCGAATTCGTTTCGGGCGAGGGTGATTCGAGGCCGACACCCGGCGGTGGGAGTGGTTGGGCCGCGTGGCCCTGGTCCGGGCCACGTGGCGATGCGTCGTAGCGCAGTTCGTCGACCACACCGATCAGGTCGTGCACCAGTGGCCGCGTCATCGACTCGAAGTCGACTCGCCCCTGCTCGACGGCGCCGGCGAGGACCGGTAGGCCCTGATCGGGGCTCGGGTCCTCCGACGCCGGCGTCTCGTGCCGGTTCCGATCGACGAAGACCGCCGCGAAACTGTCTCCGAAATCTTCCAGCTGCTGCCACAACGGAGCGACGTCAGGAATGGGCTCCGGCGGACTGCCGACCAGCCCGGGTTGCGCCACAACGGCATTGGACTGAGCCGGACCCATCGCATCGATCACGGCACCGAGATCGAAACCCGGATGGTCCGGCACCTGCGCTCCTGCCTGCGCGCCGCCGATCAGGAAATAGCCGAGTATCGGCAACCCCAGGGCCAGGGCGCGCAGGACCCAAGCCGCTGTTTTCCACCCCCTTTCCGGCTTCGCGGGATCGGCAATGTCGTACATCAAACTCTCAACCCTTCGTATAACTCTTTCCGCAACGATCTGGTTCGCATATGGCCCGGGAAGGGCGGACCCCTGCCCACCGGCTTACGCACCTCAGCTCCAACCCATGGTTACGCCGAGCGCAACCAATGCCTGCATGATCGGGCGTGACGCCAGAATCGTGATCAGCAGTGCAACGAGTACCCATACCGCCGTTCGGCGGACACGGTCGGCTCGCTGTGACGACATGGCTGACATACCTAGACCTTTCGAATTTGCGCGAGAAACCGCCTGCTCGTTACAGGTAGCCAGTTTTTCGATGGCTCACCCAGGGGCAAATGTCCCGCTTTCCCGTCGAGGTCTCGGACCGCGCAGGCACGGCGACTGTCACCGACGAGCGCGATCACGGGCGAGTGCGCGATCACGCTGTTCCTCGAAACGCGGAATCTGCACTTCCCGGAGATTCTCCAAAAACCGATCCAACCGCTCTCGAGCTTGCTCACCCCGGGCGGTGAAATCATCACGGCCGAAGACGTTCCATTTACGCATGACAGGCTGCAGCACATCCTCGAGGTGCTGACGAAGGTCGTAGACCCCGTATTTGGCCATCAGCACACCGTTGCGCCGGAAGTCCGGCATGCCGGCGCCGGGCATACGGAAATTCTCCACTATGTTCGCGATGGCCACGATCGCCTGATCCGGCGCGAGGTCCAGGGCCGCACCACACAGCGTGCGATAGAAAATCATGTGGAGGTTCTCGTCCGCGGCCAGCTGCTGCATTATCCGGTCGGCCACCGGGTCGCCACAGAATCTGGCGGTGTTGCGGTGGCTGATCCGAGTGGCCAACTCCTGGAAACTCACGTACGCCACCGAGTGCAGGAAGCCTTGTTCGCGGAGATCGCTCGATTCGGCCACTGGCGGATTGAAGCCGTTCGTCATGTGCGTCATCCGTGCCCGCTCCAGCGCGACGGGGTCGACGCCGCGAGTGACCACCAGATAGTCCCGTAGGACGACACTGTGTCGTTGCTCCTCCGCTGTCCACCGGCCGACCCACGTACCCCATGCGCCATCTCGGGAGAAACTCTCCGCGATCTCACGGTGGTAAGAAGGGAGGTTGTCCTCGGTCAGCAAGTTGGTGACGAGTGCCGCTTTCGCGACGTCGCCCAGATCAGATTGGCCGGGCTCCCAATCGGCGCCCCCGAGCAAGGCGAAGTTCTGGCCCTCGTCCCAGGGGACATAGTCGTGTGGATGCCACTCCTTCGAGCGCGCGAGGTGGTTGTTGAGAGCCACTTCTGCCACTGGCTCCAACTCACACAGTATTTCGCGCTGAGTCATTTCACGGTTCATCTCTCGATCCACCTCTCTTCGCCCGCGTCGTGCGCACCTCACCGACAACACCATGGGTGCTCTTCGAGCAGAAGAGCCAGATGTCCCGATTTCTTGCGCATGATTTTCCGGTCGGGCCATGTCCAGCATTCGGTGACGCGTGTTACTCATTCCGGGACATACAGCCCTGCCGCCCGGAGACGCGCCGTGAACACAATCGCGACGAATCAAATGCACCGATTCGATCGCGAGAGGATCCGGCAGAATGCGAACAAGATGGCTGGACCGGAAGAAGCCGTCTGAGACGGAGATCAACCGCGGAGTTACGATCCGGACCGCGGGACCGGTGCCCGCGATGGCGGTGGCGCACATGGTTCACGGTGTCAGCCGGACACTGCAGACCGTCGAAGGCGTGGCTGTCGCGCACCTGAGAATCACGCGCTACCGCGGCGAACCGGAACCCACGGTGTTCCAGATCAACGCGAGCATCGATGGATGGCCGTGCCGGGTGCAGCTCGTCGGCGACGACACGTCGGGACCGACCACGGTCATCGATCGATTTGACCGGCAGCTCGACCGCCTGTGCGCGGCGGACCGGCACGCCCCGTGGCAGCGCAGCGCGGCGCGGAATCTCGCGGCCATCACGTCGCTTCGTCCGATAGTGCGACACAAGGTATTCCGAACCCAGATACTCTCGCCCGCGGCGGCGAGCGAGATCATGGACACGATGGACTTCGACGCGCATCTGTTTCGCGACCGAGACACCGGCGAGGACGCCATTGTGTACCGGGCCGGAACCGCGGGCGTACGGCTGCTCCGCCAAACCCGAGTAGAGCTCCCCGCTGCGCGCGATCACCGCATCGCTGTGGATCTGACTCCGACACTCACCGTCCCCGATATCGTGGCAGCCAAACGGCTGTGCCGAAACGGCTTGCCATTCCTGTTCTATGTCGACCCGGCGACGGCCCGCGGCAGACTGCTGTACCGGCGCTACGACGGCGCCCTCGCGCTGATCTCGCCGACATCGGACCATCCGTTCCGATGATCGGGTCTACCGCGGAATGTGTTCCGACCGCCGCGCCATCGCGGACGTTCGCTACCCATCGACAGATTCGGCGACTACTACCGTGTTGGCAGCACTGGCCCCGGCGGCCATGTCGAACTCTCCACCACAGGTGATCAACGCGAGTCCGCGTACGTCGTTGTGCGCGGACAGGATCCCCGCCAGGGCCGCCGGATCGGACTTCGGAATACCCGTGATGACCTCGCGCACACGAAAACCCACGGCCCCGCTCGCCGAAGCGGGATGTACCTCGACGAGCTCGCCCGGCCGCATATCGCCGAGGTGGTCGAAGACACCATGGCCGTTGACCTGGGTATGCCCGAGAACGACCGCCAACCCCGGACCACCCGGTCGCGGCCCATCCGACCACCAGGTCGTGGATGCCATATCGGCCGGGACACCGAAACTCTCGACGTCGCGGCCGAGGAATGGGTCGAACTCGACAGTCGTGGGTGCCGCCACCATCTCGGCATCGATTTCCAGAGCGGGAACGACGAGGCGCGCAGGCGCGGCATCGTCGACGTGCTGGATCACGACCTGCGACGGCACCCCGGCGACTGTCGCCATCGGCGCGTCATCGCCGCCACCGTTCAGGATCAGCAGCACGGAGAGCGACAGCAGGCCCGCCGCGACGACTCGCGACGCCCCTCCCGTATTCCTCCGCACCCGAGCATGGCCCATCGTCTCGCGTCGGATGTGAGCGCATCCGTCCATCGTCGTCCTCATACTGATCAGGCGACGGAGGAGCCACATACTTCGGCGGCTCGCAGGGCGGTAAGGGTTTCCTGATTGGGAATCGGTAGCCGCGCCAGGACATCGTCGACCGTCTCGGCGAGTGCCGTGAGCTGAGCCTCCATGGCGTCGTTGGCTCTCCGCAGTTCGGTCGTCGCGGCGTCGAAATCCGAGTGCTCCGCGATATTCAGCCGGTCGTCGATGGTGTCGGCCGAGGTAGCCACGTCGCCGAAAGCGCGGCTGGCTCGATCTCGCAGACGGCCCCATGTCTCGGCGTCGGTGCCTGGTGTCAACACCTGATCCGTGGCGGGTATCGGAACGCCGGTCACGGAATCACGCGCTCCGCGTGCGGCTCCACCGATCACGGCCAGATCTGTCCGCACGTTGGCCAGAGCGGCGTCCACGGTAGTCGGCTCGCTGCTCGACCGCGGAACGGCCGAGCGGAAAGAATCGGTCGCCGAGCACAACGCCGCCGCGAAGGCGATCACATCGGTGTGGATGTCTGATTGATGCTCTGTCAGGTAGTCCCGTTCGGCGGCAGCTCGCGCTGCCGCGCGGAGCTGCTCGGCACTTTTGCGGCTCGCCTCGGACTCCTTATCCAGCAAACCACCATCGAACTCACAGCGCGTGACACAGAGCACAGCCACGATCAGAATCGACGCGACAACGAGCACCCGCACCATTGTCGAGCGCCGCGAATTCGGGTCCGGCGAGTTGTTCTTTCGATCAGTTGCGTGCGCGATTTTCCGCTTCATCATTCCTCGTTCGAATCCACTCCCCTGTCTCACGATTCAGGAAACCACCACGACGCGGTGCACCCAAGAGCCGAATGTCCCGGATAATCGTCACGCGACCGTGACGGGGACGAAGCCGATCGCCCTGCCGAATCCATCCAGCACCCGCCCCATCCGCTTCAGGGTGACCGCACTGAGATCACGCTCCCGGATCTCGGTCTGCGGGAACAGGCGAACGATCTCAGTTTCCAGCCGCAACGCCCCCTCGATCGTCGGCAGCCACGCGACCATGAGCATGTTCGTGTCACCTCCGAGCATCGGTACACAGACGCGCACAGCACTCCATTTCGCTGTCGTCGCACCCATGCGATCGAGGTCGGCGGCCGGTACGCGCAGTCTGTAGGTGATGAGAATCGGCCAGCCGGCAGCCTGCCGTGACATTTCTGCTCGGAGAATCAGCCGACCGGACCGAGTCATCTCCGTCAGCCGGCGCCGAATCGATGTCGCGCTCATCCCCGTGTCGCGCGCGAGGTCGACAACGCTGCGGCGGGCATCCGCGCCGAGCGCGGCGACCAACCGCCGGTCCGACGATCGTCCAGAATTCCGTGGCCGGATAGTTGACTGATCGGGATCACCGAGCGCCGCACGCTCGAACTTGTCCAGCGAGCCCGCTCGCCAATCGCTGCCGTCGACATAGACATTCACGCCCACGCTGGTTCGTACCTCGACAACGCCGGAGAGGGTGCCGAGCGAGCGAGACACGAACTCGTCGAGCGCGAGCAGATCCCCCGCGGCGATCCAGAGTTCGAGCTGATAATGACCCGTCGTGCGCTCCACCGAATAGATGGACGGATCGGCGCACACCGCCTCCGACACCTGCCGGATTCGGTCCGGTCGGCAGGTGACCTGTGCGATCGCGAACAGTGAGTATTCCGGAGCGTACGCGGTGGTCCAGGCCAGGCCTTCGGAAGTCAAACGGCGCCACCGTCTGGCCGCCGTGGCCGCGTCCACCCCCAGCGCAGCGCCCACCCGCGCCCACGGCGCGCGAGGCGCGATTTGTAGCGCGTTCACCAGATTCAAGTCATCTTCGGTGAACACGGGCTCGGATCGCGACCCCGATGCGCGCGATTCGCCCGTGCCCGCATGATCTCGCTCCACGACCACCATTGTGGCGAAACGGCTCGCGGGATCGAACCAACCGGCGCGCGACTCGCGGAGATCAGATCGACGCGGAGGCCGCCACAGCGCCGATCTTCGCAGCCAGCGCGGCGGCCTGTACCCGCCCGTTGACACCGAGCTTGGCGAACAGCACTGTCAACGAGTTGCGGACCGTCTTTTCGGCGATGAACAGCCTGTCGGAGATCTGCCGATTCGTCAGCCCCTCGCCCAGCAACGCGAACAGCTGCCGCTCACGTGGGCTGAGCTGATCCAGCATCGCGGTCCGCCCGACCCTCGAGCGCAATTCTCGGGCCACGCGGGCGTCGTAGGAGGTCCCGCCGGCGACCACAGTTCTGATCGTGGCGGCCAGATCGGCACCGACGACGTCCTTTACGACATACGCACTCGCTCCGGCCGCCATCGATTCGGCCAGCCGAGTTGGGTCGGTACTGGCGGTGAGGACGACACACCTCACTTCGGTGAACCGTGCACGGAGGGTACGACACAACTCGAGACCGCGCCCGTCGGGTAGGTCCGGATCAATGACCACCACGTCCGGCGGGTGATCGCCTCGGATTCGCGCCATGGCTTGCAAGGCGTTCACCGCCTCACCATCGATGCTGATACCGGGCTCGCCGGCGAGCGCGACATTCAGGCCGTGTAGGACGATCTCCTGGCGGTCTACGAGAAACACCCGGATCCCTGTCTCCGGACACGAATCGCCCCGCCGACAGCGAACCGGCGTGCGACCGGACACCCGGCGACGGTGGTCAGTCGGTTTTTCGTCGCCGTGACCCGACAATGCCGTCACGGTCTTACCACTGCGACACAGTTGCCCGGAGGCGGGCAGTCCAGCTTTGGAGCACTGTTCGGTTCTCGATCGCATCTGATCTTCTCCACCTGGCGCGAATTCTCGTTCACAGCCGGGACGCACACGGCGAACCAGCCGTGCTCAGTCTCCGGCGCCCCCATCAGAAAGCTGGAATTTCCCTGAAATTCGCCAGGTGCGACGCCGTGTTGCCCGGAATCGCCAGCAGCGACGTAAGAACGCGCACCTCCCGCCGATCAAGTACACCGCCGGATGCTGATCGCCGACACGAGTGGTGCGTTGTGACCCTCATCAGCGAATTCACATTTCGTGACTCAGGCCACTGCTTCGAGCGAGCTCACTCCACGAAGCTCGATTTGCGGGTTCGCCTTGATAGTCCGCGCCTGTCCGCGAGGTCCACATCACAACGAATACCAGGACGTCCGACCCTTTTTCGAACCGGTCGATCTAAATAGTTTCGAATGCACGGGGGGTGAATCGATGCCGAGACCAGGGGTCCTGAATATGTGCACAAAAAATTTCCCGACAAATGGTGCGAAGAATGAATCGAAGCTAGCTTCGCCCCTGACGAAGCGGTCCTGACATGACGTGGCAAGATACGGAGCAGCGGGAAATCTGGCCAGGACTGGTGGTACGCACCCGCGGGGCAGTGCCCGCGGCAGACATGATGTACACGATCGACGGCGTCGGCCAGGCGCTACGGAAGACATCCGCTTCTTCGACTGGCTGCGTGCGCATTTCCCGGCGCAACGTGCGGGGTGTTCTCTACCAGGTCAATGCCGATATCAACGGACAGCCGTGCCGCGTTCAGATCATGGGACCGGCGGCAACGGCGGTCGAGCGATTCAGCCGTCACGTCGACACCATACGCGCCGGTCAGGCCCCCGGGTTCCTGCCCTACCCGGAAAACCGCGCATTGTCCATCGTCACCCCGCCCCAACCCGTCGTCCGACGGAAGGCGGTCCAGCTGCTGACCTTGAACCCGGCCGCCGCGTGCGAGGTCATGTACCGGATGGACTTCGCCACGTTCCTGTTCCGCGATGCGGACACCGGTGACAATGCCGTGCTCTACCGGGCAGGCGATCAGCAGGTCAGATTGATCCGTCGCTCCCGGTCCCACGCGACTGACACCGACACCTCACGAATCGCCGTCGACAGCGGCGCCGCCGAGGTGGTCCCGGAACCCGTTGCCGCCGCCAGGCTGTGCCGCAACGGTCTACCGTTCCTGTTCTTCGCCGACCCCCTGACGGGTCGGGTACGGCTGCTGTATCGACGATTCGATGGATACCTCTCCATTCTCGAAGCGTGTGGTCGCCCATGACATCGACGACCAGAGTCGTTGTGGTGGATGGATGGGCGATCGCACGGCAAGGTCTCCGCAGCGTCTGTACACAGGAGAGGAGTCTCACTCTCGCGGGTGTCGCTGGTTCCATCAGTGCGGCGATCGAGTTGATCAACCGGGTCCAGCCGGATGTGGTGGTCATCGACCCGAAGTCTTTGCGCAGCGAGGCGATCAGCACGGCGGCGGTGCTGGCGGCACTGCCGCTCACCACGGGCTGCCTCGTCTTCACCGAGAACCCCAGTCACGAAACGATGGTCTCCGCGGTGGCCAGAGGGCGCACGGCGGTGCTCTGCAAATCAGCGACGACCGCCGAGTTGACAGCCCTCGTAGCACGACTGGGCTCGCGCTGTTCGCTGCTCGATGACCAGCTCAGCGAAACCGTGATCAGCGAGGTCCGCCGCTACCGGGAAGTCGAGAACGTCAGGCTGACCGAGCGGCAACGACAACTACTCACCATGATCGGTGCCGGGTTGACGAACCGGCAGATCGCGGACCGGCTCTTCCTCAGCGAGAAGACGATCCGCAACGCGGTCTCCGCCCTGCTCACCCGGTTGGAGCTGCGCAACCGTACGCAGGCAGCAGTGGTCGCCCACGCGATGGGCCTCGGGGACGAGGAGCCACGAACCTATCCGGAGGTCGGTATGACCAGACCCAGCCGCTGATCGTATCGGCGGTAGAGCAGGCGGCCGCGCAGCCAGCAATCATCGACGAAGAAGAGCGTCGCCAGACCTTTTTCACAGAGCTCACGCATCGCCGCTGTCTCCGTCATGACGCGCGCGGGCGCACCCACCACGAAGCGGTGTGGCGCGGCGGCATCCAGTGGCGGCCATTGCGTTCGCCGGCGCCGCAGACCCAGTACCAACGGGTCAGCGGCCGACTGGATACCAGGCCGGAAGACCACGGAGTCCTCGCCGGTGTCGACGTCGATGAAAAGCCGGGTCGTGTAGTCACCTGCCTCGAGATCACGAGCGGCATCGCAGGGGGAACACCTTCGCAGGCGGACCAGTTTGCGGCGAACGATCGGCTTCGTTTCGCTGGCGCAGGTCAGCCGCGGATCTATCGAGCCGGACCACCAGAAAGGAACCCCGTCCGCAGTGCAGGACAGCTTACGCTCGACATGCTCGGCGAGAACAGGTACGACCGAGTCCGTTCCGGTAACGAGTTGCACGCGAAATACGTGCGGACCACATTGCACCGTCGCCTCGGCCAACGTCTCATTCCTGACACGGCCGGTGAGCCGAATACGTACTCGCTCGATGGTGTCCGAATTTTCGCAGAGTTGCCGGGCGGCAGCTTTCGCATCGGCGGCAAGTCGTATGTCCGTGTATCGGCACCACTCGATGTCGATACAGCCTTCTCTTATTCGACGCACTCGCACAACCTCATCCTCAAGGTAAGTAGATTTTTCGGAACCCGGATTCGTCACTCATCCGCGCTCACAAATGATCCGATCGGCGCGACACCGATGCACAACAGGACGGAAATTCGATGGCAAGAAATGAATGGATAGAGAACGCCAACTGCAGAACCGCGCCCCCGGAGATGTTCTTCCCTTCCCAGCAGACGAAGAGGCTCACCATCGCCCGCGCCCGCAGCGTGTGCCTGCGGTGTCCGGTCATCAAGGAGTGCGCACGATTCGTCCTCGGCGAGAGGATCAAATGCGGTATATACGCCGGAGTCCTGCTGGGTTATGGCGGGGATGCTCGGCCTGCCGCGATCGAAGCGCTCCGACGAATCGCCGGTTCCGGCGACAACGGATCACGGACCTGACTGCCGCCCGCACTGTCCACAGCCGGCGCTCGGACAGCGACGCGGTGCCGGTCGGAACCGCGCACTCCGACCAACACCGCGCCGCGCTCATTCGGTCAGCAGTTGTTGCTCACCTCCCTTCTTCCGACGACGACGCACTTGCGGCCGGGGAGCTCCCTTGCTTGCTACCGGAACCGAGCAGGTCGGCCAGCACCTCCGCGGAGGAGCTACCGAATTGCACGGCAGGAAGCAGCAGGCTCACTCCCTCGGTAGCGATCCCGCTTCCGGTGCCCAAGACATCGGCACCGATCGAACTACCCGCGTCGGCCAGTTCCGCTGCTGCCGGACCACCCGAGCCGGAGTCGGCATACGCGGCGGCTGCACCCACCGTGGAAATGCCCATTCCGATAGCGATGGCGACCGCTCCCCAACCGCGACTCGTCTTTCCCATGTTCAACTCCTCTTGTGACGTACCGGAATTGTTGCGGCACGAGCAAGCCGTCTATGCCACTTGGTGAACATCCGGACAGAAATACGGATGAACATGTCGAAGGCTAGCCACGATCCAGCGTCCACGACATGATCGGTCGCACGGACGGGACATTATCCGGATAAGTCGGGACAATGGTCCTGAATCCGTACGCGCTGACCGCGTGCTACATGTACTGGATGAGCTGACCGAATAGATCGCCGACCGACTTGACTCCAGAAACCAGCAGATCCAGAAATGAGCCGACGACAGAACTGCCGCCGGAGACCACGGTACCCCCGCTGTCGATGAGCTGCGACAGCAACTTCGACCCATCCGATGCCGCCGCGCTGCCCGAACTCACGATCTGCGAACCGAGCGAGATGCCGGACCGGGCCGAACCCGTGCCGACGTCGACGAGATCCGATGAGCCGGAATTACCGGACGGCGCGGCGCCCGCCTCGGCCCATGCTGTTCCCGTGCCCGACAGCAGGATTCCCGCGCCGACCAGAACAGCGGCTGAATTTCTCAAGATTCGCACATTCACCATTGTGATCACCCTTCACGAAAAGCCATCAGGCTGTGTGACCGAATTTCGGCAAGCGAAAACTATCAATAGTTATCGGCCGCGAATATCCTGATCGGAGACACGGGGACAGTCGCCGGGGAGAACAGGACACAAGGCCCCGATCGGGTCCCGGAACGCCGAAACGCCCTCGGTGCCGAGTGGTTCGGTCACCGAGGGCGTTTCGATTCAGGTACTCAGCCGAGCAGGCGCCAGTCCTCGAGGCCCTGGTAGAGCGGGACGCTCTGGGCCAGCTTGGCGACGCGGGCGCGCAGGGTCTCGGTGTCCGAGGTGCCGGCGAGGGCGGCGGCGATGATGTCGGCGACCTCGGTGAACTCGGCGTCGCCGAAGCCGCGGGTGGCCAGGGCGGCGGTGCCGATGCGCAGGCCGGAGGTGACCATCGGGGGACGCGGGTCGAACGGGACCGCGTTGCGGTTGACGGTGATGCCGACCTCGTGCAGGAGGTCCTCGGCCTGCTGGCCGTCGAGCTCGGAGTTGCGCAGGTCCACCAGGACCAGGTGCACGTCGGTGCCGCCGGTGAGGACCGAGACGCCCTTGTCCTTGACGTCGGCGCCGGTCAGGCGCTCGGCGAGGATGCGGGAGCCGGACAGGGTGCGCACCTGACGGTCCTTGAACTCCTCGGTGGCGGCGATCTTGAACGCGGCGGCCTTGGCGGCGATCACGTGCATGAGCGGGCCGCCCTGCTGACCGGGGAAGACCGCCGAGTTCAGCTTCTTGGCGAATTCCTGCTTGGCCAGGATCAGGCCGGAGCGGGGGCCACCGAGGGTCTTGTGCACGGTGGAGGACACGACATCGGCGTAGGGCACCGGCGAGGGGTGCAGACCGGCGGCGACCAGGCCTGCGAAGTGCGCCATGTCGACCCACAGGTAGGCGCCGACCTCGTCGGCGATCTCGCGGAACTTCGCGAAGTCCTGGTGGCGCGGGTAGGCCGACCAGCCGGCGACGATCACCTTCGGCTTGGCGGCCTTGGCGATGTCGCGGACCTCGTCCATGTCGATGCGGTGGTCTTCCTTCGACACACCGTAGGAGTGGACGTCGTAGAGCTTGCCCGAGAAGTTCAGGCGCATGCCGTGGGTGAGGTGACCGCCGTGCGCGAGGTCCAGGCCGAGCAGGGTCTCGCCCGGGTTCATCAGCGCCATCAGCACCGCGGCGTTGGCCTGCGCGCCGGAATGCGGCTGCACATTGGCGAATTCGGCGCCGAACAGTTCCTTGGCTCGGTCGCGGGCCAACGTCTCCACCACGTCGACGGCCTCGCAGCCACCGTAGTAGCGGCGGCCGGGGTAGCCCTCGGCGTACTTGTTGGTGAGCACGGAACCCTGCGCCTGCAGGACCGCGCGCGGCACGAAGTTCTCCGAGGCGATCATCTCGAGGGTGTCGCGCTCGCGGGCGAGCTCGCCCGCCATCGCGGCGGCCAACTCGGGATCGAGCTCACCGAGAGACTGGGTATTCACCGAAGCGGTCGTCTGCGTCACGACCCTCAGTCTATGGGCCGCGCGCGGACGCCCGAGCACGGGGATAGCGCAACACGGCCACGACCGCCACCCGGGAGACGCAGCTCACAGGCCCGCCGGGCCGGTTCGGCTGCTACTTCAGCTCCAGTACCTGGTCTGCTCGCTGTTCAACCCGGGCGGCTGCGCCATCATGATGTAGGTCACACCGGCATCCGCCGGATCGCGCCCGGCGTGAGCGGCTCGTCGAGCAGCCTGCCGAACCGCTCGACCCGATCCTGCGGGTCGACGGCATTGTCGAGCCAGCCGCCGAGCAGGCGGTAACCCTCCACGTAGGTGCTGATGTAGGCCCGCCACAGCGGTGAGGACAGGAAGCGCAGCGACTGCCGCGCCCGCTCCGGCGTGGCCAGGCTCCAACGCTGCAGGAACGCGGCGACCTCGTCTTCGCCGCGATGCTGATCGTGCAGCAGCAGCGCCGCGTCCTGGCGCACGCTCAGCAGTTTCGCCGACGCCGTCGAGAAGCGTTCGGCCCGTTCACCGTCGAATCGCAGGCCGAGATCGGCGTAGATCTCCTGCGCCCACACACCCCAGCCCGGGCCGATGATCGACTGCAGTGCCAGGTCGGCCAGGCCCTCGGCCATCAGGCACTGCGGGGTGTTGACCAGGAACAGCGTCTGCTCGTCCTCGCCCGCCGCGACCAGCCCGGCCTCCTTGCGGCAGTGCTCGGTGTGGTGGCCGGGGTAGGCCTCGTGCGCGATGAGCGCGGGCAGATGCCCCATGTGCTGTTTGAGGTCGGAGTTGATCGCGACCTTGGAGTGGTAGTCGCCCAGGTAGTAGTTGAAGCCGGACCAGGGCTTGTCGCCGACCACCTCGTAGGTGACGGTCTCGATCTCGGGCAGCGGATAGCGCGCCCGCACCCGCTCGCGCAGCGCGCTGGAGAACGCCTCGACGCACACCGCGAGCCGCTCCGGCGGGATCTCGTCGCCGCGCCGGTAGGCGGCGGCCCGCTCGGCCAGCGGACCGTCACCGCCGAGCACCTCGTCCATCTGCCGGTGCGCTTCGCGATAGTCGTCGGGGTCGCCGGGGGCGATGTCGACATCGAAGTAGGCGCGGACCTCGTCGACGAAACCGATGTCCGCACCCGCGAACTTGCGGGCCGAGCACTCCATCGCCACCAGGTGGGCGTCGAGGAACTCGGTGCGCCGCGCCGAGAGCCCGGCGTCGGGCAGTTCGGCGCGCAGGCTCGCCGCGCGCCGCGCCAGCTCGGCGGGATCGGGAGCGGGCGCGTTCTCGCTGTCGCGGCGCAGCTGCGGGTCGCCGGTGTAGGCGTCGACGAAGCCCTCCTCGAGCCGGTCGAAAGCCAGTCCGAGCCGCAGGTATTCAGTGACAAGTGGATGTGACCCCATGCCGTCCGACCTTACGGGGTGAATCCGAAAAGCGGGCCCTACCTCGGGGTTGTGACTCGTTACCGACCGGTAGCCAAACCCCCTGTTGCGCGCGGATGGCCGGGACGGAGCACAATCGCGGCATGCGGTCAGAGTTATCCCGGATCTCACTGGACGGGCAGCCGAGCTGTGCGTGTGCGCCCGGACGGAGCGTCGGGTAGGTGGCACGGATGAGCGAGCCGAGCCCGTATGTGGAGTTCGACCGGAAGCAGTGGCGCACTCTGCGCAAGTCGACTCCCCTGGTCCTGACCGAGGAGGAACTGACCGGACTACGCGGTCTCGGCGAGCAGATCGACCTCGAGGAAGTCGCCGAGGTCTACCTGCCGCTCGCCCGGCTCATCCACCTGCAGGTGGCCGCACGGCAGCGGCTCTTCGCCGCCACCGCGACCTTCCTCGGGGAGAAGCACCCGGACAAGCAGGTGCCGTTCGTGATCGGCGTCGCGGGCAGCGTGGCAGTCGGCAAGTCGACCACCGCGCGCGTGCTCCAGGCACTGCTGGCCCGCTGGGATCACCATCCGCGGGTGGACCTGGTGACCACCGACGGATTCCTCTACCCCACCGCCGAACTCACCCGCCGCGGCATCATGCACCGCAAGGGTTTTCCGGAGAGCTACGACCGGCGCAAGCTGCTGCGCTTCGTCACCGAGGTCAAGTCGGGCGCCGAAGAGGTGTGCGCGCCGGTGTATTCGCACATCTCCTACGACATCGTGCCCGACGAGAAGCACTGCGTGCGCCAGCCCGACATCCTCATCGTCGAGGGCCTCAACGTGCTGCAGACCGGGCCGCGGCTGATGGTGTCGGACCTGTTCGACTTCTCCATCTACGTCGACGCCAGGATCGAGGACATCGAGAACTGGTACGTGCAGCGCTTTCTCGCACTGCGCAAGACCGGCTTCGCCGACCCCGAGGCGCACTTCCACCACTACTCCGCGCTCAACGACGAGCAGGCCACGGCCGCCGCGCGCGACATCTGGAACTCCACCAACCGGCCGAACCTGGTGGAGAACATTCTGCCGACGCGGCCGCGCGCGACCCTGGTGCTGCGCAAGGACTCCGACCACACCATCAACCGGCTGCGGCTGCGCAAGCTCTAACCCGCGCGGACCGCCGGCGCGCCGAGGGAGACCACCTGCGTGGCCAATTCCGTGCGGGTGCCGCCCTTCTCGACCACGAGCACACCGCGCGGGGTGTCGCGGGCATCGGCCGGGTCACCGGCGACGACCTGGACGACCGACTCGCGCAACCGGGGCAGCATGTCGACGCCCCGCGGCGCCCCCCCCCGCGCCCCGCCCAGCCCCCCCGCCAGCGGCCCGGCGGGGCCCGGGGG